>CAZGJH010000046.1:0-16834 GCA_964525735.1 uncultured Sangeribacter sp.
GCCTCGCCGAGAAGATGAGCGGCTTTTGTTCCGGCCACAACCTCATCGGTATCAAGAGCACGGATGATTTTGGCTGCGGCTGTGACTACCGGAAACCGGGCATTCCACTGGTCTTTCACTCGGCCTGTGAGGGAGTTGAGATTAGCATCGTAATTGTCGAGGCTGCCATTCTCGCCGCCATCTTTCATCTGGAGCGCGCCACGCTGAATCTCGTCGGTGCCTGTCCAGAGAAACCACGACTCATTGTCGGCGCGTGTCTTGTCGCGCATATTGTTGTAGATACCGGTGAGGTTTGATTCGATATAAGTGAGATCGCTGTAGATCTGTTCTTCAGTGAGGCCCATCTGGCTATCTTCTGTGAGAAAGTCGGAGCAGGAGGTGAGGGCGCCCAGCGATAGAGCGGCTAAGAGGAGTGATTTTATGTTGGTTTTCATTGTAATCGAGAAGTATTAGAAGGTGAGATTCAAACCGAAAGTGAATGAACGGGTTGCGGGATAGCCATAGTCGCCAGTCTCAGGGTCGAAACCTTTGTATTTTGTGGCTGTGAAGAGGTTGGAGCCGGTGGCATACACGCGGATGTTGTCGAAATGGATAGCCTCCATCCATTTTCTGGGCAGGTTGTAGCTCAGAGTGAGAGTGGCCAGGCGCAGATAAGAGGTTTTCTGGATAGCGAAATCAGTGTCCCAAGCGTAGTAGGGATTGTAGCCAGACGAGGTGTTGGTGATTGCTCTCGGGAAGGCTGCATTGGGATTCTGCTCGCTCCAGCGGTCGAGCAGATCGGTCGTGGCCATCGATGTGCCGGTGGAGCCGAGGAGCGACTCATAGTAACCGCTTATCTTCTTGCCGCCGATCGAATAGTTGAATATGGCATTGAGAGTGAGACCCTTCCAAGAGAAATCGGTAGAGAAACCGCCGTAGACCTTCGGATCCATGCAACCTACGATTACACGGTCGTTCTGATCCACCACCTTATCGTCGTTCTGGTCGATAGCGAAGAGATCGCCGAGACCCACATTCTTGCCATTGTAGCTTACTCCCTCCCACTGGTCGCGGTTGGCTTCGGTAGCGATGCCGCCGCATTTCAGGGTGTAGATCGTGTTGAGCGACTCGCCGAGGAAGATGTTGCCCGTGCGCTCTGTGCCATTGAGAATGCGCTGCACGCCGCCATGCAACTTATTGACCTTGTTGTGGTCGAGCGAAAGATTGGCCGATACGTTCCAAGTGAAGTCGGGAAGATCAATAGGAGTAGCGCTTACGGTCATCTCGAAACCGCGGTTGGTGACGGAGCCGATGTTTTCCCATTCCTCACTATAGCCTGATGTGAAGGCCAGGGCATGCTTCAGGAGCAGGTTGTCGTTGTTGATGAAGAAGCCGTCGAGAGAGAGGCGAAGGCGATTGTTGAAGAAAGCCATATCGAGGCCGATGTTGGTCTGCTTCTGTTTCTCCCAAGTGAGAAGAGGGTTGCCGAGGAGGCCGCTTGTAGCGTAAGATGCTGCTCCGTTGCTCACAGAAGAATAGTACATCGTAGCGTAGGCATAGTTTTCGATATCCTGATTGCCTACCACGCCATAGCCCACGCGGAGCTTCAGGTTGTCGAAGATGTGCTGGTCTTCCATAAACTTCTCGTTGGTGACAGCCCAGTTGGCTGAGAACGAGGGGAAGAGACCCCATTTGTGGCCGCGTCCGAACTTCGAAGAGCCGTCGTAGCGGGCAGTGACGGTGAGATAGTAACGCTGATCGTAATTGTAGTTAGCTCTGATCAAGTAAGAGAGCAGAGTGGAAGCATAGAAGTTTGATTCGATCACCTTCTTATCGTTGGCAGCCGCGCCGGCCAGATCGTTGTAGCCGAGGTCGTTGGAGGCGAATCGGTCGCCCTGAGCCTTGGTGTAGTTGAATGTGTTGCGCGAAGCGGATGTTCCGAGGAGGAAGTCGGTGTTGTGCACATCGGCGAATGTGCGTCGATAAGTCACGGTGTTGTCCCACTGCCAGGAGAGCTTTGTCCACCGCTCATGCTTGGCGCGGGCGTCGCCGTTGTAGTGGCGTATTGCCTGCTGCACATAGTCGGGAGTATACTCCAGCCAAGTCTGGTTGGCCAGATCGAAGGCGAAGGTAGAACGGATGTTGAGCCCCTCGATGGGATTGATATTGATGTAGTTGGATGAGATAAGGCGGTCGCGGACACGCTTCTGATCTACCTCAAGAGAATTGTAGGGGTTGTAATCGTTGTTGTTGGCTTCGGTATGGGCGCGATAGTAGAGAGTGAGGTAGTCGTAGGTATAGCGGCTCTCAGGATCGCTGTAAGGAGCGGGGTTGAGCAGCGGATTGGCTGCCATGGCCTGGTTGAACACCTCATCTACGGGCATCTTGTCGTCGGAGCGCGAGAACTGGGTGTTGGTGCCGATACGCAGCCAGGGCTTGATGTCGGAATCGACGTTGATACGCCCGGAGTAGCGGTTGTTTTTCGTGCCGATTGTGATACCCTTTATGCTGCTGTAGTTGAAACTTGCGAAGAGATTGTATTTCTCGCCGCCGTTTGAGAAGCTGAGCGTATGGCTCTGAGTGACGCCGGTTTGAGTGAAGCGATCAAGCCAGTCGTAAGATTCACCAGCCTGATATGTAGCGAGCTCGTCGGCTGAGAAAGCTGTGGTGGTGCCCAAGAGGGTGTTCTGGATGTAGGCGTTGCGGTCGGCCCCGGGATTGGAGTGCATGTAGCCATTGGCGAAAGCGTCGATGCGGAGATCGCCGAGTTGCTGGGCGTTCATGGTCTTGGGGCGATGAGCGATGTGAGAGGTCTGCACCCAACCGTCGTAGGTTACCTTACCCTCACCCTTACGGCCTTTCTTGGTGGTGATAAGAATGACACCGTTTGCGCCGCGCGAACCGTAGATAGCCGTTGCGGAAGCATCTTTGAGCACTTGAAGAGATTCGATATCGTTGGGATTGATGGAGTTGAACGAGCCGAAATCGCCATCCATCACGAGGCCGTCGATCACATAGATAGGGGATGCGCCGGAATTGATTGTATTTATACCGCGCACTCTCACGGTGGCGTCGTCGCCCGGTTTGGCACTCGGTGTCACCATAAGGCCAGCCATTTTGCCCTGAAGGGCACCGGCCACGGTGGTAGAGGGAGTCTCGTTGAGCTTCTCGGAGTCGAGATAACCTACGGAGCCTGTGAGGTCGGCTTTTTTCATAGCCGCACCCACCACGATCACCTCGTCGAGGATTGAAGAATTTTCGCTCAGAGATATATTCATCTGGCCATCAGCCGGCACTTTGAAATCGGCTGTGGTATAGCCTACGTAAGACACCTGAAGTGTGCTTCCTACTGGAGCTTTGATGCTGAAGTCGCCGTCGATACCGGTAGATGTGCCGGTAGAGGTTCCTTTCACAAGAATGGTTGCGCCGATAAGGGGCTCTTGGGTAGCGGCATCGACCACGACACCACTCACGTTGATCAGTTCCTGTGCCAGAGCCGGAAAAGCTGCGAAGAGAGACACGAGGAGAAATAAAACGATTTTTCGCATGATATTATTTTAGTTATGTTTTACAAAGTTAGTTATATTTCCTGAATATGAAGCACGGTGCTGTCGAAATTGTTGCCGATGCCGAGCGATATACCCTCGTTCATGAGGTAGTCGCCGGGGAACACCTGACCGTCGCCGTAGAATGAGGGCCAATCCTTCTTGTTGATCTCAGTGACGCGATATTGCTTGTCGGGATCAAGACCCTTGAGGCGGGTCTGGAAGAAGGTGGTGCGCCCGTGATACTTGAGGCTGTAGGCGAAGAATACGGCTTCCTTGCCATCTTTCGATACATACTGGTGGGAAGCCCATCCTGTGCCATCCTCTGGATTCTTGAGGCGGTAGAGATCGCCAAACTGCACCACAGGACGAATCTTCTTGTAAGCCTCGATAGCTTTCTGAGCGAAGGCCCACTCCTCTTCGTTGAGGTGTTTCGGTTGGAGTTCAAGACCGAGTCGGCCAGCCATAGCCACATCGAAACGGAATTTAAGAGGAGCCATCATGCCGGTCTGATGATTCGGGCTGGTCGAGACGTGAGAGGCTGTTGCGATTGCTGGATAGAAGAGATTGGTGCTGTTCTGGATACGGATACGGTCGATAGAGTTGGTGTTGTCGCTGGTCCAGAACTCATCATGATATTTGAGGGCACCCATGTCGAGGCGCGCGCCGCCCGAGCTGCAAAGCTGTATCATCACATCGGGATGAGCCTCACGGATACGGTCGTAGACAGAGTATAGACCGTTGGTATAGTCGATCCAGAAGTGCGACTGGCGATCAGAGGGTAGGTATTCCGAACCGAAATCGGTGACGAATCGGTTGGCATCCCATTTGATGTAGCTGATGTCGGGGCTGAGTGCGAGCACATCATCGAAAGTCTTGACGATGAAATCCTGAACGGCGGGGTTCGTAAGGTCAAGAATCCACTGCTGGCGTATCTGGAGCTTGTCGCGGTCGCCGCTCTTCACAATCCATTCGGGATGTGCCTCGGCGAGTTGGCTTTTTGGATTTACCATCTCCGGCTCGATCCATATTCCGAATTTGAGGCCTTTCTTCACGGCATGCTTGGCAAGGTAGTCGATGCCACGGGGAAGTTTCTTGGTGTTCACCTGCCAGTCGCCGAGGCCGGCGTGATCAGTGTTGCGTGCATATTCGCCATTGCCAAACCAACCATCGTCGAGCACGAACATCTCCACTCCGATCTTGGCGGCATCGTCGATCATATCGGTGATTGTCTTCTCGTCGAAGTTCATGTAGGCACCCTCCCAGCTGTTGAGCACCACGGGGCGCTCCTGATCGGCATGTGTGAGATTGTAGTTGCGGATCCAATCGTGAAGATTGCGCGACACCTGGCCGCGACCGGCGTCGCTGAATGTCCACACCATACGGGGTGTAGTAAGCGATTCTCCATTGTCGAGGTAATAGGTAGAGGCGAAATCGTTGACGCCGCCTACTACGTTGAGACGTCCGCACTCATCCTGTTCGAAGGTCATCTTATAATTGCCCGACCATGCGAGAGCGCCGCCATATACGTCGCCGGAGTCTTCACGGGCAGGGCCGTTGAGCGAGAGAAGAAAGGCAGGGTTGGCCGTCTGTGTGGCTTGCACGCCACGCTTCGATTCCACGCTCTTGATGCCGGGCTGGAGCTGCTCTTCCACGAGCTGCATCTCCGTGGCCCATACGCCGTGGAAGTGGGTGAGGTAATATGAATCGGCATGGAGAGGAAGGTAGGAGGAGGCGAGATTCTCCACCACGAGATTACCTTGCTCATTGTTGGTGAGAGTGGCCGATTGGGTTATCACGTCCTCTTTGTCGTAAGCGTCGAAAGTGAGTTTGAGATTGATATCGTAGAGGGGATCGTTGAGGATGATTTCCGTGCGGGTCACATCATCCTGAGGCTGGCTGACGGCGTGCGACACATACTTCAGATGTGTGGTGTGCGAGCCGTCGGAGTGAACGAGCTTGAGAGCCGGAGATATCATCACGTAGCCTCCGTAGGCGGGAAATGCCTGAGGAGCGTAACCGGCTCCGTTGTCGGGTTGCTCGCGATATTGTTTGGTTTTATAAGGCAAGGCGTTTTTAAACTTCTTGCCATAATAATTATGCACGAGGTTGCCGTTGTCGGCCACTGTCATCACCATTTCGGTGTTGTCGGTCGAGACTCTGATGAGCGGGTTTTCCGTGGCGTTAGCGCCGAGAGCGGCTGTAGCCAGAGCGATGGGGAGGATTCTTTTCAGTATCATGGTTTGTGGGTTTGTTTCCTGTTTTTGCAGTTCTTCTGTGTCGAAGGGTGTGTGCCGTTTCGACGTTGCAAAATTACTGCCTGGGGCGAAAAACGTCAAACAATGATACGCCAAAGGCTTGGTAATTCTGCACCAATTGACTAAAGTTTAGCACTTTGGAGCAGAATTACCAAGCCTTTGCTACGAATTTACCAAAAGAATCCGGGCTCCGGGAGCTTTCGGAGCGGGGGCTTATCGGCCGGTGGCTTGGAGGTAGGTGAGCTTTTTGATCTGGAACTGGCCGTAGGTGTCGATGAATTTGTCTTGCGATTGCTGATAGAGCGTCTGGGCGTTGAGCAAATCGGTGATGGTGGTGGTGCCGGCACGGTAGAAATTCTGGTTGAGACGCAGATTCTCGGCCGACTGCTCGATCGATTCTTTGGCGATGCCCATCTGCTTGTAGGAGGTGTTGAGGTCGTTCCAAGCATTGGTCATGGCTATCATGAGCAGCTGCGAATTGTCTTCGAGCTGTGTGCGGGCAATCTGTGTCTCCAGTTTCTTCTTTTTCATGTTGTGGGAGCCGCCCCACCAGTCGGTGAGAGGTATGCTCACGGTGACGTAGACGTTGGCAAACGTGTGCCCCTGGTCGAGGAGATGCTCATAGTTGTAGCTGGCTCCGGCGGCCACCATAGGGAGGTTGCTGCCGAGGGCCATCTTCTGCTCATACTCCTTGGCCTTGACATTTTGGGTGAGCAGGCCGTGGCCGATAGTCTGATCGAGACAATCCTCAGGATTGCGGTAGAGGTCTTGCGGAAACTCGGGCATGACGCCCACCTGTATGTCGGAGGCCACATCGACAGAACCTGTGGTGCCCTTCCCGACGTATTGGGAGAGCAACATCCGCATCACGGAGATGCCGTTGTCGAGTTCGGTCTGGGCCACGAGCATCTCGTTGCGCTTGAGCTTCACCTCAAGAAGGTCGTTGGCCGTGGTGACGCCCGCATCCACATAGCTCTGCACCTGCGTGGTGAGCGTGTCGAGCATAGCGATCACCTTGTCGAGGGTCTGATGCTTTGAATGGAGCGAGACGAGTTGCCAGTAATATTGCTCCACATCGCGGCGCACTTCATCTGACGTCTGGCGCATCTCCAGGCGGCTCACCTCCTCACCTACATGGGCCAGGCGGTTGCCGTTGACGATACGGCCGCCGAGGAAGATGGGCTGCAACAGGTTGATGCCGGCTACGGAGCCCTTCTTGAGCAAGCTCAGATTGTAGTCCATATCCGGGAGGTCGAGCCCGAGCATGGAGAGGGGGAGCGTAAACTTATGCTGAAGCATGCCATGGTTGGCGGTGAAGGCCGCGCCGCTCATGCTCACGGAGGGGAAATAATTGGTGAAAGCCTGCTTCGACGTCTCCTGGGAGGCCTGCATCGTGAAGTGGGCTGTGCGCATGCGGGCATTGTTTTCGAGGGCCATGCTCACACACTCGTCGAGCGTGAGTTGCTGGGCATTGCCCGAAAGCGCCCCCAACATCGCCATGCCGAGCGTTATGCTGAATATCTTTTTCATTTTGCGGTTTGTTTTTTTGATTTTTTCGCCATCATCTTCCAATAGAGCACTGGAATGACGGTGACGATGAAGAAGAATGTGACGATCGTGCCCCAGAAAATCACCGTGCCCATGGGGCGCCAAAGCGGAGTGCCGGTGAGCACCATCGGGAGCACACCCATCGAGGCTGCGGCAGAGGTGAGGAAGATGGGGCGCATACGGCGCTCAGCGCTGTGGAAGATAGCCTCTTTCACCGTCATTCCCTCCGAAGCCTGAAGCTCTTCGGCATAGTCGATCATGATGATGACGTTTCGCACGAGGATACCCATCAGCGAGATAAAGCCGAGCGTACAGGTGAGTGAGAGCACCTCATTCTGTATGGCCAGACCGATGCCCGCTCCCGGCACACAGAACACTATGCAAAGGAGCATGAAAGCGGCTGTGCCTACATTCTTATAATGAGACAAGAGAATGAAGAAGATGATCACCACGGCCATAAGCAGAGCGGATATGATCGGCAGCCCCATTTCGAGCGACTGGCTGTAGTCGCCTCCATATTCGAGGGTGACGCCTTCGGGAAGCGCGAGATTCTCCAGTTTCTTTTGTAAAACGGAAGTGACTGAGAGAGGATATTTGTCGCGCTCCACTTCCGAACTGATTGTGAGGCAGGGTATGCCGTTGCGATGTGAGAGCTGACCGTAATTCCACGTAGGCACCACATCGGCCATCTGGCGCAGCGGAGCCGACGAGAGCCCCATGACGGGGAGCAGCTCGTTGCGCAGGTCGGCTACGTCGGAACGCTCCGATGTGGGCGTGCGGAACACTACCGGCGTGGCGTATGTGCCGTCCCAGAGGGTGGCCACAGGCACTCCGGTGTTGGTGTAGCGCAGGGCGAGGTCGGCTTCAAGCATGATGTCGCTCAGGCCGAGGCGCGACATGGTGGTGAAATCGGGAGCCACCTGAGCAGCCACGAGGGGGGAGTTGAGACTGCTGCTGATAAGGTTGATCTCAGGGATGGTGTGCATGATGGCCATGACGGTGTCGGCGGCTGCCTGCAGCTTGGAGTAATCGTCGCCCTTGAGGCGCACCTCTATCGGATAGGCGGCGTTTGAGTAAGAGAGCTGCTTGAAGCGTATCTTGGCCTCGGGGAAATACTCTCGATATTTCGCGGTATATTCGTCGAGCACCTCTATCGTGGCTTCGTTGCTGACGGTGTTTACGATAAACTGGGCGAAGTTGGGCCCTCCCACCTGGGGGGCGTAGGTGGTCTGGAATCGTGGCGAGGAGCAGCCGTGGAAGTTGGCCACCGACACCACCCTATCGTCTTTCCTGAGGATATTGGCCATTGAATCGGCCACGACGTTGGTCTGCGCCAACGGTGTGCCCGTGGGGAGGTAGATCTCGACGGCAAACTGGTTGCGCTCGGCGATAGGCATCAGCTGCATGGGGCGCTCCATGAGCAGCCACCCGCCACCTACGGTGAGCACCAATGCGATGATCAACACCACCCAGGGATGATTGAAGCAACCGGCTATCAGCTTATTGTAGCCGGCCTGCATGACGCGCAGAAGCGAGAAGTGCTTCTTGCTCTGCGAGGTGCCTTGCGAGGTGCCTTGCTGATTGCCTTCGGGAGCCGCTTCATCCAGGTTGGCCACCTTGCCCGGCTTGATGAAGCGATATTGCAGGAAGGGCACGAGCAACTCGGCTATGAGCAACGACCCGAACAGGATGATACTGATAGCCCAGGGGAAATCGGTGAGGAAGTCGCGAAACATTCCCGTCATCGTGAAGAGGAAGGGGAAGAAGGTGATCGAGATGGCCATTGTGGCCGAGAAGATCGCTTTCAGGAACTCCGAGCCGGAGCGTATGGAGGCCTCTTTGCGATCCATACCCTCGCCGATGAGCTCTACGTAGTCGTCGATAATCACGACGGAGTTATCCACGATCATACCGAGCGACACGATGAGACAGGCAAAAGTAACGGTGTTGAGCTCTATGCCGAACACGTAGAAGAGGCCCAACGAGATAAAAATCGTCACCGGGATTGTGGCGGCCGCGATCAGCGCGACACGTATCGGGAGGAGGAAGACAATCACCACGATCACGGCTATGACGGCTATGAGCAACTCGCGTAGAAAGTCCATCACGCTGCTGTTGACCACCTTCGGCTGGTCGGTGATCTTGAAGAGGGTGACATCATCAGGGATTTCTGTCTTGAAATCATCGAGCTGCTTCTGCACGAGGCGCCCCATCTCCACGATGTTGTTGCCGCTCTTCATCTCCACAGAGAGGAGGATACATTTGCGGTTGTTGTTGGTGATGAAGGAGGTAGGCTCGGGATATTCGCGTTTCACTTCGGCGATATCCTTGAGACGCACCACTTCGCCGCCAGGGGTAGATAATACGATCTGGTTGGCAATATCGGCTACGGAGTTGAGGGGATTGTTGACGTAAATCGGTGAGGTATAGCTGTCGGAGCGCAACTGGCCGCCTGTAGTCTGGAAGCCTTTCGCAAAGAGTGTCGCGGCGAGGGTCTTCTCCGAGACGCCGTAATGCGAGAGGCGTTCCGGATCGATGTAGATTGAGATCTGTTCGTTCTGCTTGCCGTAGACGGTCATTGTGCCGACGCTCTCTACCGTGCGCAGGCGGTCTTGGAGCAGATCCATGTAGTCGCCGAGCTCGCGATAGGTCTTGTCCTCGCTCTCCATGGTGATGAGCAGGGCTGATGTGTCGCCGAAGTTGGAGATCACCTCCACGGCCAACACGCCAGGGGGGAGCGTGGCCTTGACGCTGCTCATTTCGCGGCTGAATGTATTCCAGAAGGAGTCGGTATCGGTGATCTTGTCGTCGAGCTCCACGTAGATCATCACCATGCCGTCGGTGGCATTGGAGTTGGTCTTCACCTTATTTACCTCCTTGAAGCTGAATACGTAGTTTTCGAGCGGCTTCATCACCTGCTGCTCCATCTCAAGCGATGTGGCTCCAGGGTAAACGGCCACTACCACACCCTCGCGGATGGTGAAGTTGGGAAACTCGTTCTTGTTCATCGTCTGCAAGGCGTAGACACCGAAGATGAGCAGAATGCACACCATCAGCACGACGACGTTGGCGTATTTCACGCCCCACACCACAAGGGGTGAGTTCTTTACGGGAGGTAGCTTCGAGAGGAGCCCTCCCTCGGGTGAATTCTTTGATGTATCCATATCGGGCTGATTAATTGATAGATGTAACTTTCATGCCGCTCGACACTTTGTCCATTCCGGCTACGATCACTTTGTCGCCCTTGTTAAGGCCCGACTCGATAAGGATACCCTCGGGGAGCATGGCTCCAGGGATTACGGCACGCCTCTCGGCCACGCCATTCGCGTCGAGCCATACGAAATGCGTGTTGTCGGCCGAAAGGAGCACTGTCGACACGGGGAGGATAACGCCCTCGGTGGTGGTGGCATTGCCTACCACGACATCGCAAATCATGCCGGGGAGGAGACGACCGCCCTGGTTGCTCACCTGATATTTCACTATGTAGGAGCGTGATAGGGGATTGGCCGTGACGCCTTTCTCTACGAGTTTGCCTGTGTAGACCTCATCGGCGGCTGCCTTCGTGGTGATTGTGGCCGAGGCGCCGTTGGAGAATTTGGAGATGTCGTTTTCGGGGATGGAGATGCCCACCTTCACAGAGTGTATGTCGACGATTTTCACCACCGGTATGCCGGGGGCAGCCGCCTGTCCTACTGAGGCCATCTTCTCGGAAATGACGCCGGCCACCGGGGCATAGAGCTTGGTGTCGTCGAGAGCGATGCGGGCTATCTTCTCGGCGCTTTCGGCCTGACTGAGTTTACTTTGAACGTCTACCCATTTGATGTCGGGGAGAGAATTGGCGTCGTGGAGCTGCTTCATACGGTTGTAGGCATCCTTAGCCTGATCGAGGGTGGCTTTTGCTATGTCGTAGGCGCTGCGCAAGGAGCCATCGTCGAGGGTGCCTATGAGCTGACCCTTTTTTACGTATTCACCCTCCGAAACGGGGAGGGTCTTGATGGTGCCGGCAGTTGAAAAACTGAGCACTGTGCCGCTGTCTTCTTCAACTGTACCTGAATAGGTGTAAGATTGCTCCACGCCATTGTCGGCCACGGTCGTTGTCTTTACTCTCACGGCCTCGCGGGGAGCAGATTTATCTTTGTCGGTTGAATCATGTCCGCAAGCGGAGAATAGGAAGGTTACGATGGTCAGGAGCAGCGTCCGACCCGCCAATCGATAGTTCATATTTTCTGTATTACAGGTTATTGTTGTTTTTTATGCTTATTGCCGCAAAATTACTGCTTATAATCGAAGTTACAAATGTCAAGTATCTGAATAAAATTGTCAGATGGTTCGATTCTAAGGGAAAAACGTTGTAAAATTCGTAAAAATACGTTTAATTTGTATTCGTAAACATTTTCACCCCCTCCGACAGATGCAAACTCCACTCGTAATAACCACCTCTACCCTCACTCCTACCGACGGCCCCGGCAAGATCCATGAGATGGCTGGCCAGTGTGCCTTTGCCCTCTGCATGAAGGGTGAGATGGTGGTCAAGATTCTCAATGAGCGCTACAGGGTGAGCGAGCATTGCATCCTGGCATGTATGCCGTTTGTAGAGATAGAGGTGATGGATGTGGCGCAGACGTGTGAGATTGTCATCGGCCAGATAATGCTGAAAGATGTGCCGATGATGATCAACCGCTGGGTGAGTACCGACAATCTGATTGCTATTCAGAATCATCCCGTAGTAAGGATTTCGGAGAAAATGGCTGAGCGGCTGACGACGGCGATAGATGAGTTGATACGCGAGTGTGCCGAGCCGATAATCGACATACAGCACGACATCATCGAATTGCTGAGCAAACTGATAGTGGCTCAGGTGTTAAAGGCGTTTTACAGCAATATTCAGATGGATACGATAGGACGCACGCATCGCGACACTATCTTTCAGCAATTTATGATAGATCTCTACACTCATTGCCGCGAGCAGAGGGATGTGAAGTTTTATGCTCTTCGTTCGGGGGTGAGCCTGAAATACTTCTCTACCTTGGTGAAGCAACTCTCGGGCCTGAGCCCGTCGAAATGGATCGAGACGGTGTTGACCGGCGAAGCGAAGTCGATGCTTCATGAGAGGGAGCGCAGCATCAAAGACATAGCCACTACGCTCCACTTCCCCGACGCCCCCACCTTCACCAAATACTTTCACCGTGTCACGGGCCAGACCCCCAAATCCTACCGCAACAGCCTCTGACCCATATAGTGCAAATCCCGCTGGCAGCTAATTCAGCGTGATTGGGGGATTTTTATTTCACATAATTGTGGCGATTCAGATTATTATTGCTAAATTCGCAGTGCTTAAGAGCTGTGTGGCATTAAGAGGGCTTCTCTGGCCATGACAGCTAATTCTTTTTCTTTGGATATTTTTTGCTAACTAATAAATTCTGAATGTGTTATGAAAGGTATTTTTGCTTCGATTTGCGCGTGCGCGGCTGCCCTTATGGGCTTCCAGGCGCAGGGTGCTGAAGGAGCTGTTTATTTTGTGGGGGGATTCAATGGCTGGAATATATCGCAGCCGGAGATCGCCATGGCCGATGCCGACGGTGTGTTCGTGACCGAGATCGATTTCTCTTCGAATCGGGAATTCAAGATGTCTACTGTCGATCCTGAAGGGTCGTGGAATCGTTTCGACGAGGGCACGCTCTACACCTACTCTTCCACTAAAGAGAATGAGTGGCAACCGATACAGTCGCTGCTCAAATCGCCTAACGTAGTTGCTCCGGGCAACAGGATGTATACGGTGAAGGTGGATCTCGACAATATGCAGATGATGTTCTCTACCACTCCCTCGGGTCACGAACCCTGGTCGGGCACGCTCCCGGTGATGTATATCACCACCGAAGACCGAAACCCGATTACTTCCAAAGAGGATTACCTCCAGGCCACGTATTACCTCGACCCGATGGGCGTAGAAGGAGTGGAGGCAGTTGGCTCGGCCGATGAGCAAGCTCTCATGCAGATACGCGGACGCGGCAACTATACCTGGTGGGGCTTCGACAAGAAGCCGTATCGTATAAAGCTCGACAAGAAGACCCCGCTGATGGGGATGAACAAGAGCAAACATTTCGCGTTGTTGGCTCATGCCGACGATTCTGCGGCCGGGTTGCGTAACGCGCTCGGTTTCACTGCCTCTGAAGTGCTCGATATGCCCTGGACACCGGCTACGCGTCCTCTCGAGGTGGTGCTCAACGGCGATTACATCGGCTTGTATTGGCTCACGGAGACGGTGCGCGTAGATGCCGACCGTGTCGATGTGGTGGAGCAGCAAGATCTTGCTACAGAAGACGTTGACGGCGGCTGGCTCGTGGAAATCGACAATTATGACACCGATCCCCACGTGACGGTGATGAACACGGCGGGGCAGCCGATCTGGTTTACGTACAAATCGCCCGAGGAGCTTTCTACTGAGCAGCACGCCTATCTACAGACGGCTATGCAGGCAATTCAGGATGCATTGGCTGCCGGTAATGAAACGTCGGCTGCGGAGCTTGTAGACTTCGACATCCTCGCTCGCTATTTCATTGCCAATCAGATTATGCTCGATATGGAATCGTTTCACGGCTCGTGCTATCTCAATCGCCAACGAGGGGAAGCTGAGAAGTGGAAATTCGGCCCCGTGTGGGACTTCGGTAATGCTTTCGCTCCCGGGCGCGCCGACAATCCTCGCTTCATCTTCGATCATCCCGACTTCTCGCAGCAATGGATCGGCGAATTCTATGCGATGCCCGCTTTCGTGGAGGCCGTGAAACGCGTTTGGAAAGACTTCCTCACCCAACGGCCTGCAACCTATGGCGATGCCTCGGAAGCTCTTGGAGCTGGCACTGAAAATCTTGGCATGGCCACTGGACCCGAACTACTCGAAGCGTCATTGGATAGCTATACGGGAGAAATCGCTGCAGCGGCTATAGCCGACGGTCGTCGCTGGCCACAGTATTCTCACGCCAACGTCGCAGCCGAAGCGGCTAAGTTACAGACGTGGCTCGCCGGCTCAATCAACTGGCTCAAAACGCAATGGGGCAGCGAAACAGGCATCGGCCAAATGGAAGATTTCGACTCCACCCATCAGTTACGCCTCCGTATCGAAGGCCGCACGCTGATCATAGAAGTTCCCTTTGCCTCGACCTCTGACAGCTTTGCCGGGACCACAGCCGACCGTCCCGTCCGCCAGCTCCCACTTACCTCCGTCGACGGCACCACTCGCCTCCTGACGCTCCGCCAGGGCCGCAACGCCTTCCCCCTCCCCTCAGGCCTCTACATCCTTCAAGGCCGCAAGCTCCTCATCCCCTGACCCCCACAGAAAGCGCCCCGACTCCCAGAGCCGAGGCGCTTTTATATGAGGCATTTGCTTTAACAACAAAAAAGAGACAACCTTTCGATTGTCTCTTTCAAGTGACCCCGGTGGGGCTCGAACCCACGACCCAATGATTAAGAGTCATTTGCTCTACCAACTGAGCCACGGAGTCATTGTTGTGCTGGCGGAGGCGAGGCTCATCTCGCTCGGAATCCGTTCGGATGGCGTTGCTTCCGTTTTGCGAGTGCAAAGTTACGACGTTTTTTTGAGTCCACCAAATTTTTCTCAAACTTTTTTCAAAAAAAATTCATTTTCGGCCTTTTTTCACGTTTTATCGCGGATTTTTACGCTTTCTTTGCGATACATTGCCGAATTTTATCTATCTTTACACGATATTTCCAAAGGCCTGAGAGAGGCCGAGGAAATTCGGGGTGCTTCCTACCTCTTATTCCATCTATAAACTTTAAAATTAACCCTTAATAACAATCAAAAAAGTTATGAACAACAAAGTTCTTTATCTTGCTCTCGGCGTGGCCCTCCTCGGCACCGCCAGCTGCTCCAAGAAACTTGGAGAGTTCCAGAGCAATTACTTCAACACCACCCCCAACCCGCTCGAGACTGTGGGTATGAACGTGCCTGCCACAATCACCGGCAACATCCCCGCCAAATTCATGGTGAAGAATGTGAAGGTGACGGCTACTCCCGTGCTCGAATTCACAGGCGGCTCCGTTCAGGGCACGCCCGTTGTGTTCCAGGGTGAGAAAGTGCGCGCCAATGGCCAGGTGATCAGCTACGACAACGGCGGCACTGTCACCATCCCCTTCAACACTGAGTATCGCCCCGAGATGGCTGAGTCTGACCTCTACCTCGACTTCCAGATCGATCAGAACGGCAAGCTCTACGCTCTGCCCCGCGTGAAAGTGGGCGAAGGCGTGATCGCCACTTCCACTCTCGCTTCTGCCGCTACTATCCAGCCCGCTATCGCTAAGGATAAGTTCCAGCGCATCATCAACGAGAAGTATACTGCCGACATCCGCTTCCTCATCAACCAGGCTATCATCCGCAACAACCAGATCACCGCTGCCGATTATGTTGACCTCAACCAGCAGCTCCTCGACGCTAACGCAGCCGTTAATAAGGAGATCGCAGGTGTAACTATCCACTCTTACGCTTCTCCTGACGGCACACTCGAATTCAACACCGAGCTTGCAGAGCGTCGTGAGAAAGTGACTGAGAAGTTTATGGAGAACCAGCTCAAGAAGGACAAGATCACTGAGTTCGGTGAGCTTACAGCTACATTCACTCCCGAGGACTGGGAGGGCTTCCAGGAGCTCGTATCAAAGAGCAACATCCAGGATAAGAACCTTATCCTCGGCGTGCTCAAGATGTACAAAGATCCCGAGCAGCGCGAGAAAGAGATCCGCAACCTCTCAGGCGTATTCAATGAGCTCGCCGATCAGATCCTTCCCCAGCTCCGCTACTCTCGCATCCAGGCTTCTATCAACGTTATCGGTAAGAGCGACCAGGAGCTCATCAACCTCTTCAACACTAATCCTTCAGCTCTGACAGAGGATGAGATGCTCTATGTGGCTACTCTCACCAACGACAACGCCCGCAAGATGGAGGTTTACCAGAAGGCTACTCAGCTCTTCCCCAAGAGCTACCGCGCTTTCAACAACTATGGTATGACCAAGTATGAGGCTGGCGACTATGCCGCTGCCAAGGCTGCTTTCGAAAGAGCAAAAGCCCTCGATCCCTCTTCTAAGGAGGTAGACATGAACCTCGGTCTCGTACAGCTCATGGACGGCAACTATCGCCAGGCCAACGAGCTCATCGGCGCAGCTGCCGGCGTGCCTGAGGCTTCTGACGCTCTCGGTGTATACTATCTGACTCAGGGTGAGGTGGCCAAGGCCAACACTGCCTTCGGCAACGCCAAGACCAACAACGCTGCTCTTGCCAAGCTTCTTGCCAAGGACTACAGCGCTGCTCAGTCGATCATCTCGGCTATCCCCGATCCCGATGCCACTACTTATTACATCGCAGCTCTCGTAGCAGCCCGCACTAACAACGAAAGCGGCGTGCTCAGCAACCTCCGCAAGGCTATCAGCCTCGACAGCAGCATGCTCCAGAAGGCTAAAGACGACATGGAATTCTCCAAGTTCAACCTCAGCAGCCTC
>CAZGJH010000047.1:0-16550 GCA_964525735.1 uncultured Sangeribacter sp.
TGATGTTGGGTGGCTAACGGGAGGCGGAACACATCTTTTGTTTGAAATCATTAATCATTTGGAGGAGGTGCTCTCTACGAAGCTCGTTGAAAACTGTATAGTTACCGGTTAAATATGCGTTAACTATTTCTCTCGTTAGCCCGTATGTTGTCATGGATTCTGACCATTCGCGTTCTCCTTTAAATACCTTCATCAGATTAGCAACAGCTTCATAGCTATCGCACAAAAACCAATTAGCTACTTGATCCCTATTCTCTAAAGGTACGACTACTCTCCAATAAACCGGTTGCTGAATAGTATGTCCTGCTGTTTCCAGATTATAGCACAAAGCCATTTTTAAAATAGAGGCATCCACAGATTTAGACTGAGGATTGGCAGGAAGTGTATTATGCTTGTCGGATAAATTGCAATCTAATTCAAGAACTGAAGCTTTGCCATTAATAAACGCATCCATATACGTGACAGCATTTTTGATAACACCCATTGATGCATTGTTATACTCACGCGAAAACGTAGTGCGGAAGAACCATTTCCTTAAATCCGTCAACTTACTCTCGTCGGGAGCATTGACTTTGGCAAAGAAAGTATTTAAGAGAAGAAACTGGATATTGTAGGGCATCCATTTGAAATCTCGGATATAACATTGGCTTACCAAGAAATCAGCACTTGCCTTAATTGACTTGACTGTTCTTAGCCATACTTCCCTCAACCCGCTGCTCCGGCCTTTATAGAGTATCTCTGGTTTGAAATCGACAAACGATTTGCCGTCGTTTACCGCTAACGCCTTCAAAATAGTGTCGTCTGGTAAATTGCAAAAACTCTGGTCAGCCAACTCTTCCCGAAGATTCTTGATGGCATCCCTAAACAGGAAATTACTGTCGGAAGGGTAGGTAAGGGCTTGCATCATGTCGACGGTGTTTATATCTATTCCACGAGAATTAAGACGCGAGAAGATTTCGGTGGCATCCTCTATACCTCCACCTTTGACGAGAGTGTATCCTATTTCATAAGACAAAAAAATGGAATTAAGTTTTTTTACATTTCTTGTCAACAATTTTACCTCCTCCTCTTCGAGCTTATTCTTTCGTAAAGTATCTATAAAATCTACAACCTTGTATGGATCAAACACATCGTTTACTGAAATTACATGGTAGACATACTTTGAAGGCGTAGGAATGACCTCAAAACTTTTGAGGTCAACGCTAATGGTATTATTTAAATTGCCGTCACTATGGAGCAATGCTATAACCGACGTCAGTCTCTGGCGACCATCCAACACGTAAAAAATATTTGAGTCGGCTACCTTATTGCCAAGTTGCACACCGCCAACTTTAGAAAGCGTACTAAACTTATCTTCTGATGGTTGCCATACAATCAGCGACCCTATAGGGTATCCTTTGATAATACTGTCGATAAGGTCGATGCGTTGCTTCTGATCCCACTTGTATTCACGCTGAAAGAGTGGTATAGAAAACTCACCACTCTCTATTTTGTCGATTATTTTGGGAAGATAGTCCCTGTCGGGTTTGATACTAAGATTGCTCATGTCAGATTATTTTGGCAAATTTAAAAATAATCTCTTGAATTTCATCTATATCATTTGAATTTTTATGGTGTGCCACTCTATTTTCGAGTTGCTTCAATCGCAGTTTCCTGGCAAGATCTGTGATATCACTTTTTGTGTAGTTGAACATCGGATGATGCTCGATATCAATAAAATCGTATTCTGCCGGAGAAAAGCTGGCCGAACGATTGGCTTTACCACATTCCCAGAAACATTCCAAAGGGAAATAATTCTCCAGTTCCCGTTTATAGAGCTCATGTACATCTACCCCCAGATGACGCAGACGATTGATGATGGGTGTATGTTTTGAAGTATCTTCCAGGAAGGTCTTATCGCTATCCAGCACAACCATGCTTTTCAAATGGATAGTGTGGGGGAAGAGACGACGCTGCTGCGCCTCCACGTGATCAGCAATCTGTCCGGTGCCACCACAATGGAATGGTAAAATGGCCTGACGCTGGCTCATTCGATAAACGAGGGTATTTATCGTGCTGAACTTGCGCGACTTTGTCTTTACCTTTATCCATCTCTCCAAGGCCGTCCAATCGTAAATTCCATTCTCTACAAAAACATAGGAGGGTGACTCAAGCATTTCTTCAACCATTTCGATTGTATGCTGGGAATCGGAATTTGAGCCGACGGTGATTGTTCGTAGGTATTTTTGCAATTCCTGGTTGCAATCCCAAAATGATTGGTTGGCCATTATCAGTTTACAATCTTCAGAGGAGCAAAAACGCGTGTCGAGCAGAAGCTCCTGAATTTTGTTGAGAAGCGACTGATCAGAAATCAGTACATGGTGGCCTTGTTCTGACATTTTCAACAGAACTTTGACTAATCGTGAGGAGTCATGATAGTCTACGAGTGATTTATCTAACTCAAAAATCATTTTGCGGCGAGTTTTTTCAGATCCATCAGTAGCTCGAACGACTCGTTGAAGACTCCTTCGGGCCAATCACTCAATACTCCTTTCTCATTGATGGTGATGGGAGTGAGGAACGCTGATTCCTCCTCTTCATCATAATCTACAAAGTAGATGATCAGGTCATCCGGATTGAAGGGGATAGTCTTATCTACTACCGCTTTACGCAGACCAAGGAGTAAATTTTCTGAATGAGTCTCAACGACGAATGAATGATTGAAATCTTTTGAAGCCGATGCAAACAATTCTCCCAAGGCCGCATGTGCAGCGGGGTGGAGGTGTAGTTCCGGCTGTTCTACCACTACGATATCTCCTTTCTCCGACTTCTGCAAAGCTTTCACTACAATAGGGAGCACTTGATGTGTGCCTTGTCCCTCATCAATGATATTCACTTCATTAAGAGTGCCCTCGACACCTAATACCGTTGAAAAAAGACCTTTCGTGAGTTCTTTTACCTTAAGACTACGGTCGAATACATTCTCAAACCATTGGGATACTTTTTCTCTGAGAGCGTCATCAAACACCAGGAAGTCGTAGGCATTCTTTCCGTTGTAACCGATGCGTTCCTTTAATGCCTCATAATCGGGATAAAAGAATCTCTCGGGGATAGCGCGGAAGGGTCCGATATAATCTACTTCAAAAGAGTAGCTGTTTTCTTCAAAATCTGGTTTTATTTCTTTTATGGCAGTTAGAAATCCCCTGGCATTTGTGGCGGTCTTTCCGTTGAAACTATAAGGTTCGAAAACTTCTCCGTTTTGCAGGCTAAGTTTATTTATTTCAATCGCTTTGCCATTATTAGGAGAAATCAGCTCAACTTTAATTTTCAATCCATCGTCATATTTGAGCCCGAAATTCAATCCCACAGAATTGTGATTATGGCATAGATCTGAATACACGTTTCCCAAAGAAGCTCCCATATTCTCATACATGATAGGTGTGGAACTTATCCCGGCCATCGAATTGGCCAACATTGGGAAAAGTTTGGTCACAGAGCTTTTACCGCTGCTGTTCTTTCCGATAAGAATAGTAACGGGCCGAATCTCTACGGTTTCTGTGTCGCCGAACCGTTTGTACGATCCGAAAGATATTTCTTTAAGCTTAGCCATATCACTTCTTTCACAAATGCCAACACAAAGGTAATGACTTTAAACGAATTCCACAAATCCTGAAGGCAGTTTCTTATGATTTAGGGTGCCAGTAGGGGGAAACAAGGAAAGCGGCCGCTGGTGGGCGGTCGCTTTTGTATGCTTTTGGATGGGTTGCCGTTGGGTTGGGGCTCGGGATTGAGCCGGAATAAGCAGCGGGGATTAGTTGGCGGCGGGGAGCTGCTGGGCGGGGGCTGTGGCGGGAGCGGGGGCCGGAGCGGAAGTGGCTGCGGGCGCGGGAGCCATGTTGGAGACGTTGATGGGCGTCTTGATGGCGAAGGATGCGAGGATGCTCACTACACAGATGAAGATTGCAAGGCTCCAAGTTGCCTTCTCGATGAAGTCGGTGGTCTTGCGGTAGCCGAGGTACTGGTTGCCCTGTGAATAGTCGGAGGCAAGACCGCCACCTTTAGACTTCTGGATGAGTACTGCCCCGATGAGGAAGAGGCATGCGATCACGATGAGGATGCAAAGAAAAATGTACATTTTTAAAATGGTGTTATGTTCTTTGAGGTTGACCGGGGTCAGCCTTTTGATTTTATTGTTTTCGAAAGTCGTTAACACGACTTTCGGGTTGTTTGGTTTGTGAGCTGTTGAGTCAGCCTTTGATTGTTTTTGGGATGACTTTGTCAGCCTTTTTGTTTGTTTTTTCGGGCTTCGTTGGAGATAAGTTTCTTCAAGAAGCGAATTTGGTCTGCAAAGTAAATACTTTTTTCTGGAATATTCAAGTTTAAGAGCTGAATAATTTCCAAAGCGGCTTGATAATCACGATTTTTTATCAAAATACGCGCTTCTTGCTCGGTTGGGAGGGGTTTTTGAGCCCTTTCGGGCTTATTTCGCTCGCTGTCGCTCGCCTCCCTGAGAGGCTCCTCTGTAAATGTCGGAGCCACCTCTATCGGGATCTCGGCGGCGGCTTGGGGGAGGGGGGCGTCGGGCTTGCCGAAGCGGTCGAGGAAGGAGTCGATGGTGTCGACGGTCGAGAGCTCCGGGGAGGCCATGTCGGGATAGAAGTTGGCGAATTCCTCCGGGTCGATCCCGAGCATGATGCGCAGGGCTTTCGTGTCGCCTACGTTTGCGGCCACGATGCGTCGCAGACGCTCCGCCTCTTCTGGATCGTCGACTCCGGCACGAAGCGCCATCACCAGCGGATAGATGTAATACGGTGCGGTTGCTTCCATAGTCGTTACCAGTTGCCGAGGGTGGCGTTGAAGATGAGGTCGACGAGCTCGTCGCAGATTTCGTTGCAGAGGTCGTCTTGCACGTCGATGAGCAGCAGCGAGCTGTCAAACTGTCGGTAGGCCGAGAAGCTCTGGTCGACATCGTTGGCCGAGTTCTTGGTGTCGGTATACTTCACGCGCACGGTGATCGTGAGGCGGGTCTGCGTGGCGTAGGCGTCGGTGCCGACGGCCTGAGGCGAGAGGGAGTAGCCCGTAATCTCGCCGGTCATCTCCAGGTCGGCATTGCCGTCCACCTCCTGAAGGCGCGTCTGTCGCGTCACGGTGTCGAGGAGCTTGTTCTCGAAGGTCTGCTGCAGCGGCGGGTAAACGAGGGCTGCGCGGATGGGGAAGTCGCTGATGTCGATCGTGCGGTAGATGTCGTAGTTGAGGGCCGAGCCGTTGAACTTATACGACGGGATGCATCCCCCGAAGAGGGGGATGACCAATAGGATGAAGAGCCACGCCGTAAGGGTGCTCTTCCGAGGTATGTATCGAGATAATCTTATCATGCTGTCAGTCGGGGGTGATGCCGAGTTCGTGTATCTTGCGATAGAGGGTGCGGGGTGAGATGTTGAGCTGCTCGGCTGCCTTCTTCTTGTTGCCGCCGTTGCGACGCAAAGCGGCCGCCACGGCATCGCGCTCCGAATCCTCGAGCGTAGGCACGGCCTCGACATCCTCGATTTCGTCGGTTTCTTTCGGCTCTTTGAAGGAGGAGGAAGCACTCTGCGAAGGGTCAAAGGGCTTGGCCGGGTTGTAGGCCTGGGGCTCGTATTTGATGAGCGACTGGGCCGACACGTGCGAGGGATAGCTATCGCGCAGCGGGCTGCCCGAGTGCGCTCCGAGGCGCGTCTTGAGCTCCTCCATCTCGCGCTTGAGCTGATAGACGAGCTGCCAGAGCATCTCGCGCTCAGCCTCGTAGGAGCCTTCGCGGTGGGTAGCCGTGAGCGAAGTGTTACCCGAATGGTCGAGCGGCAGCGACTCTATGATGTCGCGGCGCGAAATCTCCTGACCCGAGTTGAAGAGAGCGAGCTGCTCTACGATATTCTTGAGCTGTCGCACATTGCCCGGCCAGCGATACACGAGCATCGCGCGACGAGCCTCGTCGGAGAAGGTGATGGGGGCCGTGAGATACTTCTCGGCGAAATCGGCGGCAAATTTGCGGGCGAGCAGGATGATGTCGTCGCCACGGTCGTGGAGGTTGGGCACCTCGATCTTCACAGTCGAGAGGCGATAGTAGAGGTCTTCGCGGAATTTGCCGTTGGCCACGGCCTTTAGAAGGTCGACGTTTGTAGCGGCCACGATGCGGATGTCGGTCTTCTGCACCTGCGATGATCCCACTTTGAGAAACTCGCCCGTCTCGAGCACTCTCAGCAGACGGGCCTGTGTGGTGAGGGGCAACTCGGCCACCTCGTCGAGGAAGATAGTGCCCCCGTCGGCCTCCTCGAAATAGCCTTTACGGGTGGAGATGGCGCCGGTGAAGGAGCCTTTTTCGTGGCCGAAGAGCTCGCTGTCGATAGTGCCCTCGGGAATTGCGCCGCAGTTTACGGCGATATATTTCTTATGCTTGCGTGCGCCAAAAGCGTGAATGATCTTCGGGAAGAACTCCTTTCCGCTTCCGCTCTCGCCGGTGACGAGCACGGAGAGGTCGATCGGAGCCACCTTCACGGCCCGTTCGATGGCAGCGAGCAGGGCCGGGGAATTGCCGATGATCGAAAAACGCTGTTTGGCTTTCAGAACGTCTTCAGTCATTTTTATATTTACTTGATGGATTTGAGGGCGTAGGTGCGCTCGCGGAGGAAGGCGCCGAGCTCTTCGAGCGATTTATACTTGCTCTGCTCCTCGGGCGAGATGGGCTCGCCGATAGAGACGTGCACCTCCTTGCCGTAGGTGTGCATGATCTCGGTGGGGAGGCGGAGCGTGCGCAGACGCCAGTCGATCATACCGAGAATATTGAAGAAGGTGGAGTTGCGGCCGTGGAAGAAGATCGGGATCACGGGCACCTTCATCTGCTTGATAAGGCGGATGATGGTGGGCTGCCATTCACGGTCGCTGATGCGGAGGTGACGGTCGACTTTCGACACGGCTCCTGCTGGGAAGAATCCGATAGGGTGTCCCTCCTTCACGTGCATGAGAGCCTCGCGTATGCCCTGCATGGTGATTTTCTTCTTCTCGGGGTCGTCGCTCTTGAGGGGGTCGACGGCAATGAAGTTGGGGCGCATTGCCTGTATCTTGTCGAGGATAAGATTTACCATCACCTTATAGTCGGGGCGCACGGAGCCTACGATGTCGATCAGGAGAATGCCGTCGTAGCTGCCGAAGGGATGATTGCTCACAGTGATGAAAGGGCCCTCTTTGAATTGCTCGAGAATCTGCTGATTGTCGATTCTGACCTTCCATTTGTATTCTTCGGTGGCGAGACGATGAGCAAACTCCACGCCTGGGGTGTCGCAGTAAGTGCTGTGCACGCGGTTTACCTTGTCGATCGAGAGCCAGTGCATCACGGTGTTGACGAGCTTTTCGTGCCCGTCGAGCTTGGGCACCATCTTTCGGATGTCGTCGTATGTCATCACTTCGGGGCGCACGGGCCCGTAAGCGGAGGCGGAATTTTTCGTGTCCATATTACAAAATTACAAAAAAATTCCGAGTCATGAAAAATATTCTGATCATGACTCGGATTTTTTTGCTATGGGGGGCGCCTGAAGACGCCACACGGAACCAGGACGCGGTGTGAGACGCGGCGGTGGCGCGAGGGCGCGCCACATCCCAGTCAGTTTATTCGGCGGAGAAGGCGAATTTGATCGTCTCTTTGTATTCTTCGCCGGGGCGGAGGAAGGGGGAGGGGAAGTTTGGTTTGTTGGGAGCGTCGGGGAATCCCTGCATCTCGAGAGCTACGCCGTCGTGGTCGTTGTAGCTGCGGCCCGCATGATTCTTGGGGGAGCCGGCCAGCCAGTTGCCGGTGTAGATCTGCACACCGGGCTGCGTGGAGCTCACTTTGAGCACACGGCCCGATTCGGCAGCCTTGAGAGTGATTACGTCTTCGATCATTTTGCCCTTCTCCCAACCATCGATCACCCAGCAGTTGTCGTAGCCACGGGTGTTCTGGAGCGATGGGAAGTCGGCGAAGATCTCGTCGCCGATAAGCTTGCCCTCGGTGAAGTCCATCGGCGTACCGGCCACGGGAGCGATCTCGCCGGTGGGTATGCTGGTGAGGTCGGTGGGGAGCCACTTTGAGGCGTTCACCTTCATCCAGTGCTTGAGCACAGTGCCGGAGTCGGCGCCGTCGAGGTTGAAGTAGGCGTGGTTGGTGAGGTTGATCACCGTCGGAGCGTCAGTCGTAGCCGAGAGGGTGAGAGTGAGCACGTCGTCGTCGCTCCAGCGGTATTCGGCCACAGCTGTGAGGTTGCCGGGGTAATGCTCCTCGCCGTCGGCCGAGCGGTAGGTGAAGCGCACGCCGTCGGAGAGCTCCTCGGCCTCCCAGATACGGTTCATGAAACCTTCGGGACCGCCGTGCAGGGCGTTGGGGCTGTTGTTGATGTTGAGCTGGTAGGTCTTGCCGTCTACTTCGAGATGGCCGTCGGCGATACGGTTGGCGAAACGTCCGGGGATCTTGCCGAGGCAAGGCCCGTCGGCGAGATAATCGGCGGGATCGGCGTAAGAGAGGGCCACGTTTTCGATCTTACCCTCTTTGTCGGGCACGTTTACCTCCACGATGCCTGCGCCGAGGGTAGAGAGCACTACGCTCGCCCCCTTGGCGTTGACGATAGTGAAGAGAGTCACCTCCCCGATAGGAGAGGCGACTTTTTTGCTGGTTATATTCATCTGTCAGAGAATGTCGGATGTTGATGATTTTCGTGCGAAGAGGGCCTCTTCGCAGTAGGAGTAAGCTTAGGCTTTGGGAGCCTCTTTCACGAGACGGGCGCCGTCGGAGATGACAACGTCGTAGATCTGCGGCTCGTGGCCATACTTCTCGTTGAAGCGGGCGGTTACCTCCTCTACAAACTTGTCGTGGAGGTCGTTGCGGAGCAGGTTGATGGTGCAGCCGCCGAAGCCGCCGCCCATGATGCGCGAACCGGTCACGCCCATCTCCTTGGCAACGTCGTTGAGGAAGTCGAGCTCAACGCAGCTCACCTCATAGTCTTTCGAGAGACCCTCGTGAGTTTCATACATCTTCTTGCCTACAGTCTCATAGTCGCCGGCAACGAGAGCGTCGCAGACAGCGAGCACGCGGTCTTTCTCGCCGATCACGAATTTAGCGCGGAAGTAATCTTCGGCCGTGATGTCGCCCTTGATAGCGTCGAGCTGCTCCATAGTAGCGTCGCGGAGGGTCTCCATGCCGAGGCGTTTTGCCACGCGCTCGCAAGATTCGCGGCGCTTGTTGTAGGGAGAATCCTTGAGCTCGTGCTTCACGCGTGAGTCAACGAGCACGAGGCGGTAATCCTGGGGATCGAAGGGGAAGTATTCATGCTCGAGCGAGCGGCAGTCGAGACGCATGAGGTTGCCTTTCTTGCCGAATACGGAGGCGAACTGGTCCATGATGCCGCAGTTTACGCCGCAGTAGTTGTGCTCAGTGCTCTGGCCGATCTTAGCGAGCTCGAACTTGTCGATCTGGTTGTCGTTGAAGAGGTCGTTGAGAGCGAAAGCGAAGCAGCTTTCGAGAGCGGCAGAAGAGCTGAGGCCTGCGCCGAGGGGTACGTTGCCGGCGAACACGGCGTCGAAACCTTTCACAACGCCGCCACGCTTCTGGATCTCGCGGCAGATGCCGAAGATGTAGCGTGCCCAGCTCTGCGAGGGAGCGTCTTCCTCGTTGAGGCCGAACTCAGCGAATTCGTTGATGTCGATAGAGAAAACTTTCACTTTGTCGGTGCCGTTGGGACGGATTTCGGCCATGATCACCTTGTCGATGGCTCCGGGGAATACGAAGCCGCCGTTATAGTCGGTGTGCTCGCCGATAAGGTTGATACGGCCGGCAGAGGCGTAGATGTTGCCCTCGCCGCCGAAACGCTCTGCGAACACGGTCTCGATTTTCTTCTGCATTTCTTCAGTTGTCATGATTAGTTGGATTTTATGGGGTTAATGATTATGTTGTGTTTTATGGTTTGTGTCGGGTTTGCAGGAGAGAGAAGAAGCCTATGGAGAGAATGCCTGATTCCGACAACAAAAGTAATGAAAAAAAGTAATCAGCGCAAATTTTAATTCATAATTCATAATTCATAATGCATAATTGATTTGGCAAGGTGTCTAAAGCCACCTCACAGAACCACGACTCGGGGAGTTTTAATTCATAATTCATAATTCATAATTGATTGTGAATTGTGAATTATGCATTATGAATTATATCTGGGATGATGGGTGAGGAGCTCGCGGCGCAGGGTGGAGCGGTCGAGGTGGAGATAGATCTCGGTTGTGGCGATGCTCTCGTGGCCGAGCATCTCCTGGATGGCGCGCAGATTGGCGCCCCCTTCGAGCAGATGCGTGGCGAAGGAATGGCGCATGGTGTGGGGGCTCACTTTCTTCTGAATTCCGGCCAGGGCGGCGAGGTCGCGTATGATGTAGAACACCATCACGCGCGTCAGCGGCGCGCCGCGTCGGTTGAGGAAGAGCACATCCTCGCCGGCCGGTTTGATGGTCTGCCGGGCGCGCTGGGGGAGGTATTGGCGGATGAGCTCTACGGAGGCAGGCGACATCGGCACCATCCGCTGCTTGCTCCCTTTGCCCTCCACGATCATCACCTGCGAGTCGAGGTCGATGCGCGAGATGCGGAGGTCGACGAGCTCCGAGACGCGTAGTCCGGAGCCGTAGAGGGTTTCGATGATGGCTTCGTTGCGCAGACTCTCCTCCTTCTCTTGCGGAATGGCGGCTATCATGGCGTCGATTTCGCTGATGCTCAATACGTCGGGGAGATGGCGTGCGAGACGGGGCGATTCGAGCAGTTCGGAGGGGTCGGTTTCCACGATTTTCTCCATTCGGAGGTAGCGGTAGAAGGCACGGATTCCGGCTATCATGCGGGCCTGGGAGCGGGGCGAGATACCGAGGTCGTGGATAGTGGCGAGGAGGCGGTGGAGGTCGGCCTCGCAGGCCGTGGCGGGAGTGAGGCCCTCCTGTGAGAGGAAGTCGAGGAGGTGGGAGGCGTCGACGAGGTAAGCGTTGACGGTGTTGCGCGATAGAGATCGCTCTAAGAGGAGATGGGCCTCGAAACCCTGCAGCAATTCATAATTCATAATTCATAATTCACAATTCATAATTGATTCGGGAAGGTGTCTAAAGCCACCTCACAGAACCATGACCTTGGGGGATTTTAATTCATTATTCATTAGAATTGCATGGTGTAGGCTACGAAGGCCATGTCGGGGTGGGGGATGGCGAGAATCAGGCGGGTGCCCTCGAAGATCACGCCGTTGCGGGAGGAATCGTAGAGCCAGGCGATTTGCCCCGGTGTGGGGTCGGTGATCATCATGGCTGTGCCGAGCTGCAGGCGGTCGCGCAGTTCGTCGGTGGTCATCAGTGTTGTGTGGCCGTTGAAGAGGAGGAAGTCGCCCGGCGAGGCCTTGGGCGCCTTCCCCTCCTTGAAGATGTGGGAGGCCACTCCGGCTGCTTTCGCGGCAGCCGTCATCACCGATTTCGTCAGCCCGGGGGCCGACGAGGGGAGCAGCAGCCGGCGTGAGCGTAAATGAATAAGGAGGCGGAGCAGGAGCTTCGCGTCTTTGCGGAGCGCGCCTCCGTATTCGGCGGCCGAGAGGAGGATGCGGTCGATCTCCTCATAGCCGTAGTAGCCGTAAGAGCCGGGGTTGATGGCCGTGGTCACGATGTCGTAGGCGAAGGGAGAGTGTACGCCGAAGCCACGGCGATGTCGCCAACGCAGGTATGCTTGCCAAATCATTTCTTCTTCGGGATGAAGACGTGTATGCTCCAGAGAGCGAGCGAGATGAGACAGAGCAGATAGATGATGCTGACGGAAGAGATGGCCACGGTGTCGGCCGTGCGGATCACCTCGGGGTCGAACGTCATTACGATCTCATGCTCGCCGGCGGGGATGCGCATTGCGCGGAGCACGTAGTCGACCCTTCCGATCGGGGCCTCCTTGCCGTCGACGGTGGCTTTCCAGCCCCAGGGGAAGTAGATCTCGCTGAATACGGCTATGTTGCCCTTTGCCGAGCGCGATTTGTAGCTCAGGCGGTTGGGGGCGTAGGTAGTCTCGTAGATGGTGTCGCCCGGCAGGAGCTTCGGGGCTGTTCCGAGCAGGGGCTCGAACGAGCGGTCGGCCACGGCGTAGCGACCCGGAGTGAGCGTGTCGAGCACGGCCATCTCGGCGTTGGCGTCGGCCACGTAGAAGATGGAGTCGATCATCCAGGCGTTGCCGAGTGCTTCGGGGTTGAGCTGGTATTGGTCGCCGCTGAGGAAATACTTCGTGTTGAGCATGTTGAACACCTGCGGGTTCCCCTTCGAGATCTGATGGGTGATGAGATCGTTGTAGCGGGTGAGCTTGGCCGCATGGTAGCCGCCGATGGTCTTGTGGAAGTAGGATGAGCGGGCGTCGCCGAATCCGGCCACGTCCATCACGCGGTAGTTGGGGTCGGGGTCGGAGAGGATGGCGCGGTCGGCGTCGGTCATGTTGAAGGCCGTCTCATTGGGGGCGGGAGTGGTGAAGCTCTCGGAGCTCACGTAGCGCTTGTTGAGGGGGAAGAGGTCGATGAGCACGATGGCCGTGAGGCAGCATACGAACACCGCCTGATTGCGCAGGATACCCTTCATCCACATCCAAATAGCCAAGGCACCGAGCAGGATGAACACGAGCGAGCGGAGCGAATCGGCCGAGACGAGACTGAGGCGCGTCTGGCGGATAGCGTCCCAGAGGGGGGCGTATTGCGGGTTGTTGAGCACACCGGCCGCCGTAAGCTGCTCTATCTCCTGAGCGGAGAAGGCCTGGCCGAATACGGAGGGTGAGAGCCAACCGATCAGACAGATAGCGGCCCCGAGCCCCATCACGGTGTAGAAGGTGTAGGGGTTGCGCTTGAGTATGTCGGGGTTTTCGGTGATCTTGCGTATGCACATCGCGGCGAGCAGAGGCACGCAGAATTCCACGATCACCAGTATACTTGACACGGCACGGAATTTATTGTAGCCGGGGAAGTGGTCGATGAAGAAGTCGGTGAGGGCCGAGAAGTTGTGTCCCCAGGATAGGAGCACGGCGAGCACCGAGACGGCGAAGAGGGCCCATTTCATAGGACCGTCGACGACGAACAGGGCGAGGATGGCGAGCATGAGCACGAACGCGCCCACGTAGACAGGGCCGTTGGTCATGGGCTGGTCGCCGAAATATTGTGGGAATTGGTTGAGGTATTCCCTCACCTCGGGCTGTAGGTAAAGGTCTTCAGCCTTGGGGGTTTCGTTTACGCTGAGGAGATGGTTTTCGCCCGCCATCGGTTTGATGGTGGCTCCCCCTTTCACGTTGGGAATGAGGAGGGAGAAAGTCTCGTCGCGGCCATAGCTCCAGGCTGTGATTGCGTTGCGGTCCATGCCCGAATCGGCAGCGGGTGCGCCGGGGGTGGTGAGGTCGGTGGCTTTACCGCGCACGGTCTCCTTGGCGTATTCGTAAGTGTTGTAGAGGCTTGGTGAGTTGGCTGCTACGGCCAAGCCGCCGGCAGCGACGCAGCAGAGCGTGGCGAGCACCCAGCGTTTGAGCATGTGCTTGCGGATGGCGCTCCAAAGCCAGGCGAGCACCATGAACACAATCACGAAGCCGAAGTAGTAAGACATCTGCGGATGGTTGCTGGCCAGCTGCAGGGCCCCGAAGAGGGCTGCGAGGGCTGTGCCGGCGAGGTATTTGCCGCGATAGCAGAGCATTATGCCGCCGATTGTCGGGGGTATGTAGGCGAGGGTGGCGAATTTCCAGATGTGTCCTGCGCCGATGATAATTATGAAATAGGAGGAGAAGCCCCACGCCACGGCTGCGAAGAGGGCCGTGTGCCATTTGAGTTTGAAACAGAGGCCCATAATGAAGAATCCCAACATCATGGCGAAGAGGAGGTTGGCCGGAGCGGGGAGCCAGAGCTGGAAGGCGCGGCCTATGAATGTGAGGGTTTCGTTGGCCTTGTATGATGGAGCGATCTGGAAGTTGGGCATTCCGGAGAAGAGGGAGTTGGTCCAGCGAGTCGTTTCGCCGGTAGCTTCGGTAAATGCCTTCCCCTCCTGTCCGTTAGCGATACCCTGCATTGTGTCGTGCTGGCGTAGCACATTGCCCTGGATGTCGTCGGGGAAGAAGAAAAAGACAGCCACCACGGCCAGGAGCAGCGCGGCTAATAGAGAGTAGATGTAAGATTTTTTCATTACAGAGGGAGTGGGGGTGAGAGTAAGGTTCGGGAGACGTCGCCTAAGAAAAAAGGGGTGGCGACGTCTCCCGTGAGCTACTTGAGAAGGCTTATTGAGCCTGTTGTTGTTGTTTGCGGTGTTTGTCTTTGCTCTTGTCGGTCTTGATGAAGATCTGACGGTTCATGCTCTGTTCGAGCGAGATGAGGGTCTCTGTGCCGGAAACGCCGGGGATGTGCTGAATCTGGTCGTTGAGCAGCTCCATAAGGTGCTGGTTGTCCTGAGCGTAGACTTTGATGAGCATCGAGTAAGGGCCTGTGGTGTAATGACACTCCACGACCTCGGGAATTTTTTCGAGCTCACGGACCACCTCGCGATACATCGAGCCCTTTTCGAGGTTTACACCTATATAAGTGCAGGTGTTGTAACCGAGCGTTTTCGGGTTGACGTTATATCCTGATCCGGTGATCACTTTCATTTCGATAAGACGCTGAATCCTCTGATGGATAGCAGCTCTTGACACGCCACATTCAATAGCCACGTCTTTGGAGGCTATACGGGCGTTCTTCATGATGATGTTTAGAATCTTTTTGTCTAAGTTATCGATACGATCCATGGTAAAATGTTGTGGGATGGCTCCCGATTGTTAGTTGGAAGTGCAAATTTATCAATTATTTGCCGGATATGCAACTTTTGGCAAGAAAAATAATGTAAAATTACGCTTTTGCGAGTCGGGAGCTATGCTTTTGCGAGGCGCTCACGATGCTTTTGCGAGGCGCGAGCGTGCGAAGGCGGCTGTGATGAAGGCCGTGAGCAGGCCGATGGCCACCACCGGGATGAGGGCTATGAGGATGTCGGCCGCCTCGACGCGCACAGGGTAGGCCTGGATCACGAGGCTGCCAGGATCGCCGCTGAGTCGTATGATGCCAAACCATTCCTGAAGCAGGCAGAGCAGCACCCCGACGGCCACACCCGCGATGCCTCCGGAGAGGGAGACGTAGACGCTTTCCCACCAGAAAGTGGCTCCGATCTGGCGGCGGCTCATGCCGAGGGCCGAGAGCGTGGCGATCGAATCGTCTTTCTCCAGCACGAGCATGCAGAGGGCGCTGACGATGTTGAAGGAGGCGATTATGAGTATGAAGATGAGCAGCAGGAAGGTGATCCATTTTTCGATGGCGATCATGCGGAAGTTTACCTCCTGTTGCTGGAGGCGATCTTTCACGATGGCCGAGCTGCCGAGCTTCTGACTGATTGCCTGGGCCACTTTGGCGGGGTCGCTGCCTGGGCGGGTTTGCACTTCGATTGTCGTGGCTTCGGAGTCGTAGAGAAATAGGTCGCGCGCGCGGGAGATGTCGCAGATTATGTTTTTCTCGTCGTAGTCGCTCTGCATGGCTTGGAACACGTCGGCCACGTTGACGGAGTCGGTGATGAAGGATGCCATGGGGTTGGCGAGGTTTACGCGTCCTTCGCGGCGGGGAGCGAAGAGGAGCATCGGCACGCCCGAGTTGTAGATGGCGAGCTGCTGGGCCACGCCTACTGATGCCACGACGTCGTCGGGGGAGAGTTGGGCGAGGGGCGTTTCACCCATCATGATGGAGTCGATATGGGTGATGAGGGGGTAGCGCGACATGTCGACACCTCGGAGGGTGACGGGCATTTCGCGCCCGTTTACGATGGCGAGGGCGTTGTCGACCACGGCCGGGAGAGCAATCTCGACGCCGTCGACTTGCGCGATGAGCTGGGCTACGGAGTCGCCGTCGGCGAAGGTTTTCCCTTCGGAGGGAGTGACGGCCACGTCGGGGGCGAGGATGTCGAGCTTGTCGTCGAGCACGGCGCGGAAACCGTTGAAAACCGATAGGACACAAATAATGGCGGCGGTGGCTACAGCCACCCCCACCACTGATATGATAGAGATCGCGCTGACTGCGCTGTGCGATTTGGGCGCGCGGAGGTATCGCCAGGCGATACGGGCTGGCAGCGTTCTCTTTGTTTGTTGTGAGGTGTTACTCATCCTCTTTTCTTTCCTCTTCGTGTTCTTTGTGCGGGCCAAGGAGGCGGTCGATGTTTTCGATATAGTCGAGCGAGTCGTCGAGATAGAACTGGAGGTCGGGGCATTTGCGGAGCACCTGCTTCACGGCCTGGGCCAATTCGTAGCGGACGGTTTTCGACTGTTTTTCAATATTTTCGAGAATCTCTTTGCTCTTCTCCGGGGGGAAGATGCTGAGGTAGGCCTTGGCGATGCTGAGGTCGGGCGAGACGCGCACTGCGCTGACGGATACGAGGACACCGCCGAGACGGGCCGTCTGACGGCGGAAAATTTCGCTCAACTCCTTCTGAAGGAGTCGTGCTATCTTAGCTTGACGTTTACTTTCCATAATTTCAAAATTCAAATTTTGGGTTTT
>CAZGJH010000048.1:0-16544 GCA_964525735.1 uncultured Sangeribacter sp.
AAATTCGAATTGCGAGTCCGGGTCGGATTATTCTCGACAGCATAACGAAGCGCCTCCTCCTCCCCGACAAGCACACAAAGCTTCGACGCCCTGCTCACAGCCGTGTAAAGCAAATTCCTGTAGAGCATCGGTTTATGCGCCATCGTGATCGGCATTACCATATACTCCACCTCCGACCCCTGAAGCTTATGCACAGTCGTAGCATACGCCAACACAAGCTCACTCAAATCCCCACGCTGATACACGCTCCGTCGCCCATCCGAAAACTCCACCACCAGCGTCTGAGCCTCCGCGTCAACCTCCACAATAACCCCAGTCTCACCATTATACACCCTCCTCGAAGCCATGTTTACCGTCTGCATCACCGGATCACCAAGCCGAAAAACAGTAGCCCCACGCCTCAGCTCCGGCCCGCTCGGATTCAGCCGCTCCTGCAAATCGATATTCAGTTGCCGAGCCCCCAACGCCCCGATCTGCTGCGGCGTCACGACACGGATATCCGTCGGCCGAATACCCTTCGACGCCGGAATCTCCTCAGCCACAAGCGAAAGCAACTTCTCATGAATCCGCCGAGCCGTCGACTCCGGCACAATCATAAAATCCCTCTCCGGATCCGACTCCGGCATCTCCCCAGCATTGATAGCCTGCGCCCCACGAGCAATCATACTCCCCTCACCCTGACGGAAATTCTCCTCCAACCGCGCCACAGGTATCACCCCAGAATCGATCATATCACGCAAAACATCCCCCGCGCCGATTGCCGGCAACTGATCCACATCACCCACCAAAATCACACGCGTCCCAGGCTTAACTGCCTGAAGCAGATGATTAAACAGCACCTGCTCCATCATCGACCCCTCATCGATAATCAGCACATCAGCATCAATCCCCTTCGAATGATAACCCTGCCCCTGAGTATACCCCAAAAGCCTATGAATCGTACTCGCCTCAACACCCGTCAGCGTCGACATACGCTTCGCCGCACGCCCCGTAGGAGCCGCAAGCACAACCTTCTTCCCCATCTTCTCCAACGCCTCGATCACGCCTCTCAACACAGTCGTCTTCCCCGTCCCCGGTCCGCCAGTCAGCACAGCCACAGGCGAATTCAACGCCATCTCCACAGCCTCAAGCTGCCGCTCGCTATACGGATGCCCCTCGCCATCCACCTTCGGCAAATCCTCCCGGGCCACACGCCCCAAACCCTCGGCAGAAGCCAACGCCATCAACTTCTCCGCACCCTCCTTCTCAGCCTTATAAAACACCGGCAGATACAGGCCGCCGCGACTCTCCACGACGCGCCCGCTCTCCACAACCGGCCCGGCCGCCTCCCTCACCTTCTCAGGCGTAACTCCGCTTATTACAGCAGCATACGCCACAGCATCGTCAGGCGTAGCAAACAAATGCCCCGCCTCCGCAAAATGCTTCACAGCCGTCACCAACGCCCCCTGCAGACGCCGCGAATCATCAGCCGCGATCCCCAACGCGCGCCCAATCTTGTCGGCCGTAAAAAACCCCAACTGCCACACATCCTCAACCATCGAATAAGGATCGGCCGCCACAACCTCACCCGTGCGCTTCCGATACTTACCGAAAATCCGCCCGATATACATGTCGCTCACCCCACACGAAAAGAGAAACGCCACCAAATCAACAGGATACTGTATCTCCCGTATACTATCCGACGCCCCCTTCACACGCGCCTCGCCGATTCCCGTAACACGCTCCGGTTCCTCAGCAAGCACACGCAACGCATCCGTGCCAAACTCCTTCACCAGACGCTTGGCATAAGCCGGCCCGATCCCGGCCACCCAGTCGCTCGCCAAGAAAGCCTCAACGCCCTCCTCCGTAAGCGGCAAATCTATCTCTTTTGCAATCTTTTTCATACTTTTTAAACAAAAAATTTGGCCATTTAGATTATTCTACCTTATTTTGCAATTTAAGTCGTATCATAACCCCAAAGCAATCATGAAGCCCCTCCCCAAAATACTCGCAAGCGCCAGCGCAGCCCTCCTCACCCTCACCGCCTGCACAAACACCACCCTCATCGAAGCCCCCGAAGAAGCCCCCGCCAAAACCACAACAATCTCCCTCGGAATAAACCTCCCCGAAGCCTACCGAATCGGCCAAACACGCGCCGGCACCGACGTAAAGCTCCGCTACGTAGCCAAACTCTACAAAGAAAACGCCGCAGGCCAGACCGGTATCGCCGAAAACACACTCGTCGCCACCGTCGAGCAACTCGAAGCCGACGGCCGCACAATCGTATTCCACGACGCCGAAGAAGGCAAAAAATACCTCGTCACAATCTTCGCCGACTACATCAACGCCTCCGCCACCAAAAACGCACAAGGCCACTACCCCGACAAATACTACGACACCACAGCCAAAGGCGACGGCATAAACTTCTCATCTCAAGACGATTTCTTCAACAACGACGCTCGCGACTGCTTCGCCCTCAAAACCGAAATCTTCACAAAAGGTCCCCTCGTCTACGAAGCCGACCTCACCCTCCGCCGCGTAGTCTCCAAAGTCCGTATCGTTGCCAAAGACCCCAACCTCGACCCCCTCGAAAAGCTCAAAATCACCGACTACTCCGTAGCACCCACCTACTCCTTCGATGCCGGCGGAGCCACAAAATACGAGCAGACAAAAACATTCTACCCATTCTTCCAGGAAGTATCCGACCGCTCACAAAACGAGCTTGTATACTTCTACGTCTTCGGCCTCGCCCCCGGCTACCGCGACCCTCGCAACGGCCTTAAAAAGCTGGCATTCACCCTCATGCCAAACCCCAACTACACCTTCACCAAGCCAAGCGTAGTCATCGAGACCCCCGCCTCCTCCACCCAATCGCTCGTACTCCCCGAGCCAAACAAAATCTACACCGTGCGCGGCACATTCCTCACCACCTCACAGGCCCCCTCGGGCGACATCCGCCTCAACGTCACCGAAGACACCGACTGGGCCGGATCATCCGAAACCGATTTCAACTGATGCCCCGTAATCTCCCGTCACTGCTTTCCGCCCTCGCGTTCATCCTCCTCACGGCAGGGTGCATACACACATACCCCTCCGACGACCTCATCCCCGACAACCCCGTTGGCGTCGACCCTAACGACCGTCACCTGCAGCTCTTCGTCAGCATGGACTACCCCTGGGCATACCTCCACAAATCCCCTCGCCGACTCATCGTCGCCGCTACCGACCCCGCCGGACACGTCACAACCGGCTCATTCACAGTCGGTCCCGACATCGTATTCAACCGCGACTTCCGGATCCTCCTCCCAGGCCTCTTCCGAAACCAGACCTACACCCTCGACGTCTGGATCGACTACCTCAACCCCTCCACCCAAGAGCCCGCGGCCTACGACGCCTCATCCGTCACCCTCATCAAGCCCACCCTCCCCCTCGCCACCGAATCCGACTTCCGGGCAGCCCTCGTCTTCCACGGACAAGTCGACATCGCCTCCCTCCGCCCCCTCTCCAAAGCCGACGACCCCGCCACCGACGGTCATCGCACCGTAGAATACTACCTCACAGCCACCCCAGCACTCGGCAGATTCGAGCTCCTCCCTACCGACTACACCGAATTCCTCTCCTACACCGAAGACGCCCGCATACACGGCGAACGATACTACTTCACCGTCACGTATAACACCTCAATACCAGGTGCTTACGACCTCCTCTCCGACTGCGCCGTCCTCCCACTCGACGCACAATCCTTCACCACCGACTTCAACGTCATCGACTTCCCTGGATTGACATTCCCAATCGTATCCGACTGGCTATTCACCGACGCCGACACTCCCCTCGAAGTCAACCTCAGCATATCCCTCTTCAACTCCTCGCAGGTGCTCATGGCACGCACCGACGACGTCGCCTTCACCGTCCGGCGTGGCGAAACCACCACCGTCACCGGCGCCTTCCTCACCAAGCTCATCACCGGCGGCCTCCAGATCGACACCCGCTGGGACGACGACATCACCATCGACCTCGACCCCTAATAAAATGCAACCAATCAAAACAATACTAATAACAATAATACTATTGTTGGGCATGGCACAAAACGCAAAAGGGATCACGACGGAAATATCTACCGACGTAATCCCTTGGAATCTGCGTATAATGAACGCCGAACTAAGCCTAAACCTCTCCGACGCAATCTCAATCGGCGTGCCAGTCTACTACGCCCCATGGTTCGCCTGGAAAAAACGGGCCGTCCGCGTGCTCGCGTTCCAGCCCGAATGTCGCTGGTGGCCAGGATATAAAAGCACCACAAACCTCCGCCGCGGACACTTCCTCGCCGCTCACGCCACCGTCGTCTGGTACAACGTCCGTTGGAACGACTACCGCTACCAAGACACCGACCGCCCCGGACTCGGAGCAGGCCTCACCTACGGCTACCGCCTACCCCTCAGCAAGCACTGGGGCGTAGAATTCATGCTCGGCCTCGGCTTCATCACCACCCGCTACGACCGCTTCCACAACACCGCGCACACCTCTCCCCATGCCCCCGACAACGGCCGCCTGATCGACACCCGCTCCACCACCTACTTCGGCCCCGACCGCCTCTCCATCTCCTTCACCTACCGCCTATAGCTGACTGGGTAGGGACGCGATTCTTCGCGTCCACCGCGTCTCCCACAAGCACCGCCATCCGCATCGTAGGGACATGCCTTTGGCATGTAGCGGAGCCCCACGAAAGCAAAAACTATCTAATCACAATAACTATCTAAAATCAAAATAATAATGACAAATCAAAATAACAAAGCCTTCACCGAAATAAAGGCCGCCCGTAGCGCCTCTGCAGTGCTTCCTCGCCTCTCCGGCGACGACACGGCCCGCATCCTCAATCGTGTGGCCGACGCCCTCGTGGCCAACACCCCAGAAATACTGAAAGCCAACGAAAAAGACCTCGCGCGCATGCCCCAGGACTCGCCCGACTACGATCGTCTCCGCCTTACCGACGAGCGCATTGCCGGCATAGCTTCCGATATGCGCAACGTAGCCAAACTCCCCGTGCCTTACGGACAGGTTATTTCCGAGACGGTTCGTCCCAACGGAATGGTTATCAAGAAGGTATCGGTGCCATTCGGCGTAATCGGCGTAATCTACGAGGCACGTCCAAACGTTACGGCCGACGTGTTCGGGCTCTGCTTCCGAGCCGGAAGCGCATGTGTGCTCAAAGGAGGCCATGACGCCGACTGTTCATCGCGAGCAATCGTCGACGTGATTCACAGCGTCTTACGCGAAGAGGGGCTCCCCGAAGCTATCTGCACCCTCATGCCGGGCGACCGCGAAAGTGCCGCCACAATGATGCAGGCCGTTGGCGAGATCGACGTGATCATACCGCGCGGCGGCCGTGGACTGATTGATTTTGTGAGAGATAATTCGAAAGTGCCCGTTATCGAAACAGGTGCCGGAGTGTGTCACACATATGTGGATGCTTCAGCCGACATGGAGAAGGCCAAGGCGGTGGTGCTCAACGCAAAGACTCGCCGCGTCAGCGTCTGCAACGCTCTCGACTGCCTCCTTGTGCATCGCTCACGCGCCGGCGAACTCGACGAATTGCTCGCTCCTCTCAAGGAGAAGAACGTGGAGATCTATACCGACCCTGCCTATTACGGCACGGAATTCCGCGATTATAAGATTGCTGTCAAGATAGTTGACTCCCTCGACGAGGCTCTCGAGCACATCGCGCGTTACGGCTCACATCACAGCGAGTGCATAATGAGCGAAGATCCCGAGGCTATCGAAAAATTTCAGAGAGAGGTAGATGCAGCCTGCGTCTACGCGAATGTCTCGACGGCGTTTACCGACGGCGGCCAGTTCGGATTCGGCGCAGAAATCGGTATCAGCACACAGAAACTTCATGCGCGCGGGCCGATGGCCTTACCGGAAATAACTACCTATAAGTATCTTATCACAGGCGATGGCCAAACCCGATCCTAATTATGCATTATGAAGTAAGAATTATTCATAGCGGGCATACGCCCCTAACGCCGGCCTCCCCGGATCCGGCGGAGCCGTAAGCCGGTCTACGCCATCCATATCGAAAAGACACTCAGGAGTCACATAATCAGGGTTCCCCTTCCCGAACGCCGGCGAATCTGGCTGAAGGTGATAATTGAAGTAATAGTCGGAGCGCACTGTATAAAAAAGAGGATCCTCATCCCAGAGGCAGTCGATGAAATTCTCATCGTTCTCCCCCTCCGTCTTTACCAGACAATTCCTCACAAACACCTCCGAGCCAGTCAGATCCGCTGGCGAAACCGGCGAACCCAACCCGTAGATGATACAGTTGTCGAAGGTAGCCTGCATATACGGGCTGCCATCCTCATCATCCGCGCCAGCCGAATCCCCAGTAGGGGGCACGGCATGCCGCAAGGTAAGATTGGCCGAAGAAATCGCCGAGAAGAGATAGTAATTGGTTATCGTACACTGCCGGAAATCATGTAGCCCCCCTTTGAGGTATACCACCGCATCGGCCGCCTCCGAAAAGCAGCACCCGTAAGCGTTCACCTGCGCGTCGACGCTGCTGAGCACGGTCGAGCGCGAGTTATGCAGCCAACTGTTAAGGAGCGTAAGCTTCGGGCGGTCGGTCGTGCCACACGAATCGACCCTCAGCCCGTAAGATGTGGAGCGCATATCCACATAAGCCAAGCGATTGTCAAACGATTCGGGAGCGATACGTATCCCCTCCCACTGCCCGGCCATGATATCGTAGCTCACGCCGGGTAGCACATTGTCGATACGGTCGCCACGGAAATGGATGGGCGCCTCTACCGAACCAGCCGCGTCGAGCCTGCCGCTCACGCGCATGTAGGCCTTGTCGTGAAACAGCAACTGCACACCCGGGTCGATGCGGAGGGTCGCGCCCCTCTCCACGGTGAGCGAGTCGAACACCACGTAGGGCAACTCCGGAGTGAGCGTAAGGTCGGTCTCCACCTTGAGGCCGCGGAGCCGCTTCACGTTCTGCGCCCAGGCCTCCACTTCCACCTCCTGCGTCACGCCGTTGGTCACGAATTCGAGCTGGTCGGCCACATGGCGCGGATCGGCCGAAGAATCCTCGTCGATAAAACACTCTATAAAAATATATATGGAGTCGTTGGCACGGATCTCGACATCGCTGAATGCCGACCCGCTCACACCGTCTACATTGAAGGTGAACGGGGTGTCGGGGTCGCGGAAACGGATCGTTGATATGTTGACACCCTTATTGTTGCGGTTGAATACGAGCAGACGCGCCGTAGGCGTGCCCAGGTCGGTGAAGACGGTGCCGAAGCTCACCGTATCGGTAGAGAATGAGAGCGTGGCCGAGGGTGAATTGGTAAAATCGTCGTTAATACATGATGTGACGATTAAACCAAAGAGGGCCACGAGGGTCAGAATAAAAGAGCGGATCATTTTCATGGTTAATAAACGCTCTTCCAGGCCTGGATATTGCGCTTTGAGATAAGGCGCAGCCGTAAAACATCATTTCATGAAATACATGCTGATTGCCGGTGAGGCATCCGGCGACTTACATGCCTCTAATCTGATATCCTCTCTCCGCAAACTCGACCCTAACGCCGAGTTCCGTTTTTTTGGTGGCGATCTCATGGCCAAAGAGGCCAGGGTGTCGCCTGAAGTGCATTATGAAAAGATGAATGTGATGGGGTTTTCGGAGGTTTTCCGCAAGCTCCCGCAGATTTTGAAGAATCTCGACGCGGCAAAGCGCGTCGTCAGGGAGTTTCGCCCTGACCGCCTCATTCTCGTCGACTACCCCAGTTTCAATCTGAAAGTAGCCAAATATGCTCATAACTTGGGTGTTAAGGTAGATTATTTCATCTCCCCGAAGGTGTGGGCATGGAAAGAATGGCGAGTGAAGAAGATCAAGAAGTATGTCGATAATCTTTACTCCATCCTCCCCTTTGAGGTAGGCTTTTTCCAGAAACATGGCTATCAGGTCACCTATGTGGGCAATCCCTCGGTGCAGGAGATCGACTATGCGTTGGGCCATCTCCCTCCGCGCAAGCATTTCGTCGACCGTCAGGGGCTCGCCAATCCCGAGAAACAGATCATCGCGCTCCTCCCTGGCTCACGCAAGAGCGAGATCAAGAACAATCTCCCGCTTATGATAGCGGCGGCGCGTCGTTTCCCTGATTATGAATATGTTGTCGCCGCCGCTCCCGCTGTGCCTGAGAAATTCTACCGCGAAGTGGCGCAAGACCCTGGCTTGCAGCTCGTGTTCGGCTCCACCCCCACGCTGCTGAAGTATTCGCGCGCGGCTGTCGTGACGTCGGGCACGGCCACTCTCGAGACGGCCCTCATCGGCACGCCGCAGGTGGTGTGCTATCGTGGCAACGGCAAGAAGTTGACCTATAAGATTATGGAGAAACTTCTGAAAGTGAAGTATGTGTCCCTGCCGAATCTTATTGTCGGCAATAGCATAGTGCCCGAGCTCCTTCTGCATCAGTGCACACCCTCGGCTATTGCGCGCGAACTCGGTCCGCTGCTTCAGAACTCTCCCAAGCGCGACTGGCAGATCGCCGGCTATAAGAATATGCGCCGCCGCTTAGGCAACAGCGTGGCCAGCGACTATGTGGCTGAGATAATTACCGATTCGTTCGGTATTCCGCGCCCCGAAACATCGCCAGACGACGCGCCTCAGAAGCCACGCAAGCCGCGCCGCAAAAAGAAACCGAAAACGCCGCAGGCTCAAGAACCCGCCGCTAACGCCGAGTCTAACGCAGCCGAGGAAACGCATCAATCATCGAACCAGGAGTAGCGTTGATGATCTCCACGCCCCGCCGGCGGGCGTAATCGGCCAGCTGCCAATAGCTTCTGAAAGCAATCGTCATGCTTCCCAGCACGTCGTGCAGATGAAGCCCGGCATAGGCGGCGCGCACACGCTGATGCTCCTTGTCGTTGTCTTCGTAGAAATGAGGCTGAACGCTCACCACGAAGTTCTCATCGTCTACACTCAACGTGCGTGTCCAGGTATGGTCGGCTCCGCAGAGATAGATCTTCTTATACCCCTCCCTGATGGCCACCATGATGGCCGGGATAAGCACATTGCGCGGGCGCGGCATACCGAGCCCCGCGTCGATAAGAAAATGACTCACAGATTTAAGACCTTCGATCGGCGTAAGATTGAAGGTCTTGATTTTTATACGCTGGTTGCTCATCACGAGCGCTTTCACTAAATGGCTCGCCTTCGCAGGCACCCATAGCGTCATCTCCCAGCTCACGCGCTCCATCTCCCCCCAAAGCCGCTTCACGTTGGGGTCGGTGGCTGTGCCGGAGAAGAAATGCCCGTCGGCCAAGACATAATATTGCGGACGGAGCTTGAAGAAGTCGGGAGTGTTGGCGGCGAAGTTCACGGCCAGCAAGTCGTGGCTCAGGAGCCATTCGGAGTCGTTGTCGATGGTCTGGCGCAGCGAAGGCCCGTTGCCCATAATCACGATGCCGCGCCCCTCCTTGGGAGAGCCCTTACCTGACACCCCCTTCGACATCACCGCCACCTTCACCAAGCTGGCCAGCGAGCTCCCTACCTTACCGATCAATTCAAATTTCATTCACTATACAAATAATCATAATGTATGGCCGGGCGACGACCCTTCAACCCTATCACTTTCCGCAGCGAATCGGCGGCGTAATCGCAGCAGCCCAAACCGATATACTCTCCCTCGGCATCCACAATCTCCACCAGATCACCCTTCTCGAAATTACCCGTCACCTCAGTCACGCCCACCGGCAACAGGCTCACAGCCCGCTCGGCATCGCGCAGCGACTCGGCCGCCCCTTCGTTGACACGAAGCGTACCCTTCACGAAATCATGCGAATGGGCCAGCCATTTCTTCACACTGTTGATGCGGTCGCCCGGTTCGAAATGCGTGCAGAGCACATTGGGATCGTCCAACAGCGAAATCAGGATATTGTCGCGGTGGCCGTTGGCGATGATCACCTCGATACCCTCCGACGCCACCTGAAGCGCGATGCGGCTCTTCGTCAGCATGCCGCCGCGTCCGAAGGTCGACTTCCCGGCCACAATCATCTTCGAAAGGTCCTTCACCGTGTTCGCCACCCTCGTTATGATGCCCGACTCCTCCAGCGCAGGGTCGCCGTCGTAAAAACCGTCGATATTACTGAGGATAATCAGCGTGTCGGCATCCATCATCGACGCCACGAGCCCCGACAGCTCATCGTTGTCGGTAAACATCAGCTCCGTCACCGACACCGTGTCGTTCTCATTGATCACAGGCACGACCCCCTGCTCCAGCATCACCTCCATGCAATGCTTCTGCGTGAGATAATGCGTGCGCGAACCGAAACCCTCCTTCGTGGTCAGGATCTGGCCGCACACAATCCCGCGGTCGCGGAAAAGATCGTAATAGCGGTTGATGAGTTTGGCCTGACCCACAGCCGAGAAGAGCTGACGCTGCGACACCGTATCGAGCTTATGCGAGGGGGTCACGAGCTGACGCCCCGCAGCCACGGCTCCCGAAGAGATGAGAATCACCTCATGCCCGCGCTTGCGCATCTCCACCACCTGATCTACGAGCGACGAGATGCGCGTCACGTCGAGCGTGCCATCATCCCTCGTAATTACATTGCTACCTATTTTTACGACAAATCTACTCATATCCAAAAGTTAATTCATAATGCATAATGTATAATGCATAATGAATTGAATCTAAAATTATGAATTATGCATTATGAATTATGCATTCGAGGCCTTAACTGCAGCAATCACCGCCGCCGTAAAGCCCTTCTCCTCAAGCGTATTGAGTCCCTTGATTGTGAGGCCGCCAGGCGTTGTCACCTTATCTATCTCAGCCTCAGGATGCGCCCCGGCCTCCACGAGAGCCGCAGCCCCATCGGCCGTGGCAGCCACAACCTCCGCCGCGAATTGCGGCTTCAGCCCGATCTCCACGCCACCCTCGGCCGCAGCACGTATGAAGCGCAGAATGTAGGCGATACCGCACGACGATATCGAAGTCAACGCCCCCATCTGCTTCTCCTCCACGAGGAACGTCTTCCCCGAGCGGTCGAAGATCGCCGTCACAGTAGCCACAGCCTCAGGCGTGGCGTCCGAGTCGGCCACGATAAACGTCGCGCTCTTACCCACGGCGATCGCCGTGTTCGGAATCACTCGGAAGAAATATACGCATCCCTTGCGCGGCGAAAGCTGCTCCTTGAGGTCGGCCAACGTCATCGCGGCCACCACCGAAATGAAGATGGCCCCCGGTTTCACCACCGACGCTATCTCACCCATCACGGCCGCAGCCGCATACGGTTTCACACAGAGCACGACGATGTCGGCCCCGCTTACCGCCTCACGATTGTCGGCGCAGACCTTCGCCTCCGGGAAACGCTCCGCTGTCCTTGCGCGCGACTTCTCCGTGGCCGCGGTTATCGCGATCTCATAGTCGGCCCCGCGGAGCGACCCTGCTATGGCGGAGCCCATGTTGCCGGCTCCTATGATTGCTATCTTCTTCATATTAATAAGCCTCTATTACCTCTATGTCGCCCAAGTCGCGCTGCAGCTGCTCGGCATCGATCTTCTGATAATGCACCTCATTGGCCGGATCTATCTCATAGTCGGTCTTGAAGAACACCTGGATTATCTCGAAGCGCGCGTCCCCCTCCACAGGCTCCTGCATCGGAGTCTCCAGCCAGCAGAGTGTCATTCCCTGGTCGTTGTACTCCGTCACCTTATACACCTGCAGAAGCCCCTCGATATCCTGCTTCAGCATCAGTTCCGAAACAGGCTCGTAGAGATATGTCAGCTTGCGCTTTATCCAATACTGCACGCCGCGAAGCTCCTGCATATTATATTGGTAGATGTAGTCGGTGTCGTCGAGCTCCATGAAGGTGCCGTCTTCGCCGGCGTAGATGCCCAAGATGTCGGTCTCCGACACTTCGGGGCGGTCGTCGTCGGAGCAAGCCGTAGAGAGCGTAAGCATCACCACAGCCGCCAAAAGCGTCAGCAACGATATGTTATAACGTGGTTTTACAAGCATGGTTGAAGTGTTTTTGTTAAAAATTTATGTTAAAAAATTCGGACGTTAACCCTCAAAAGTTAAATCGGATTCAAAATTACTATTTTTTTCCGAGATTGACAAAATTGGTGAACCAAAGCCCCTTAAACTTAGTTAATGATGATGAATTCTAAATTTAAAAGTTCCCCCCAATTATGAAATACACAGCAACTTCCCTCCTGACTCTTCTCGCAGCCCTCATCTTCGGCACTGCAAATCTCTCAGCCTCCAACGCTCCCGCCGAGGCTCCCGAGCCCTCCTCTTACGATATGGCCACAGCAGCCTCTTTCGGCGCTATCACATCTTCGGCAGCTTCTTCTGCCGTGATCGTTACCGCAGCCGACCTCGTAAGCAAGGTTTACGGTGTGCTCGACCTCCCGCAGACTGTAGCAGAGACAAAGAAGGGTGTTGAAAAGTGTATGAAAATGGAGCCCGACGCCGACGAAACCGGTCTTTGGCTCGACACCGACAGCGGCTACAAGCTCTCTTACTCAGGCATGACTCCCGAAGTGGCAGCCGTTGCTCAGTTTGAAGACGACGACACCATAAGCCAGTTCGGATATTTCTTCTTCTTCCCTTACAACTCAGCCGACCGCGACGATGCCAACCGCGCTCAGTGCGCTTTCTGCAGCTCGCTCCTTCAGGAGATGAACGACATGGGCGTCGTGTCGGGCACCACGGAAGATAACGACGACTCTCTCTTCGAAGTTGTCGGAGCTTACGAAGGCAACATGGTAAACATGATGCTCAAGGAGCAGACAGCCAACGGCCGCGACGGCGGACGCTTCCTCCTCATCCTCTCCGTCACTCCCAACGCCTACACCGAGGCCGACGATCTCGTGGCTCAGAACTGACGATCAGGGGGGAGAATATGGCGCGGATCTACTGAATCCACAGCCGTGATAATGATCTTACTCGACCCACGCCAGGGAAGCGTGGCATGATACTTCTTATATTCCACCGCTACGGGACGGCCTTCGAGCATAGCGCGCTTGAGGGCCGTCGCTGTTTTCTCATTCTGCGCCGTGAAGATGAAATCGCGATGATAGATGCGGGTGGTGTCGTGAAGCTCCTTGTAAGGCAGCAGTATACCCTCATACGTCTTGAAGATCGTGCCGCGTGCCTCGATATGCTCCACATAGCCAAACTGCACGGCATCCGTCACGTAAGGCGAGAAGAAGCGGAGCCACATCCCCAACAGCAGACCGGCCACCACCACCGCCGCGCCGAGCCAGAGCCACAACGCCGTCTTGCGCCGTGGCTTCAGATGCTCCCACTCCGACTCCTCCTCCCAATAATTGGGATCGTCGGGCTGATACACCGGCTTCTTCGGTTTCGGAGCGGGCTCGGGAATGTCGGGCCCGTCAAAAAAATCATTCTTTTCCTCTTTATCGTCAAACATACTCTAACTTGTCCTGATTAAACATATTCAATCTTACTGTCCCACTTACGCGGCTTCTATCTTTTTCTTTGAAACTGAGATGTAAATCATCGTATAGATGCCGAGCAGGATGAGCATCACCGTCTGGCCGCTCCATTGCAGCATCGAAAACGCCGTGCCTTGCGCGTCGCTCACGCCATACACCGCCAGACCGAACATGATCGCGAGGTTCCAGGGGCCGAGGCCGCCGTTCGAGGGTATCGCCATACTGATCGAACTGAGCACGAACGCTACTAAGCAGGGAATCAAGCCGCCGAAGTTTCCGGGGGCCGTGCAAAGTTCACGAGTGAAGTCAAACGCGAAGAAGGCCACATAGAGCTGGAAGTAATAGCACCCCCAGATGCAGAGCGTGTAGCCCAAAAATTGCCAGCGACCGGGCATCGTGACCACCACGCTGAACCCCTGCCACATATTCCAGGCCATCTCCTTGAGCTTCTTCACCACCTTCGTCTCACGGAAGAGATAGAAACCGCCCCAGCAGAGGGCCACGCCGCCTACCACAGCCGCCCAGAACCACCACTGATAGAGCAGCCCCACGAGGTCGCGCCCCACAGGATATTTCGTAAGAAACGCCTCCAAAGCCGGACTCGCCACCACAAGGCAGAGCAGCAGCAGGAGAAGCACCATCAGAGTGTCGGCCAAGCGGTCGCCTATCATCGAACCGAGCACGGAGGTGAAGCTCGCCTTCTGCGACGACGCAACATACGTGCATCGCCACACCTCCCCGAGGCGCGGAAAGACAAGGTTGAGCGCGTAGCAACCGAAAATCGAGCAGCACAGCGCCATAAACGGAGGCTTGATGCCCAACGCATTGAGCTGTAGCCGCCAGCGCGCCGCACGGAATACGTGCGAGAAGACGCTGATGCCCATCGCCAGGAGAATCCACCAGTAATCTACACCATGTTTGATAAGGTCCCACATCTCCGTGAAGTTGACCTTCTTAAACATGTACCACACCAAGAGAATCGTGAGCACGACGGGCAACCCGTATCTCACCAAATATCCTAAAATCTTCTTCATAACCAAATTATCAATTATGAATTATGAACTATGAATTCCACCTCCTTGAAAAGATAGCTCCTCCTTGTGCCGTCGGCAAGCAAGATCGTCATCCTCCCGTCGGGAGCCACATCGGCAATCTGCCCCTCGATCTGCTCCCCGGCCAGGCGGTCGAAGAAGGGATACCAGCCCCCGTCGCCCCGGTAAAGGCGCGCCATAAACTCCGAATGGAGCGTCTCGCGTCCCTCGGGGGTAGCCGTGGCGGCCACACGCTCCTCAAGACGCTGAGCCAGCCTGAGAGCCAACTCGTCGATGTCGTGGGTCTCCTCCGTGAGCTGAATCAGCGACACCGGATTCGGAGCGTCTGAATGAAACGCCTCCTGATTCACGTTCACGCCCATCCCGGCTATGGTGTAGAGTATCGAGTCGGGCAAGATGGCATGCTCTATGAGGATGCCGCAAATCTTCTTATCGCCCACATAGATATCGTTGGGCCATTTCACGCTTGCCTCTACGCCGCACTCCCCGAGAAGATCGGCCACGGCAAGCGCCACAGCCTCTGAGATGGCAAACTGCTCGCGCGGCTGCACACCCTCCGGCTGAAAGAGAGCCGAAGCCGTCAGATTCATCCCAGGGTCTGATTCCCAGGAATTGCCACGCTGGCCGCGGCCAGCATCCTGCTCTGTGGCATACACGAGCGCGGGAGCCTCTACCTTGCTACGGTTGGCCGCCAGCCATGAGTTGGTAGAGTCTACCTTATCAAGCTTGATGATATTGAATTTCCCTTTCATAATGTCAGTATTCTGGAGCCGTCGGGCTGTTCTGCAATCGTCACCTTCACAGTCTCTTCCGGAAGGATAGCCTCCACACGCTCGGGCCACTCCATCAGGCAGAGATTGCCGGAGTAGAAATAATCTTCGGCCCCCATGTCGAGAGCCTCCTCCGGCGAGTCGATGCGATAGAAATCAAAATGATAGATCGGCGAGCCGTCGGCCCCCTGATATTCGTTTACGATGCTGAACGTCGGGCTGCCGGAGTCGTCGTCGGCCCCCAAGAGGCGGCACACTTCGGTTATGAAGGTGGTCTTCCCCGCTCCCATGTCGCCATAGAAAGCGAAGAGCTTACGCCCCTCCATAGCCGCTATGAAAGCCTCCGCAGCGCGAGGCAAATCGCTGATATTAGTTATTCTTATTTCCATTATTTTCTTTTAATGATGCAAATTTAATGAAAAATGATTAAATTTGCATTCCTAAGACCAATTAAAAAATTAGAAATGGGAAAAGTAGTGATTATCGGCGCCGGTGGCGTCGGAACTGTAGTGGCCGCCAAGTGCGCCCAAAACCCTGACGTTTTCAACGAAATCGTTATCGCTTCTCGCACTAAGGAGAAGTGTGACCGGCTCGCCGAACGCATCCTCAAACAGCAGGTTGAGGGCGAGCCCGCCTCCCTGATTTCTACCGATCGTGTCGACGCCGACTCCGTCGAGGAGCTCTGCGAGCTCTTCCGTCGTCATAAACCCGACCTCTGTATCAACGTGGCCCTCCCCTATCAAGACCTCACCATCATGGAGGCTTGCCTGCAGTGTGGCGTCAACTATCTCGACACCGCCAACTTCGAACCCAAAGATGAGGCTCATTTCGAATACAGCTGGCAGTGGGCCTATCGCGAACGCTTCGAGAAAGCTGGCCTCACGGCTATTCTCGGTTGCGGCTTCGACCCCGGTGTGTCGGCCGTGTTCGTGGCTTACGCCGCAAAACACCATTTCTCCGAAATGCGCTATCTCGACATCGTCGACTGCAACGCCGGAAATCATGGCAAGGCCTTCGCTACCAACTTCAACCCCGAGATCAACATCCGTGAAATCACCCAGAAAGGCAAATATTGGGAAGATGGCAAATGGGTAGAGACAGAAAACCTCGAGATTCATCGCCCTCTCACATATCCCAACATCGGTGTGCGCGAGTCTTACCTCCTCTTCCATGAGGAGCTCGAAAGCCTCGTGATCAATTTCCCCACCCTGCGTCGCGCCCGCTTCTGGATGACCTTCGGCCAGGAATACCTCACACACCTCCGTGTGA
>CAZGJH010000049.1:0-16373 GCA_964525735.1 uncultured Sangeribacter sp.
TCGAATTATGACACAAGACATACAGTTTCAAATAGAATGCCTTGCAGCAGAACTCACTGAAATGCTTATGGCAGAATATGGCTGGGACATACACCGCGCCCTTGATGAGCTTTATTCATCAACCACTTTCGCCAAGCTCAACGATCCCGAATGTGGGCTCTACTATCAGGGCGCAGTCTATATCTTCCAATTTCTCAAATCCGAAATAGAAACCGGCAAAGTCGCATAAAGCAAAGAAATAAGGCCACGTAAGTCTTCTATCGAAGCTTAACGGCTTTTATTTACTGGCATGATGAATAAGAGCATGAGGTCATGATTTTTTTCGGGGGAATTTCTTGCAGGTGTAAAACAATTGTTGTAACTTTGCCATCGTTACGGCTGCTGAGGAGTAAAACCCGCAGCGACATGTAAGAGCATTATCAACTAACATTAACATCTGATTTATGGCAGGCCCCAGCCTTGGCTTCTTCAGAAGAGCTGCCGAAGCCAACGACAGAGGCGCTGTAGACCACCTTAGAACTTAACTTTTATGAACATTCCACTTAAAGAAAAAATCGCCGGAATGCTGTATGGCTTCGCAATCGGCGACGCATTGGGTCTCGGTACTGAGTTTATGACCAAACAAATCGTAGCCATAAAATACCCTGACGGACTGCAAGACTACTCTCAAATCGTGCGCGACGCCCATCGCTCTCAATGGGAACGCGGCGAATGGAGCAACGACACCAACTATCTCCTCACTCTCATCGAAAGCATGGTGGAAACCGAATCGTTTTCCCCTCTCGATTATGCACATCGCCTCGCGAAATGGTATTCTAACGACCTCTTCGACATCACTCAGTGCATGCGCTGGGTGCTCTCCCAACCCGACTTCGCCTCCGACCCTTACAACGTATCACGCCGCGTTTGGCGCGACATGCAAGATATCGGCAACCCCAGCGATGCCCTCGGCAGAGCCCTCCTCGCCGGAATATGGAACGACAATATCTACCAGAATGCAATCGATATAACTCGCCTCACGCATCCGCGTCCGCGCTGCGAGACGGCCGCTGTGCTGATAGCTCACATCGCCAACAAGATTCTCTGGGAAGACCGCACTCCAGATTACCAGGAGGTGCGCGACCTCGCAATCAAGGAAAACCGCGAAGTGGTGATGTATGTGGATATGGCCAATGAAAACGACCTCGGTCTCTTCGATCTCGACGATCCCGACACTTACTGGTATGCCCGCAAAGCTATGGGCTCGGCTCTCTGGTCGCTCTGGCATTCCGACTCCCCCATCGAGGCTTTGCTGACTGTGATCAACGAGGGAGGCGACGCCGACACAAACGGCGCTGTCGCCATGGCCCTCATGGGCTTGCGCCACGGGGTGAAGGCCATCCCGCAAAAGTATATCGACGGCCTTCAGAATAGCGAACGCATCGAAAAGGCAGCGGAAAATCTCACCGCCCTCCTTGAAAAGCATTTCGTCAAAGAATAACCCTCAGACACTAAACACGCCGCTTCATCCGTTAAGGTTATGATATGAAACCCTGGATTGAAGCAATGAGACTCCGCACACTCCCTGTGAGCGTGGCAGGCGTGGCCGCAGGCACCGGCTGCGCCATATTCCGTCATGGCTTTTCGTGGCTACCTATGCTTATCTGCCTCCTATTCGCGGTGGTGGCACAGATAGCCTCGAATTTTGCCAATGAGTATTACGATTACAAAAACGGTTTCGACAAAAAGGGTCGCGAAGGATTCCGACGCGGTGTCACCGAGGGAGACATCTCCCCCGCTGCCATGAAACGCGCCACATTCTCGCTGCTCCTGCTCGATTCCTTATTGGGCTGCTCCTTAATATACTACGGCGGCTGGTGGCTCATTGCCGTAGGCGTGGCCGTGGCTATCTTCGCCGTGGCTTATTCAGCCGGCCCCTACCCTCTCTCGCATCATGGCCTCGGCGACGTTGCCGTGGTGATCTTCTTCGGCTTCGTGCCGGTGATCTTCACCGAATACGTCCAGACGGGCGTGTTCCGTCTCGACAGCGTCAATATAGCCACCTCGCTCGCCGTAGGACTGATGGCGGCCAACGTATTGATCGTGAACAATTACCGCGACCGCGACGATGACTCGGCCGTGGGGAAGCGCACCACCGTAGTGATATTCGGACGCCGCGCGATGAGCTTCGTGTATCTCTTCGACGGCATCATCGCCGCCCTCTGCATGGCCATCGCCACAACCTATGCGCCCACATGGACTGTGCTCGGCTGGCTCGGCTACACCTTCTGCCACTTCCTTCTTTGGCAGGAACTCCGCGAGCATCACGGAAGCGCCCTCAACATCGTGCTCAAATACACCTCGCTTCTTCTCTTAGGGGCTGCCCTCTACTTTTTGATAATAATGATTTGTTTCCCCTCGCATGGCTAAAAAACCAGAATTTAAAAAGGAGATAACCGACCCTACGGGGAAACTCCCCCCGCGCGACACCGACCTTGAGGAGGTGGTGCTCGGCGCGTGTATGCTCGAGAAAGACGCCTACATGAACGTATGCGATATTCTTGTGCCCGACAGTTTCTACGACCCCGTCAACCAGAAGATATTCCAGGCCATCACCACGCTTGGCTTCAACCAGCGCCCCATCGACATGATGACGGTGACGGAGCAGCTGCGCCAGGATGGCACGCTCGAGGAGGTGGGTGGCGCGATACACATCACCGAGCTCACGGCTCGCGTGTATTCTGCGGCCAACGTGGAGTATCACGCCCGAATCGTGGCCCAGAAATACCTTGCGCGTCGCCTCATAAGCTACGCCTCGCAGATCGAGACGAAAGCTTTCGACGAGAGCAACGACGTAGACGACCTTCTTCAGGAGGCCGAAGGACAGCTTTTCGATATCTCGCAGACCCAGCTCAAGCGTGAAGTGACGCAGATCGACCCCGTGATCAATCTCGCCCTCGAACAGATTCAGACGGCCGCCAACAACGAAAGCGGTCTGTCGGGCCTCCAGACGGGCTACACGGAGCTCGACCGCATGACCTCCGGCTGGCAGCTCAGCGACCTTATCATCATCGCCGCACGTCCTGCGATGGGCAAGACGGCCTTCGTGCTCTCCATGGCGAAGAATATGGCGATCGACTACAACATACCTGTGGCGATATTCACCCTTGAGATGGCCAACGTGCAGCTCGTGAAGCGTCTGCTACAGAACATCGCCGACATCGAAGGCGAGAAGATCAAGAGCGGCCAGTTGAGCCCCGAGGAATGGGACCGCCTCAACTCACGCCTGCGCGGAGTGTATAGCGCGCCTCTTTACCTTGACGAGACGCCTGGTCTGTCGATCACGGAATTGCGCACCAAAGCGCGCCGACTCGTGCGCGAGAAGGGTGTGAAAATGATCATGATCGACTACCTCCAGCTCATGAACGCCACAGGCATGAAGCTCGGAAGCCGCGAGCAGGAGGTGAGCATGATCTCACGCTCGCTCAAGGCCTTGGCCAAGGAGCTCAACATCCCGATCATTGCCCTCTCGCAGCTCAATCGAAGCACAGAGACGCGCGACGACAAGCGCCCTGTGCTCTCCGACCTTCGTGAATCGGGAGCCATTGAGCAGGATGCCGACATCGTCTGCTTCATTCACCGCCCTGAATATTACACCCGCTCCGGCACAGATGCCGAGGGGAACGATATTCGCGGACAGGCTCTGCTGATTGTGGCGAAGCACCGTTCAGGAGCCGTGGGCGACGTGAAGTTGCGCTTCGTAGGCAAATATGCCAAGTTCGAGAACTGGGATCAGGGCTACAACGATCTTCAGGAGACGCTCGGCGAGGCCGCGCCGCTGAAACTCGGTTCGAAAATGAATCAGGAATCCAACGGAGGCTCCCCCATCGACACAGCTTCGGCTTTTGGCGCTTCGGCCGCCGGTTCGCCCTTCGGCTCCTCCCCCTTCGGGGGCACACCGATGCCCGACATCATGCCCGGCCCGGGCGATCCAGGTATCCCCTTCTGAGAAAAACGCCTCTGAAGAAACGTGATTCGGGCGTTTTAAAGCCGCAAAGGTCATTTTCTGAGTGATAAATTTGTAGGAGTGGCAGAAAATTTGTAATTTTGCGCTCTGAAACGGAAAATAAATAAGTCAATATAAAGAAATGAAAAGAACATTCCAGCCCTCTAACCGTCGCAGAGTAAACAAGCACGGTTTCCGCGAAAGAATGGCCACAAAAGATGGCCGCAAAGTGTTGTCTCGTCGTCGCGCTAAAGGTCGCGCTTCTCTCACCGTATCCGACAGCATCGCAGGAAAGTAAATACAAGAAAAAATTGACAATGAAGGAGGATTTTTATATAAAAATCCTCCTTCATTGTCTTATAGACGCTTTATTTCGTATAGATACAAAAAAAAGCCCACGAAGTGCAATACTCGTGGACTCTGGTCCCGGTCCGAAACTTAACTCTGTGAAAAAGCCCTTTGATGAGGACTATGAACGGCCGGGTGTTGGGGTTATTTCAACCTGATGATTGCGGGGGAGATCATGCGGGGAGAGATCAATTTCCGTTGATTACGCCCTCTGAACTCTCAAAGATATCAATGCTGAAAAGCCAGAAGAATAAGATGGCAATCAGCACCAATACTCCTATCCACATCCAGGTCTTTTTGGAGTTTTTACTCATAATTCTTGTTTATCGTAGCTGAAGTGTTAAAAACTTGCCCGATTCATATCAATTTCCACTCATGCTGTTGAAGAGGCCGATGCTGAAGAGGCAATAAAGGAGAATTGCCACAAGCACAAGGATTCCGAGCCATAACCAGAGACGGTTGTTCTTCGAAATGTTGGCCTGACTACGCTTGCGTGCGTCTACTCTTAGTGAATTGGCGATCTGGTCGTCTGTAACCTGATCATTCTGATTTCTTTCCTTGCTGTCCATAACCTTAATTTTTTTGATTGTTTGTAAGTAAAACGTCACAAACACAAAAACGGTTCAGTAAAGCGGTAAGAAATTATTTCCTCACCCAGTTCGCAAGCGTGAGATTGGCCTTTCGGGTATCCTATCGGGATTCGCTCCCGGCGGATGGCTCAGAGTATGTGGCCTGAATCGTGATAGCTGTAATAGCCGGAGGCCGTCACTATGACATGGTCGAGAAAACGAAGATGCATATATCCGCACGCCTCCTTCAATTCGCGCGTAATGCGATTGTCGGGTTCGCTCGGCTGTGTGCCTCCCGAAGGATGATTGTGTGTGAGTATCACCCCCTCGGCCTGCTCCAGGAGAGCCACACGGATAGCCTCCTTCACATCGAAGAGCGAAGCTGTAGACGTTCCTTTCGACAGACATACCTGCTTGATCACGATATTGCGGCGATTGAGCAGAAGCAGCCACACCTCCTCGTGAGGCTGATTGCCGATCACGTGGAGCATTCGGTCGTAGATCTGCTGAGAGGAAGCAATAGGCAGCTCGTGGTGAGGCTCCTCGGCGGCATATCGCCTCATCAGCTCCATGACGGCCTCGATCTGTATGCTCTTCGTATTGCCGATTCCTTTCAGACTGCGCAATTCCTGCCGCGAACGGCGTTCGAGGCGGTGAAGCTTCCCGTCGTTGAGGTTCATCATCTCGCGGCAGAGTGTCGTGATCGGTGTGCCCGGTGTGCCTGTGCGCAAGATAAGAGCCCAGAGATCGGGCACCGACAACACTCCGCAACCATATTTCTCAGCCCTTTCGCGAGGCTGATCTTCAGGGTCGAGCTCTTTCACTGTGAGCGTTTTCGGAGGAGCGGGGGCTCCATACGTGGCCTCTAATATGGTGGTTGTGTCGTCTGCCATGGTGATCGTGTGGGTGTCAAGGGGTTAAAGTGAGCTGTCACTGCCGCGAGCGGCGGCGTATCTCGTCGTCGATATCGCGGCCGTGGCGCAGAAGAATCTTCCAAACGTAAGCGCGTATGAAGCCCGTGCCGTAGCCCGTGAGCTGCACGAGGGCAGCTCCCACACCGAGGGTGCCTATCCGCAGGCTCCGTGTGGAGATGATGCCCCAGATCCAGAGCGCGAGTATATAGGCGGCCAACGGCAGAATGCACCACCATTTCCAGAATATGGCCCCCAGGATCATCGCCACGCTTCCTATCACGAAGAGCGCGGGGAGACAATGCACCAGCTTCATGGAGCCAGGATAGAGAAGTTCGAGCGTGATACGCGACATGCCGAAGACGTGCACCTGCTTCCAGAATTTACGGAAATCTACCCTACGCTTGTGATATACAGCCACATCGGGATAGAGCGTGATGCTGAATCCGGCCAGGCGGATGCGCGTGCTCATATCGATGTCTTCGCTGAACATCTCGCGAAAGCCCCCCACCTTCTCATACACCTCACGCGAATAGCCCATGTTGAATGTGCGCGGAGTGAATTTCTCCATGCTCACTTTTCCGCCGCGTATTCCTCCCGTGGTGAGGAAGGAAGTCATGGCGTAGTTGATGGCCTTCTGCGTGTCGGTGAAGGAGTCGTGGGCCGCGTCGGGTCCGCCGAAGCAGTCGGCGGGAGCCTGGGTGAGGGCCTCGCGGAGTGAGGCGATATAGCCGGGGGGTAAAATGCAGTCAGAGTCGACGAAGATAAAGTAATCTCCGTCGGCTCTGACGAGTCCGTAATTTCGGGCGATGCTACGCCCTTCGTTTTCCTTGTAATGATATTTCACGCGCGCCTCCGAAGCGTAAGCCTCACACTGCCTTCGACAGTCGACGGTGGAGCCATCCTCCACAATGACAGTCTCAAAACCTTTGTCGGTCTGGGCGGCCAGGCTTGCGAGCAGATCGTCGATCTCGTCGGGACGATTGTAGACCGGCACGATAATCGAAAAGAGAATCTTGGATGGATCGGTCATGGCACGCGTAAATGAAATCGGGCTGAAATATAATCTCTTATCAGGCCTTTACACGACCTACATACTCACCGGTGCGTGTATCAACCTCGATGAGCTCACCCTCGTTTACGAAGAGAGGCACGCGTACAGTGGCGCCAGACTCAACCGTAGCGGGTTTGAGAGTGTTGGTGGCGGTGTCACCCTTCAGACCGGGCTCTGTGTAAGTGATCTTGAGAGTGGTCTTTACGGGCATTTCGGCGTAGAGCACAGTGTCGGTAGAAGCGTCGCTCACCACCTCAACGGTGTCGCCCTCTTTCATATAGGCAGCTCCTGTTACGAGCTCCTTGTTGATGGGCACCTGCTCGAAAGTCTCGTTGTTCATGAAGATATCGTCGCCGCCATCAGCATAGAGATACTGATAGGGACGACGCTCAACGCGTACATCCTCAAGCTTCTCGCCGATGTTGAAGCGACGCTCGAGTACACGGCCGTCGACCACATCTTTGAGTTTGGTACGCATGAAAGTGTTGCCCTTACCGGGTTTTACGTGGAGAAATTCTACCACGAAGTAGAGACGGCCGTCCATACGGATGCAAGTGCCGTTCTTGATGTCTTGAGCGTTCATCATATGCTTAAAAACTTTTTGTCTCCTTATTTATAAAGCCTGCGCAGCCATAATTTACTTTGTTTGGGCCGCGCGACCTCAAATTTGATGCAAAATTAATAAAAAAATTTCAATTTCAGCCTTATTCTGCGCGAAAGCCACCGAAACGAGCCGTTATTCTGCGCGAAAAGGCTGATTTTGGAGCCTTTCGAGCAGCGGGCGCTCCCCCTTGGCAATCTCTCGGCGGAGTGAGTCGGGGTGAAGGGCCATGCTCTCGTGCAGCCAGCGGAGGGTGGCTTCGCTGGCCGGATATATACCCCTCACCACCTTGCAGAATAGTATGCGGCGGCAACGCTCGTCGAGCGTCGCTTCGGGCAATTCGCCCGCGCCTACAGCCTCAATCACTGAGCGCAACTCGGAGCGTGTGTCGGCAGGGCCGATCACGATATCCGCGCCCGCTTTGAGTGCGGCCACGGCTCCGTAGCCTTCGGCGCCACCCATGTTGAGGGCATCGGTGAGCACAAGGCCGTTGAAGCCTAATTCGTCGCGCAAAAGATCTTGGATCACGGCGGGCGACACGGCTGCCGGGAGCGATTGCGGGTCGACAGCCGGTACAGCAAGGTGACCCATCATCACGGCCGTGAGACCCGCATCGATATACGCCCGGAAGGGTGAGAGATCTACGCTGTCAAGCTCGTGGAGCGACCGCTTAATCACGGGCAGTTGCCGGTGGCTGTCGGCACGGGGGCTACCGTGACCGGGAAAGTGTTTCGACACACTGATCACGCCGCCCGACTCCACGCCGCGCGAGTAGGCCACTCCGAGCAGGGCCACGCGCTCAGGGTCTTCACCGAAGGAACGTGTGCCTATGAAGCCACCTTCCGGTGCGAGGACATCCATGCAGGGACCGAGTACCATATTGACTCCGATTAGGCGACACTCCCGGGCCACCTCGGCTCCGTAATCGAAGAGCCATTCCTCGTCGATCGCCTTATCGAGATTGCCGTTGCGCGGAAAAATGGGAGCATCGGCGAGACGCATCCCGAGCCCCCATTCCGCATCGATGGCCACGAAGAGGGGCACGCGGGCCTTATGGGCCGCCACCGACATACGGAGGGCCCCTTCAAGGTCGCCCTTCAGGAGCACCACACCTCCCACGTGGAGCGAATCGATATACTCGCCAAGGCGCTTCATATCTGCCGGCGATCCTCCTGAGAGAATCGTGGGCATGAAGCATTGCCCGGCTTTCTCGGCAACCGACATCGTGGCGAGCAGCGAATCGGTCAGCACGAGGGCCTCGGCCGTCATATCGGCCGAGAGAGTCTGGGGCTCGGGCGGGAGCGTATCGACTGCCTGCCGCTCTCCCACCCCTCTGCCACAAGCGCCCGCCAACATAAGAAGAGAGATGAGAATCAGCGACTTCAACATGGAGCATCGCATTCTCATTTTCCTCATCGGCAATCGATCACGAAACGCGGGTTAAGGTCGGGAGCCACGGGCAATCCGAGTTCATACTGATTTTCAAACCAGCGCAGAATGGGAGCGGCCACCTCAGTCTCGTCGGTCCATATCATGCGATGATTTGCCAGCGAGCGCATGTCGTCGTTACCCTCGGCGGCATAGTTGATTGTGCCGAAGAGGTAGGTCTTTTCAGGATCCATCGGCGCGCCGTCTATCACGACATTCTTGAGGTTGCGGTCGGCGTCAGTCACTACGCGCACGTTGTGGCTCACCCCTTCTCCACCCTTCTTTGCGGCCACTGCGAGAGTTTCGATAATGTCTTTACCTTTCAGCTCAACAATGACGTAATGGTTTGAGAAGGGATAGGTTGAGAGTATCTGCCCCTCCGTGATGCGTCCCTTGGGCATATCCTGGCGGATGCCACCGACGTTCATCAGCGACATATCGAGGCGGCCAATGTCGTAGCCGGCGGCACGCAATGAGTCGGCCTTATGCGATAGATATTGGTGGGTAATGTCGGCCGTGAGGTTGGTGAGGCCGCCTACACGCTGCCCGGAAGCCATGTCGTAGACCGACTGACCTATGACACGGTTTTCAACCGAATCTACGGCCATTCGGTAAGGCTCCAGGAAAGCCATCATACGCGCATCGAGCTGACTTTCAGGGAAGCGGTCGGTGACCGGAATCAATTCGTAAGCGATGTCGTTGCCGTCTACCTTTCCTCGTTTGAGGTTTTTGAGGTCTACCGTCATTTTGCCCACGTATTTGCCATATTTTCCGGTCTGCCCTACCCTGACGAGGCGTCCGTCTTGGTTGGCTACGAGCGAGGGGAATTTCTCAGGGTTTGCGGGATCGATAAGCGTGTGGGAGTGTCCGCCGATCACGAGGTCGATGTCGCTACTGGCTTCGATCATCTGCACGTCGGTGGTCTTCTCATTCTCAACCTCATAGCCGATATGGGTGAGGGCCACTACGAGATCGCACTTCTTCTGATTCTTCAGGTAAGAGGCCATTTCGTTGGCTATGGGAATCACCTCCGAGAATTTCACATCGATGTTGTCTTTGAGTATGAGACTCTCAGGGTCGACGTTAAGGCCGAAGAAGCCGATCTTCTTTCCGCCTACCTTCTTGATGACGTAGGGTTTGAAGACGCCGTCGAGCACGGTGCCGGTAAAGTCGTAGTTGGCCGAGAGCGGAGTGGCCTTCACATCTTTGTAACGATCGGCCAGATCGTCCATGCCGTTGTCAAACTCATGGTTGCCGAGAATGCGAATGTCGTAGCCCATCATGTTCATGAGGGGGTATTCCACGTCGCCACGGAAATATTTGAAGTAGAGGGAACCTTGCACGGCGTCGCCTGCATCGACGAGGATCACGTTTTTCTCCGCGCGGCGCACGGAGTCGATTATCGCCTTCCGCTGGAGCACGCCACCGCGCCCCTCCTTGTCGACGTCGATAGCCGAGTGGGTGTCGTTGGTATGCAAGATCACGAGTTTCTCGGCCGCCATCTGCGGGGAGAAACAAAGAGCGGCGAGCCCCATTAAGGAGACCGCCGCTTTATGTATCGTAGATGTGCGTTTCAGCATCTTATTATCCGATAAGGTTTTCGCCGGTCATCTCCTTAGGCTGGGGCAGACCGAGGATATGGAGAATCGAGGGAGCCACGTCGGCCAAGCGACCATCTTTCACCTTGGCGTCTTTATTGCCGATGTAGATGAAGGGCACGGGATTGAGCGAGTGGGCAGTGTTGGGTGTGCCGTCTTCGTTGATAGCGTGGTCGGCGTTGCCATGGTCGGCGATGATGATAGCCTCATAGCCGTGTGCCTTGGCAGCCTCAACCACCTTCTCCACACACTTGTCGAGAGTGGCAACAGCCTTCTGGATAGCGGGATAAACGCCTGTGTGGCCCACCATGTCGCCGTTGGCGAAGTTTACGACGATGAAGTCGTATTTCTCGCTGTCGATAGCGTCGACGAGCTTGTCGGTGACTTCGGGAGCGCTCATTTCGGGTTGGAGATCGTAGGTAGCCACCTTAGGAGAGGCCACGAGGATACGGTCTTCACCCTCGAAGGGAGCTTCGCGGCCGCCGTTGAAGAAGAATGTAACGTGGGCATACTTCTCAGTTTCGGCGATGTGGAGCTGGGTCTTCTTATTATCAGAGAGATACTCGGCGAGAGTCATCTGCACGTCCTGCTTGGGGAAGAGGATGTGGACACCCTTGAAAGAGTCGTCGTAAGGAGTCATGCAGTAATACTGCAGGTCGGGTATAGGAGTCATGCCATCTTCGGCGTGCTGAGTGAGCACAGTTGTGAGCTCCTTGGCACGGTCGTTGCGATAGTTGAAGAAGATCACCACGTGGCCAGCTCCGATGCGGCCGTCGACCTTGTCGTTGACGATCGGTTTGATGAATTCGTCGGTAACGCCCTCGGCATACGATTCTTCTACGGCTTTGATGACGTCGTCGGTCTGCTTACCCTCGCCGTAAACGAGCATATTGTAGGCCTCTTTGAGGCGCTCCCAACGGTGGTCGCGGTCCATAGCATAGTAGCGGCCGATTACGGAAGCGATCACGCCCGCGCTCTTGTCGCAGTGGTTTTTGACATCCTGGAGGAAACCTGCGCCGCTCTTGGGGTCGGTGTCACGGCCATCCATGAAGCAGTGGAGATATACGTGCTGGAGGTCGTAAGCCTTGGCAGTGTCGCAGAGGGCGTAGAGATGGTCGAGGCTTGAGTGAACGCCGCCGGTAGAGGTAAGGCCCATGAAGTGGATGGGCACATTGTTTTTAGCGGCATATTCGAAAGCGCTCTTGATTTCGGGATTCTGGGCGAAAGAACCGTCGGCGATGGCGCGGTTGATTTTCACGAGATCCTGGTAAACTACACGACCGCCGCCGATGTTGAGGTGGCCCACTTCGGAGTTGCCCATCTGTCCGTCGGGCAGACCCACGTTTTCGCCGCTGGCCTGGAGTTTGGAGTGAGGATACTCAGCCACGAGGCTGTCGATATAGGGGGTTGGAGTATTGAAGATTGCGTCGTCCTTGCCATGGTCTCCGATGCCATAACCGTCAAGGATGATGAGTAATGCTTTGTTTGGCATATCTTATATGTGTTTTTTATGTTTTTCTTTTTCGTTTTTAAGGCAGCGGCTTTAATGGGAGAGGCAGAAAGACGCTGACGCTAAATTGAACTGCAAAAATACTGAAAAAAATCGGAACTACCGCAAATTCACCGTTAAAAAACGAAAAACGCCAAATACCGCCGGTTGGTGGGGGCATTTGACGTTTGCATTTGGTATCGTTATGAGAAAGGGAGAATTACTTCTCGGCTTTCTTAACGTAACGCTCTTTGATACGAGCTTTCTTACCGGTGAGGTTGCGCAGATAATAAAGCTTAGCGCGACGCACTTTACCGAGCTTGTTGACAGTGATCGACTCGATGAAGGGGCTCTCGATGGGGAAAATTCTCTCGACGCCGATGCCGTCGGAGATTTTACGAACAGTGAAGCGCTTCTTGTCGCCGTGGCCGCTGATGCGGATCACAACGCCGCGATACTGCTGGATACGCTCCTTGTTACCCTCTTTGATACGGTAAGCGACAGTGACAGTGTCGCCGGGGCCGAACTGGTCAAACTCTTTTTTGGGAGTGGCGAAAGCCTCTTCCGCAATCTTAATTAAATCCATTGTAGTTATATGATTTTGTGTTAGTTTGCAATTTAACAAGCTTCCATGTCTTGCCAGAGATTACAAATGCGACTGCAAAATTACAAAAAATTCCTCACACCACCAACCCCTCCCCCACATTTTTTGCGAAAAATCGCTCCGATCGCATAAATCATCGGGGTAGAAAAAGATATAAACTATAACACAATGTACAAATCATCCTCAATGGTGTACTATATCTCCTATTTTATCCTTACACTTAAACTATCGGTGCGGCCCCATTGTTAGGCAGGCAGATAACCCAATATATTAACCCTAAACTTTTTCCATATGGATGATCAGAGAGGTACACGCTACCCGACCTTCGGATTCATTACTGGTGGGACTGGTGCATTCAACGACGGCATACCCCCCCAGCCTTACGAAACTTTCGCTTACGATTCGGCGCTTCTGATGGCGCGCATCGAAAATTTCAACGTCATGCCTTACACCTCGGTGCTTCCTCCGGAATGTCGCGGCAACCTCGTAACCATCACCAAAGAGTTTGCCGACAAATATCCGGCCCACCAGTATCGTCCTGATCTCCCTGATCAGTTTAAGCATGGCGCAGTGTTGGAGGTTATTATCGCCGGCAATGGTGCAAACTACAATGAGCACAAGGCTATCGCTACAGGCATCGGCATCATCTGGGCCAAGAAAGATGGCAAATTCATCGGAGGCTACGCAGCGGAGTATGTACAATACTACGATACCCATATCGACGACGACATCGCCAAAGCGGAGGCAACAATGTGGCTTCACAAATCGCTCAAGCATGAGCTCCAGATTCGCGGTCTCGAACAAGATGGCGAGATTGATCTCTATCACAATTTCCTTAATATACCCGCCGACCAACCATTCGGATATTGCCTCACCTGCATAGGCTTCCTAAACTTTGGCTATGCACCCTTGGCTAAGTAATTAGTAAGATAACTCATACATCTCTTAAGGGTGGGAGGAACTCATTCCTTCCACCCTTAATCAATATTAAGAAATATGTCGGACGATACAAAAAAACTCGGACTGATTGGACTTACCGCCATAGTTTTCAGCTCGATTGTGGGTGGAGGCATCTACAACATACCTCAGAATATGGCTGCCAGTGCAGGATTGGGCGCGATAATAATTTCGTGGTTACTCACATGCGTGGGCATGATATTCTTGGTATACACTTTCAAGATTCTCAGTGACAAACGAAGCGATCTGAACGCCGGTATATATCAATATGCGCAGGTAGGTTATGGCAATTTCGTAGGTTTTCTTGTGGCTTGGGGCTACTGGTTGTGTACAGCTACCGGCAATGTCGCGTATGCCGTGATGCTTAATGACTCACTGGGTGCATTTTGGCCTGTTTTCCTTAAACATGGTTGGCAGACGGTAGCGTTTGGCATCGGGCTGATTTGGCTTATGTATTTTGTTGTGGCTAATGGATTAAAGACGGCGTCATTTCTCAACATCCTCATCACCCTTATTCAGATGGTATCACTTGTGCTTATAGTGGTGATTCTCTTCATCTTCTTTAAACTCAAGATGTTCAGCTATGACTTCTGGGGCCAACTCACCAACCTCGGTTCTGTTGGAGAGCAAGTGCGCACCACGATGCTCGTGACGCTATGGTGCTTCACAGGAATAGAGGGAGCTGTGATGATGTCTTCACGGGCCAAGAATGCGAAAGATGTAGGCAAGGCCGGCATCATCGGATTCTTATGCGCGTGGCTGATGTATGCTCTTGTATCGGTATTGTCTTTCGGCATCCTGCATCAGCCCGAACTGGCCAAGTTGCCAGATCCGTCAGTAGCTTATGTGTTGAAAGATTGCTGCGGTGCGTGGGCCTACTATTTTGTCATTGCAGCCATCATCTTCTCTATTCTGGGAGGATGGATTGCTTGGACGCTCGTGTGTGCTCAGGTGCCCAACGAAGCTGCGAAAGTCAAGATTTTCCCGTCGAGGTTCCTTAAACTTAATAAAAAAGGAATGCCCGGGTACGGTTTGGTGGTTTCATCGATTGTAATGACAGTGTTTATGTGTCTGGTAGTTACATCGTCAAGGGTGTATACTGCTGCACTCGACCTCACAAGCCTCATGGTGTTGCCAGCGTATCTTTTCAGCGGCATGTTTATGTGGAAGTGTGCGTTGAAGAGTAATCGTCAACCCCCTCTTATCCAGGTACAATCGGAGCATCAAAGAAATTTCTTTAAATTCATCGGTATAGGGGCCACTGTTTTCTGCTCCTACATCGTAATCTCAAGCAATTTTTCGCTATTGATAGTGACTGTGTTGTTCTATCTCCCAGGAATTTTCTTTTATGTGAAGGCACGCCATGAATATTTCCCCGGCACCAAGGTGTTCACAGAAGGTGAAAAGTGGTTGCTATGGGTTCTTATAGCACTCGGTATTGTAGGGATTATCCTTTTAGCCACCGGACATGCGGGATTGTGATAAGAATGTTATGAAAGAGGGAGCGGGGAGCCGTTCTCTCTTTCATCTGTTACTGGGGTATCGTTTGCAATAGTGATGCGATAGCGGGTTCGATAATCTGATGGTGTTTCGCCAGTTAACTCGCGATACCATCTGGTAAAGAAGGTTGGAGAAGTGAAATTGAGCTTGTATGCAACCTCTTTGATGTTCATATTTGTATTTCGCATCATCCGTTTTGCCTTGGCAATCACCACCGTGTTTATCCAATACGATGGGGTGTAACCAGACACAGTTTTTATAGTGGTGGAGAAGTAGCGTGGCGACAGATTCTGCAAAGAGGCATAATAGGCCACATTTCGATGGCTGGCATAATCACGTATGAGTGCATCATGAAAAGCAAGCATAATAGCTTCTTTGGTGTCACTGCTTTTTATGGCTGTCTGCCTGACATAAACATATGAGTCAAGAATAAGAAATGTCAAGGCATTGATGAGGCTGTCGGTGGTCATTCTGGAAAGAGGACGTTTATCATAGCATTGACTGCGCTCTTCAATCAGGCCAAGAATCGATAGCATTGCCGAAAAATCCTGCTCCGAAGGGTGAGAGATGGGATGGAGCATGAGAAACTTCATATTGGAGAATAATTTGGATGGCGTAACCGCGGAGAAAATCGACTCCAGGTTAACGATGCAAAGAGAGCCCTTGAAATCAGAGCTAATGTGCTTCAACGAAACATTGGCGAAAATATCAAGCACCATCATATCACCTTGCATGACATGGCATACTTTTACACCCAATTGGAAACTCGCGGAGCCCGTTAAGCACAGAAGCACCCCTGTTTGATGATCTGCAAACTGTGTCAAGGCTTCTGTTGCATTGCCCTCATCTAAATGAATAACGATCGGCATGTAATTCATTTGCTATCTTTTAATTTATTGTTTACTTCTGGTCAGTTGAAGTCTTGCTGACCGAATTGGAATCTCGAGAATCATCCATCATCATCAAATTTCGGCAAATTTACAAAAAATTCTCCAAATACTCAACCCCAACTCGATTTTGAGCCGAGGCTTTCATACACCTGCTCCGCATCCTCAACACCTAAAAATTAGGCGCGCTCTCACCACCTATAAGTAGAAAAGGGCTACCGATGAGTGTCAAAGCTCATCGGTAGCCCTTGAGCTCATTTTATTGAGCTATTGAAAAAAGCTCTTGTTATGGAGCCTTTATCTTCTTTTTAGTTGGTGGAGGCGCCTTCGCCTCCCTCGATCTTACGGGAACCCTGATATTTATGAGCTCGCACGCGTGAGTTGGTAACAGTCCTGGCTCTCATGGGGGTAGTGAGCGGGAGCATATTGCAACTGCTTGGGT
>CAZGJH010000050.1:0-9763 GCA_964525735.1 uncultured Sangeribacter sp.
GTTCGCAATTATCGATGAATGTATGTTCATGATTATGTATGTTCATAATTATTAACGTGAGACTTTTGCAGATTTTTCATACAAGGGCCTTACTGATATCATAATAAATTCTAATCTATCTATTATGCATTTTACCCCAAGAGAACAAGACAAGCTTACTCTCCTGATGGTGGGTCTCATCGCAGAGAGAAGACTTAAAAAGGGTCTTAAGCTTAACTATCCCGAGGCAGTGGCTTATATCACAAGCGCTGCCCTGGAAGGTGCCCGCGAAGGCAAAACAGTTGAGGAAGTGATGCACGACGCTGCAAATGTCCTTACTAAGGAGCAGGTTATGGAGGGCGTGGCCGATATGATCACCCTTCTCCAGGTGGAGGCAGTGTTTACCGACGGCAGCCGTCTCGTAAGTATCCACCATCCCATCAAGTAATCCTAAACTTGTATTAATCGCAAAACTTATCCATTATGGCTCAAGACAATAATAATGTGGCAACTCCTGCTACAGACAGCTATAGCACGCCTTATGGTGTATTCGAAGGAAAGCCCGATATCGCTTATCCCAATACTCCCGGCTTCACTCCCAAAGACTATGTGCCCGTGGGCGGCGTGATCCTTCAGGATGCTCCCATCGAATATAACGTCAACCGCCGCACCGTGAAGCTCACAGTGCGCAACACAGGCGACCGTCCCGTGCAGATCGGCAGCCACTTCCACTTCTTCGAGGTGAACCGCTACATGGAATTCGACCGTCCGAAGGCTTTCGGATACCATCTCAATATCCCCGCAACTACGGCAGTTCGTTTCGAACCCGGTGAGGAGAAAGAGGTTGAGCTCGTGGCTTACGCCGGCAAGGTGCGCGTGATCGGCTTCAACGACCTCGTGAACGGTTATGCCGGTCTCGAAGACAAGCCCACCTTCTATCCGAAGCATATGGAGGCTATCCGCCGCATGCAGGAATATGGCTTCAAGAGCCAGCCTGAAGATGCTGAGGAGGCTGAGTACACTCAAAACGAAATCAAAAAATAAAGACCACTATCTGATATGGCAACAATTTCAAGACAAGAATATAACAATCTCTTCGGCCCGACCGTGGGCGATAAGATCCGTCTCGGAAATACAGATCTTTATGTAGAGATCGAGAAAGACCTCCGTGTATACGGTGATGAGGTGGTCTATGGCGGTGGTAAGACTCTTCGCGACGGCATGGGCCTCGCCAACGAATGCACAGAAGATGCTGGCAGCCTTGACCTCGTTATCACAAACGTCACTATCCTTGACCCGGTGCTTGGCGTAGTAAAGGCCGACGTCGGCGTGAAAGATGGCAAGATCGCAGGTATCGGTAAAGCCGGCAACCCCAACGTTATGGAGGGCGTGACCCCGACCCTCGTGACCGGTCCCTCAACCGACGCTATCTCTGGCGAGCATATGATTCTTACAGCTGCCGGTATCGACGGCCACGTTCACTTCGTATCTCCCCAGCAGGCTGTCAACTGTCTGTCGAACGGTATCACTACTCTCATCGGTGGCGGTATCGGCCCCACAGACGGCTCAAACGGCACAACAATCACTTCTGGCCGCTGGAACCTCCACAAGATGCTGGAGGCTGCCGAGGGTCTGCCAATCAACGTAGGTTTCCTCGCAAAGGGCAACTGCTCAGGTCATGAGGTGCTCCGCAATCAGATCGAATCTGGCGCTTGCGGCTTCAAGATCCACGAGGACTGGGGTTCTACTCCCGCCGCTATCCGCAGCTGCATGGAGTGTGCCGACAACTACGACGTGCAGGTTGCTATCCACACTGACACACTCAACGAGAGTGGCTATGTAGAGGATACAATCGCTGCTATCGACGGCCGCACTATCCATACTTACCACACTGAGGGCGCAGGTGGCGGCCACGCTCCCGACCTTCTGAAGGTGGCTTCTATGTCGAATGTGCTTCCTTCTTCTACCAACCCGACTCTTCCCTTCGGTATCAACTCGCAGGCAGAGCTCTTCGATATGATTATGGTATGCCACAACCTCAACCCGACTATTCCTTCTGACGTTGCTTTCGCTGAGAGCCGTGTACGTCCCGAGACTCAGTCGGCTGAGAACGTATTCCATGATCTCGGTATCATCTCTATGGTATCTTCCGACTCTCAGGCTATGGGCCGCGTAGGTGAGTCGTTCATGCGTACATTCCAGATGGCTTCTTACATGAAGCAGGTGCGTGGCAAACTGAAAGAGGATTCCGAGAACAACGACAACTTCCGTGTGCTCCGTTATCTCGCTCAGATCACCCTCAACCCCGCCATCACTTATGGTATCAGCGATGTGCTCGGTTCTATCGAAGTGGGCAAGATGGCCGACCTCGTTCTCTGGGAGCCCGCATTCTTCGGCACGAAGCCTCAGCTCGTGATCAAGGGCGGTTTCATCAACTGGGCAAACATGGGCGATCCCAACTCTTCGCTCACCACTCCGCAGCCTAAGATCATGCGTCCGATGTTTGGCGCCAAGGGTCTTGCATTGCCCGACACGCGCATGACATTCGTGTCTAAGGCTTCTTACGACTTGGGCGTGAAGGAGAAACTCGGCCTGGAGTCGATCATCTACCCCGTGCACGGCACTCGCCAGCTCGGCAAAGCCAACATGGTTCGCAATACTGCTACTCCTCACATCGAGGTTAACCCCGAGACATTCGATGTAACAGTAGACGGCTACAGAGCTTATGTTCCGCCAGCCAAGGAGCTTCCTTTGGCTCAGCTCTACTGGTTCAGCTAATCAGCGTAGCAGCCTAAGAACTAATCAGTTATAAAAAGTTAATTTGCTTGAATGAGCAATATCTAATCCATATCGGCAGGAGGAGACACGACGTCTCCCCCTGCTTTGTACTATTTTCTTATCTCTTATCTTTCTCCTCCTGATTCTATATGAAGATCTATACAGAAGTGATCGGCAACATGAATCTCTCTCCCGAATGGAAAGAGAAACTGGAAAATGCCGACATCGACTATATTTTCCTTGACCAATGGACGGCTCAGAAATCGCGTTTCTTGGGCAAGGGCGTCAGTGGAGCGGAGTATCCCATAGCTTTGGCTCGCCATTCTCAGATTGTTGACGGCGACGTGATAGATTTCGACCCCGCGACGGGCAAAGCCGCCGTATTGAGAATTGAGCTCAGCCCTGTGCTCGTGATCGACATGAGCGCTCTCGCCGATAAGGATCACGACACGATTATACGTGTTTCAGTTGAGCTCGGTCATGCTATCGGCAATCAGCACTGGCCGGCCGTTGTGAAAGGCACCAAGGTGTACGTGCCTTTGACGGTAGACAAGAAGGTGATGCTCTCAGTGATGGAGACTCACCATATCGAAGGTATCACTTTTGAATTCCAGCAGGGCCTCGAGATTATACCTTATCTCGCGCCTCACGAAATACGTCGCCTCTTCGGCGGAGCAGGCCATGAAAGCCACTCACACGATCATGGACACATTGTGCATGCACATGATCACAGCCATCCGCACACTCACTCACATGAGCACACTCATGATGGAGTGACTCACACTCACGAGCATTCTCATGCCGAGGGGGATGAAGAGCATCATAATCATTCTCATTAAAGATTTATGGCAGGCAAGGAATTGATAAACCGGATGCGCTTGCTGCAGTTTACTGATTCAGCATTTCCGGTGGGAACATTCTCATTTTCCAACGGACTGGAAACTGCATCGTTTGAGAATATTGTAAAGGATGCCGACAGCCTGGAAGCCTTCGCACGCTCGCAGGCGCATCAGGCGGCCTACAGCGATGGAGTGGCCGCTCTTCATGCCCACAGGGCTTATCTGAAAAATGATTACGACGCTATCGCAGAGCTTGATCGCTATCTGATAAGATTCAAGATGAATGCCGAGGCGCGTATGATGAGCAAGAGAATGGGCAAAAAGCTGGCCGAACTTGGTGTGAGACTTTTCGACGCTCCCATGATAAAGGTTTGGCTGGAGGCCATCAAGAATGATGAAGTGCCCGGCACATATCCTATAGCGCAGGGTATGATCTTTGCAGAGGCCGGAATTGATGAGGAGGGTTTGTTCTGTTCGCATCAGTATGGCGTGGTGAATATGGTGCTGAGCGCGGCCTTGCGTTGCGTGAAGGTATCTCACTACGACACACAGCGAATACTCGAAAAGCTCTCCGAAGAAGTGCCCGTAATGTATGAGAAGGCTGCTGCGCTTGAGCCCGACGATATGAATGCATTTTACCCCGAACTGGATATCTTGGCGTCGCTGCACGAGAAGGGTAATATGCGAATGTTCATGAATTAATTAAAACACAATGTCACAAACTTGTAGAATAGGTATAGGCGGACCCGTTGGTTCGGGCAAAACCGCTCTGATTGAGGCTATCACTCCAAAACTTCTGGAGCTTGGCCAGAAAGTATTGATTATCACCAACGACATCGTCACCACTGAGGATGCGAAACATGTAAGAAAGACTCTCAAAGGGATCTTGGTAGAAGACAAGATCATCGGCGTGGAGACGGGCGCATGCCCTCACACCGCTGTGAGAGAAGACCCCTCCATGAATATCGCAGCCGTAGAGGAGATGGAGGAGAAATTTCCCGACACCGATATCGTTTTGATCGAGAGCGGCGGCGATAATCTCACCCTCACGTTCTCTCCGGCACTCGTGGATTTCTTCATCTACGTGATCGACGTGGCCGCCGGCGACAAGATTCCACGTAAGGATGGCCCCGGCATTTCGCAGAGCGACATTCTCGTGATCAACAAGACTGATCTCGCTCCTTATGTGCATGCGGATCTCAGCGTGATGGATCATGATTCAAAGCTCATGCGCCCTGGCAAACCCTTCGTTTTCACCAACTGCATGACGGGCGAGGGCATCAATGAGCTCGTAGATCTGATTTTCAAAATGGCTCTGTTTGACAAAGCCGAGAAATAAAATTAGACGTGTTCAGATTATGATCGAACAGCAGCCTAAGGAAAAAACACTTGCGCCCGAGGTAGATTTCTCCAAGGCAAAGGAGATGGCTCCTTACTTGGAGGAACCGAAGGCTATGTATGTCGGCGCCCCCGGCAAGCACGGCTATCTGCGTCTCGGCTTCGAGCTCGACAAGCAGGGGAAGAGCATTTTGCGCGACCTTGACCGCCGGCACCCCCTTATTGTGCAACAGGAGCTCTATTTCGATGAAGAGATGCCCGAGATGCCTTGCGTCTATATCCTTTCATCGGGAGGTCCCAACGTAGACGGCGACCGCTACCGCCAGGATATCACCGTAAAGAAGGATGCCTTCGCCTGGATTTCTACAGGCGCGGCGACGAAGTTGGCCGAGATGAGATACAATTATTCCGGTTTGATCCAGAATATCGTGCTCGAAGATAATGCCTATCTTGAATTTATGCCCGAACCGGTGATTCCGTGTAAACATACCCGTTTTATCTCCGACACGCGACTCTCTGTTGCGGAGACAGCCACAGTGTTTTACTCGGAAATCTTCATGGGTGGCAGAAAATACTACGGCGAGGGAGAGCTGTTTCAATACGACATTCTCTCCGTATGCAGCCACGGCGAACGCCCCGACGGACGCCAGCTCTTCCGCGAGAAGTTTGTAATCGACCCCTTGGTGGAACATCCGCGTAACCTTGGCGTAATGGGCAATTTCGATGTCTTCGCGAATGTGCTTGTTATGACGCCTCCTGATAAGGCCAAGGAGATTTACGAAAAGACCGAGGCATTCATCGACAAAAAGAGGAAGCTCGCCGCCGGAATAACCTATCTGCCCAACGAGGCAGGATTGCTTTACAAGGTGCTCGGCATGGAGCCGGGGCCGGTAAAGAAGATGGTGAGAGATTTCTGCAGCACGGTGCGCATGACGGTGAAAGGGAAGCCGGTGCCCCCCGAATTCCCCTGGCGTTAAGCCAACCCGCCACTACAATGATAAAAAAGAGGCCGCTCACACGAGCGGCCTCTTTTTTATCATTGTGTATCTGGAAGGATCAGATATTTTCGCTTATCTCGGGAGTCTCCTGAGGCTCGGCATCGCCTTTACCCTCTTTGATGAAGGATACGCAGAAGCCGCCAACGATAATCATAATACCTGCCACGAGCATCATGTTCCATTCTGGAGCAAGCTGGCCGGGTGTGCTCATTAACGAAAGAATCCAGCCGCCGGCGAGAGCCGCGATGATCTGCGGGATAGTGATCGTGCAGTTGAAAAGACCAAGATATGTGCCGATATTGCCACCCTTGAGAGAGTTGGTGAGAATCGTGAATGGCCATGCGAGCATTGCTGCCCAACCGCAACCAATCAATACAAACGCGATGAAGAGCAGATAGGGATTGGTGAGGAACGACATCATGATGAAACCTGCGCCTGCCAAAACCAAGCTGAGGAAATAGGAGAATTTCCTGTTCTTGAATTTGGGAAGCAAGATAGCCCAAACCACAGAACCCAAAGCCTGAACAGCATAAAGAAGACCTACCCAGTTGCCCGCATCGTTATACTGAGGCGAAGCCGCATTGAGGATAGTGCGCTTGTCGTAAGAGAGCGACGAAGGATCCTTAACAGGAATCGAGGAGGAATCTTCGATAGAGAGCGTGCCGTCGGGATTCTGCACCACGATAGCAGCATCGGTAAGGCTTACAGGACCCTGAAGTTTATAAAGGTAATCTTCTACCACTACATTCTGCGGAGCAGGAATATCCTGGCCATTGATATTCAAAGAAGCCACATTATTGAGGGCCACTCCAAATTTAGCCTTAGCAACACCCTCGGCATTATTCACGATGACGTGATTCTTGACGATTGTGTCGTTGCCGTTGATTACGACTGTAGAAGCAGGATAGAAGCCTGCGGCAGTCTCGACGCCCTTCACCATGGCCTCACCGTGAGAAACGATGAGTGTGGAATCATTGAGGATAAGATTCTTCACCTCGTAGACATTGTTGCCCTCCTTGATGCCGGAGATACTTTCACGTGTAGGAGTGTTGAAAGCATTGTGGGCTACGGTGTTGGTGGTGTAGGTCCAGAGGAAGAGGAATGCAAACCAGCAGAAGAACTGCACGAGGCCCACTGTCCAGAAAGTTTTGGGAGCATTTATGAGCAGTTTGATAAGGCCGGGTGATTTCTCTTTCACCTGAGTTGAATCGCCGCCATTGTATTCATTGTAGACCTGCGGAGGCCATTCCTTGATTTTTACGAGCGAATAGATCACACAGAGCAGCAGAATCGCTGCGCCGGCATAGAACGACCAGATCACCGTGGGGGGAACCACACCGCTCGGAGCCACATTCTGCAAACCGATCCAACCGAGGCAGATAGGGAAGATGTAGCCCACCACAGAACCGGAATTGCAAAGGAAACTCTGGATAGAGTAGGCAAGACCTTTCTGCTTCTCGTTGACCATGTCGCCCACCAGCATCTTGAACGGCTGCATGGCCATATTGATAGAGGTGTCGAGCATCATGAGCGCGACAAGGCCGAAAAGAATTGCGCTCGATACGGTGAAGTGGAAGCTGCCCGCATTGGGGAGAAGACACATTACCACTACGGCGATTGTGGCACCGACAATCAGATAGGGGAGACGACGGCCGAAACGATTCCAAGTTCTGTCGCTCATCATGCCCACGAGAGGCTGCACGAGCAGACCCATAAGCGGGGGAAGAATCCAGAAATAACTGAGATCGTGGGGGTCGGCCCCGATTGTCGTGAAAATTCGTGATACGTTTGCACTCTGCAAAGCGTAGGCGATCTGGACGCCGAAGAATCCGAAACTCAGATTCCATAATTTCCAGAAGCTCAAATCCGGTTTTGTTTTCATTAGTACGTTTTTAAGTAACTTTTATTTTGATTTTTATTTTCATCGTGTAGGGGTGGTGTCAGTGTATTTGACTGTAAAGCCAGTTGATCTCTTGTGCCCAGATAGATTCGTCGGGAGTCTCAAGGATGAGGGGTATATTGTCGAATCTCGGGTCGTTGACAAGGCGAATGAAGAATTCCTTGCCTAAGGTGCCGTTGCCGATTGTCTCGTGACGGTCGATTCGCGAGCCCAATTTCTTCTTATCGTCGTTGATGTGCATCCCTTTGAGATAATCGAAACCGATGATGTCGGCGAAATCATTCCAGGTTTTCTCGTAGCCCTCTTCTGTGGCAAGGTCGTAGCCGGCAGAATAGGCATGGCAAGTGTCGATACAAACGCCGACTCTCGATTTATCTTCGATCTTTTCAATGATATGGGCCAACTGTTCGAAAGTATGCCCCATATTGCTGCCCTGGCCAGCTACATTTTCAAGCACGGCTATGACGTCGGTGGTCTTCTGATGGGTGATATTGATAGATTCGGCAATCCTGTCGAGACACTCCTCTTCAGAAATTTCATTCAGATGGCTTCCTGGATGGAAATTCAGCAGCTTGAGACCCAACTGCTCACAACGCAGCATCTCATCGAGAAAAGATTTGCGCGACATAGCCAATTTCTTCTTGTCGGGACTGCCGAGATTTATCAGGAAATTATCATGTGGAAGAATAACGTCGGGGGTATAGCCATAGAGGCGGCAATTCTCCTTGAAAAGATCCGCTTCCTCATCCGAGATGGCTTTGGATACCCATCTCGAACTGCTTCCTGTGAAGAGTGCAAACGCCTTGGCACCGATTGCATGGGCCTCTAATGGCGCATTGGATACACCTCCGGCTACACTTACGTGTGCTCCAATATATTTCATGTAAGTGAAATTTATTTAGTTATTACAATACGTCTTTTTGTGGAAAAAAAGACTGTCTGACAATTCTGATCGGAAAACACGAGGTTTTCCCTTATTATTGAGGAGTAGGGTGGTTTTCGTCCTACAAAAGTAGACAAAATTTTTCAGTTCTCAAAAATTTAAATTATCTTTGACTCAAAAATATTTCATAATGGAATTATCGAAATCGAAAATAACTGTTTTAGCCTCTCTTTCTTCAAAGAAAATGCGGCGTAAGCATCAGCTTTTTCTTGCCGAGGGGGAAAAATGCGCGTTGGATACCTTGGGTGCGTTCAGCCTCGTAAACCTCGTTGCAACCCGAGATTGGCTTGAAGGGAGACCCCAGCTTCCTGCTGATTGCGGCGATAAAATACTTATAGCCACTGCCGAGCAGATGCGAAAGATTTCCTCGCTCTCTACCGCTCCCGAAGTGTTGGCTGTGTTCCGTTTGCCGGAAGAAGAGGAAAGACCCATCACATTGGCCAAAGATAAGTTGCATCTGATGATTGACGGAGTGCAAGACCCGGGGAACCTCGGCACGATTATCCGCACAGCCGACTGGTTTGGTTTCAAGGAGATAATCTGTTCTTACGATACGGTGGACGTCTTCAATCCGAAGACCGTGCAAGCCACGATGGGTTCTTTGAGAAGAGTGAAAGTCAGATATACGGATTTAAAGAGTGTGATTGAAGGGAGCGGTATAGAGAGTGTTTACGGCACACTTCTGAATGGCAAGGATATCTTCAAGGCATCGTTGAAGCAGTCGGGGATTATCGTAATGGGGAATGAAGGGAACGGGATTTCGGCCGAAATTCGTGACCTTGTGACTGATCCGTTGTTGATTCCGGCGAAAAATCCGATGGATGCACCTGAATCGCTGAATGTGGCTATCGCGACGGCTATCACGCTGGCCCAATTTGTGAGGTGATTTGCAAAGACGCTGTGGACGCGAAGAATCGCGTCCCTACATTAATTAAATGAAATAGGTATGGCAGTTAAAACAAAATCGGTGTTCTTTTGTCAATCGTGT
>CAZGJH010000050.1:9863-16221 GCA_964525735.1 uncultured Sangeribacter sp.
AAATGAAATAGGTATGGCAGTTAAAACAAAATCGGTGTTCTTTTGTCAATCGTGTGGGTTTGAATCGCCTAAATGGTTGGGCAAGTGCCCTTCGTGTGGAGAATGGAACACCTTCGTAGAGGAGAAAGTAAACGTAAGCAAGAAAAAGGAGAGCAAGGGGAACCGGAAAATGGTGTCGTCGCCAGTAAAATTGTCGGATATCCAACCGCTCGACGAACCGCGCATCCATATGCCTTCGGAGGAGCTCAACAGAGTGCTCGGCGGAGGTTTGGTGGCCGCCAGTCTTACATTGATCGGAGGTGAGCCGGGTATCGGAAAGTCGACTCTCCTCCTTCAGAACATTCTTTCGATACGCAATAAAAAGATACTTTACGTTTCGGGCGAGGAGAGTGCGAGCCAGCTCAAGCTCAGAGCCGACCGACTGGGGAAAGTGTCGGAGAATACATTGATTCTGTGTGAAACCAACCTTGAGAATATATTCACCCAGATAGAGAATACCGAACCGCAACTTTTGATAATCGACTCGATACAGACCATCGCTTCCGAGCAGATTGAATCGGCGGCCGGAAGCATCAGTCAGGTGAGGGAATGCGCGGCCGCTCTGTTGAGATATGCAAAAGAGAGCGGGGTGCCGGTGATTTTGGTGGGCCATATAAATAAGGACGGAGCAATAGCAGGTCCGAAGGTGTTGGAACACATCGTAGACACCGTGTTGCAATTCGAGGGCGACCGTCAATATCTTTACCGCATCTTGCGCTCCATAAAGAATCGTTTTGGCTCCACATCAGAGATAGGAATCTACGAGATGGTGCAAAAAGGCTTGCGGGAGGTGAAGAATCCTTCCGAGATGCTGCTGTCAGATAACAGGGAGGAGGAGATGAGTGGCATCACAATCGGCGTCACGGTAGAGGGTGTGCGTCCGTTTATGGTAGAGGTGCAGGCTTTGGTTTCGAGCGCGGCTTACGGCACACCTCAACGTTCTGTGACGGGATACGATCAGCGGCGCCTCAACATGCTCCTTGCAGTGCTCGAAAAGCGGGCCCGTTTCAAGCTGGGGCAGAAAGACGTGTTTCTCAATATGGCGGGCGGTCTGAAGGTGATCGACCCTGCGATAGACTTAGCCGTTGTGGCGGCCATAATGTCGTCGAACTTCGATGTGGCCGTCTCCCGTAAGACTGTATTTATAGGAGAAGTTGGTCTGTCGGGTGAAATACGTACCGTGACGCGAATCGACCAGCGAGTGCTTGAAGCAGAGAAATTAGGATTTGAATCTGTGGTGATTCCGAAGGGAAATCTCAAAGGTGTGAAAGACAAATTCTCGATCAAGATTGTCGAGGTCGGGAAGATTGAGGAGATGCTCCGCTATATCTTCGAGTAAAACAAATTTGCACAAAATATTGTTATGGTAGGTAAAAATGTGTGAATTTTCCTGAATTAATTAGATTGCTTCTTAATTACGGTTAACGCAACACGTTCCACCACTTAAATTCCTACATCTATGTTGAAATCATTCTTAGTGTCTCTGAGTCTTCTTGCGTTGCCGGTGATTACTTCATCTGCTCAGACCTCTGCGAGCACCGATCTCGCCAAGCCTCTAACACCTGAAAAGCAACAGATCGAAAATCTGAAAGCCTCCACTCATATAATAAGTATGGGTGGCAACGAAGTGGCAAAAAGTGATTCTATCAGAGAGATGCTCGATATGTTTTACTACAACCAGTATCGGCATTACCAGGATCCGAAGGCGCCCTACTTCATGTTGATGAGCCGCAATGGCAAGTTGGCCATGGGTATCGGCGGATTGGTGAGACTTCGTGGTTACTTTGACTGGAACGGATCGATTCCGGCGAGCGGATTTTCGCCCTATCTTATTCCGATACCGAAGGATCCTACTTCGATGCGTAGTCTAACGGCGAACGCGGCAGGCACCGGCCTTTTCTTCACAGTATTCGGGAAAGACACCAAGTTTGGCGATTTCATGGCCTACTTCCAGGCCGATTTCTCCGGCTATCAATACAGAGGCTTCAAACTGAAGAAAGCCTATATCACTGCCGGCGATTGGACAGCCGGTCTGGCGAAGTCGACATTTGAGGACACGGCTGCCGAGCCCGAGACGATAGACGGTGCGGGTGCGAACGGAGTCACCTCCCATACGGCAGTTCTGATAAGGTATATGCACACCTTCAAAGATCGCTGGGGGATCGGAGCGGGTGTAGAGTTCCCGGAATCATCGACATCGGCCGATGGCGTGAATACGAAAGCCTGCAGCGACTATGTGCCCGATTTTGCCGCTTACGGCCAATTCCAATGGAACGACGGCGACAGCCACGTGCGTCTTTCGGGATTGTTGAGAACACTCGCCTACCGCGACCTTCTGACCTCTACGAATCACAATATTCTCGGATGGGCGGCTCAGTTGTCGACCGTGGTGAAGGTTTTGCCTCAGATGAACGTATACGGAATTGCCTCGATAGGAAAGGGTCATGAATCTTATACGGCCGACTTAGGTATCGGCAATTTCGACCTTATCCCCGACGCCGGGAACCCTGGAAGACTTTACGCCCCGACGGCCGTAGGCTATGTGGCAGGCGTAAATTATTATTTCAATACGAAAGTGAGATCGACATTGTGTCTTTCAGAGCAACGCTATTATCCGCGTGTCAATCCCGACGACAGCCAATATAAGTATGGCCTCTACGGAGCGTTGAACGTATTCTGGGACATCACTCCGCGTTTCGAGGTAGGGTGTGAGTATCTCGCCGGAAAAAGGATGAACTTCAACGGAGAGCATGGTTGCGCCAATCGTATCACGGCCATGATGATGCTGAGCTTCTAAAGGAAAACCTAAAGAGAAACTCCAAATAATCTCGCAATTGATGAGATTATTTGGAGTTTTTTGTATAATTTTGTACTTAAAATCGGAAGAGTGGTAATTCGTTACGATTACAGACTTCTGATGCTGTAAAAAGAATATTCACATTTTCATGGGTATAATCGTAAAATATAAAGGTGTAGAAATTGAACGAGCAGCCAAAAGCGTGTTGAAGGAGGTAGACTTCTCCCTTTCAACCGGCGAATTCAACTACCTTTTGGGAAGAGTGGGAAGCGGAAAGAGCAGCCTGATGAAATCAATGTATGCCGATGTGCCGATTCAGCATGGCGAGACGGCCGAGGTGCTCGGCTACGATCTTCTGCACATGAAGAACAAGAACATACCTTATCTTAGGAGAAAGATAGGGATCGTGTTTCAGGATTTTCAATTGCTGCAGGATCGTTCGGTGAGCGGCAATCTGCGCTTTGTGCTACGCGCCACGGGATGGAAAAATTCTACCGAAATGGAGAACAGGATAGAGGAGGTGCTCGCAGCGGTAGGTATGGCCAACAAGAGCTACAAAATGCCCCATGAATTGAGTGGAGGCGAGCAACAGCGCATAGTGATAGCGCGAGCCCTGCTGAACAAACCTGAACTGGTTTTGGCCGATGAGCCGACGGGAAATCTCGACCCTCAGACGGGCTATCAGATCGTGACACTTCTCCATTCGTTGGCTAAAAACGGGCATTGTGTCGTGATGGCCACTCACAACCATAAGTTGGTGGAGGAGTTCCCTGGCAGAGTGCTAAGATGCGAGAATAAGCGACTTATCACCGAAGAATGATGGAATTTTCAGCCCAAAACAATAAATAAATAGAGAAATATTTCATCAATTGAAATAGAATGGCTAAATTTGCATTTGCTAAGGAAACAAAAAATCTTCCTTAAGAATCAAGGAAGATTTTTTTATTCCTTAGGAATCGTAAAAATTCCTAAGCATCGAAGTTGTTTAAACTTTTTCATTACATTCTCATTGCGAAGCCTTGTCTTCAGTATTGAACGGCCTTGTCTTCAATGTTGCGAAGCCTTGTCTTCAATGGAAATGGAAAAGTAAAGACAGCTTCAATATCAAAAAACGACGATAAAACTATTATTTATAATTAGCTGAACGCATTTATGGCAAACAACCAAGAAAAACTGTTCGACATGTTCGAGCCTACCTCTACGGAGGATTGGGTTGCGAAGATTAATGTCGACCTCAAGGGCGCCGATTTCAACAAGAAACTCGTATGGCGTACAAACGAGGGATTCAACGTAATGCCATTCTATAGAAGGAGTGACGTTAAGGATCTTCCACACATGGGGACACTGCCCGGACAGTTCCCGTTTGTAAGAGGAACGAAAGACTCTAACAACTGGCTGATACGTCAGCAGATTCCGGCAAGCATACCCGAGGAGATCAATCGTGAAGCTCGCCACGCAATAGACAGAGGCGTAGATTCGATCGGCATCAGCCTCGGCCGCGACGTGACCGCGGAGCAGCTCGCAATGATTCTTCAGGATATCGATCTGAAGAAGATCGAGGTGAACATCACCTGCTGCATGGGCAAGGCTGTAGAGGTGGCCGCTATGCTGGTGGCTTATCTTCAGGAAAAAGGCCTTGAGAACGATTTCCGTGGCTCAATAGATTTCAACCCCTTCAAGCGTCTTCTCCGTCATGGCCTCGACTTCCCGCGCGATATCAAGGAGGAGGCTCTCAAAATGTATGAGACTGTTAAGCCTGTGGCTGGTCTTCGCTGCTTTGCAGTAGATTCATATATGCTCAACAACGCCGGCGCTTATATCACACAGGAGCTCGGCTACGCTCTTGCTTGGGGCGCAGAGTGGATGACACTTCTCACAGATGCAGGCCTGACTCCTTGCGAGGTGGCTTCACGCATCAAATTCAACATGGGCATCTCTTCCAACTATTTCATGGAGTTGGCAAAATTCCGTGCAGCCCGTATGCTCTGGGCTGAGATCGTGAAGGCCTATGGCGCAGAAGATGAATGCTGCAAGATGATGGTGCACGCTGTGACAAGCCAGTTTAACCAGACTATCTACGACGCACACGTGAACCTGCTCCGCTCGATGACAGAGACCATGAGCGCAGCTCTCGCAGGTGTTGATTCGATCGAGACACTTCCGTTTGACCTTCAGTATAAGCAGCCTGATGAATTCAGCGAGCGTATCGCACGCAATCAGCAGCTCCTTCTCCGCGAGGAGAGCCACCTCAACAAGGTGGTTGACCCCGCCGGTGGTTCATATTACATCGAGAACCTCACAGCTTCTATCGCCAAAGTGGCTTGGGAGCTTTTCAACAAGATTGAAGATGAGGGCGGTTTCCTCGTAGCTCTCAGAAAGGGCGAGGTGCAGAAGGCTGTGAACGAAAGCGGCGTGAAGCGTCATGTAGACGTAGCGCGTCGTAAAGAGATTCTTCTCGGCACCAACCAGTATCCCAACTTCAACGAGAAGGCCCTCGACAAGATTGAGAAAGATGGCAAGGCATGTGGCTGCGGCTGCTCAGCAGAGGTAGAAGATGGCGCAGTGGAGTCGCTTATTTTCGATCGTGCTGCCAGCCAGTTCGAGCAGTTGCGTCTTGACACAGAGCGTAGCGGCAAGCGTCCGAAAGTATTCATGCTCACAATCGGCAATTTGGCTATGCGTCTGGCACGTGCACAGTTCTCGGCCAACTTCTTCGGCTGCGCCGGCTACGAGATTATCGACAATATCGGATTCAACACAGTAAAAGAGGGTGTGGATGCCGCAATCGAGAAGGGCGCCGACGTAGTAGTGCTCTGCTCAAGCGACGATGAATACGCACAATATGCTCCCGAGGCATTCAAGGAGCTTGACGGCCGCGCAATGTTTGTAGTGGCCGGCGCTCCCGCCTGCATGGAAGAATTGAAGGCCCAGGGTATCGAAGAATTCATTCATGTAAGAGTGAATGTGCTGGATACTCTTATCAAGTTTAACGCAAAACTCCTCGACTGAATATGAGACCGAATTTCAAAGATATCAATATAGAAGCAGCGGTGGCAGAAAAACATGCTGCTCCGGCCTCCAACGGTAAGGAGGCAGAATGGATTACTGCGGAGCTGATCCCGGTAAAACCTGTCTATACGGAAGAAGACCTGAATGGTCTTGAGCACCTCGACTTCGTTTCGGGTCTGCCCCCCTTCTTGCGTGGCCCTTACAGCGCGATGTATCCTCTGCGTCCCTGGACCATCCGTCAGTATGCCGGCTTCTCTACGGCAGCCGAGTCGAACGCATTCTATCGCCGCAACCTTGCATCAGGCCAGAAGGGTCTTTCAGTGGCCTTCGACCTTCCCACTCACCGTGGCTACGACGCCAACCATGAGCGTGTGGTAGGCGACGTAGGTAAGGCCGGTGTGTCGATCTGCTCGCTTGAGGATATGAAGGTGCTTTTCGATGGTATTCCATTGAACAAGATGTCGGTGTCGATGACCATGAACGGCGCTGTGCTTCCGGTGCTCGCATTCTACA
>CAZGJH010000051.1:0-16106 GCA_964525735.1 uncultured Sangeribacter sp.
GCTCTGCTGTATCGGCTCCGTCCCCTTCCAGTAAAGCGAAGTGATACGGTCGCATTTACTGAATGTCGTGTTATAGCCGCTAAAAGAGCTTGCAATACTCACCGATGAGAGTTCACGGCCTTCATCGAAAGCATTGTATCCGATTCGGCTTATCGTAGAAGGAAGTGTGAGGTTTTGCAGTTTCCAGCAGCCGGCAAAAGCATAGTTGCCGATTGTGCTGACACCCTCTTCGATTTGCAGATTCTTAAGCTTCACACAATCATAGAAAGCATAGTTTGCAACGTTGGCCAGGTTACCAGGTATTCTCAAATCAGTTAGCGACTCACAATATCCGAAGGCCATCTCTCCAATTTGAGTCAGATTCTCAGGTAATTCCAGTGACACCAGTTTCTGACAGTTGTTGAAAGCCTCTCCGCCGATAGATGTTAAAGTGTTGGGTAATTGCAGCACTTCAAGTGCTACGCAATCACCGAATGCATAGTAGTCGATTCTATTCACACCTGAAGGAAGCCTCAGTTGTCTGAGCGAAGCACAACGGGCAAACGCTTCACTTCCTATCGTCAATAAATTTCCTTCTGGAAAATTCAGCTCTACAAGGTTATAGCATTGCGCAAATGCTCCCGAACCTATGTATTCGACACTTGCGGGAATAGAGAGTTCTCTAAGACTTTCACAATTGGCAAAACAATGGTCGGAGATCTCCATCAAACCCTCCGGTAAGGTAAGCGAGGAAAGGTATTGACAGCCATAGAAGGCACCAGGACCGATAGTGACCATTGAGGGTGGAAACTCAATAAATGAAAGGTTGCTACAGTAGGCGAAGGCATTATTGCCAATCTCCAGCAGTCCATAGGGAAATCTCACAAGATTAAGAGCACCGCAGGCACTGAATGCTTCCGGCTCTATAATTTGAAGACCTCCTGGAAGAATGAGCTCCTGGAGCGAATTGCAATAATGAAAGGCGTATGATCCGATCTGACTCAGGGTGTCAGGGAATTTAATCTCCATCAGACCCGTACATTCGGCAAAAGCCATTTCTTGGATTGTTTCAAGACCACATTCCGACATATCGAGAAGTTGAAGGGCGGTGCAATTGAAAAAGGCAAGGTCACTGATTCTTTCCAGACTCTTCGGCAGATTCAGATCAACTAAACTTTCGCACCTGTAGAACGCATAGTCACCTATGGCTATCACACCTTCAGGAATCTCCACACTCTGAAGGCTTTGGCAATTAGAAAATGTACGGGAAGGGATGTAATCAAGGCCGGACTCAGGATTTGAGGCATCAAACATAGGCAACACGATATAATAGAGAGATGTACAATTTTCAAATATCCCTTCACCGAGTTGTTGCAAAGTTGAAGGTAATATCACCTCAACCAGAGAAGTACACTCCAGAAAAGAATAATAACCTATCGATGTCAATCCTTCCGGCAGACTCACATGCGTGAGGCTCCGGCAATCTCGGAAAGCTTTTTCCCCAATCGTGGTAAGGTTGTTGCCAAGAAAAGTCAAGTAAGAGAGGCCATTACAGAACTCGAACGCAGAATCTCCAATAGTTGTCAATTCTGCTGGCATAATCATCTCGCCAAGAACCAGACACCCAGAGAAAGCCTCCGTGCCGATAGTTTTCAATGACGAAGGGAGTTTTACCTCTGCAAGGCGCGTGCAATCATGGAAAGTGGCGTAACCGATTGAGGCGACCTGATCGGGGAGGGTGATACTTGTCAATGACAGACACTGGGAGAAAGCCTCATCGCCGATAGATATAAGACTCTCGGGCAAAACAACGTTTGAAAGACCCAGACACCCGCTGAAAGCCCACTCTCCGACTGCAGTGACACCCTCAGGCAAAATAATCTCCTGAAGACTATTACAGCCTGCAAAAGCCTTCTCGGCTACGGCAGTCAAGCTTGTTGGCAATTCGATGTACCTCAACATTCCACACTCGTAGAAGGCATAACTGTTGATGCTGGTCACTTCGAAGGCGCGCTCCTGGTAGTAGGCCGTAGTCGGCACCGTCACCTCCCAGTCGTAGCCCTCATATCTCGCTACGCCACACGTAGCCGGCAGCGTATCCGTGACGCAATAAGTGATGCCATTATACTCAAACTCCTCGCCCGGCATCACAGTCTGGCCCAGGGCGACGGCCGGCAGCGCAAGGAGCGCTGTCAGCATAGTCAGTATTGCTATTTTTATGTTACTCATGATGTTCTATCTTTTAAAGTTGATTCAATTTGCCGACGGAGGCGTGTTGTCGCCCGGATTAGGCACCACAGTGCCCGGTCCGCCGGCCGACGGATTGCCCTTCTGGCTCACCGCGATTACAAACTCCGTCATGTCGCTGTCGCGCGTCAAGACGATCCTCGCCTCGCGAGCGTCAGGCGAATCATTGGGAGCCACAAAAGCCTGCACGCTGACAGGTTGCGAAGAAGCCTCGCCCGAAGTCTGGGAGAGTGAGATCCAGTTGCCCACCGACACAGCCTGGATAGTCCAAGCGTCGTGTGGCGAGTAAACCAGGAATTCCACCACATCCCCCTCGTAAGGCACTACAGGCACGTTCGACGGGATGATGAAGAAAGTCTCCGTGGAGCCCTCCTGCGTCACGTTCAGCCTGATGGGGGTAAACGACCATGTCGGGCTGCTCAGCACCACCTCCGCGAAGCGCACCGATGTGCCCGGGTTGGGCTCCACCTTGATGCGGAAGCTCGTCTCAACTTCTTCCGACGACCCCTCGGCAGGCGTGAAGCCGTCACCAGACAATCCCGGCCCTGGAATCACCGTAACCCACGGATGCGAGCAGGTGTAAACCCATGCCTGGTTGGCCGTTACCTTCACGAGCGGCTCCGTGTCGGGATTGGTGCCGAAGGCAGATATGATATAGCTCGCATAGTCTACGTCGATGCTCTGTCGATCCTGCTCGATGTTGATCTCGATGCTCTTGCCGGGCACCTTCGTGCCGTCGCGCTCCACGGCATACACCGTCACGAGACACTTGCGTATCTCAGGCGTGCGGTTGGCGGCAGTCTCTATATAGAAATAGCCGTCGCCGATGTGGCCCGTGGCGTCGGAGGGAGTGTCGCCGTATATGATCTGGCACCACGCCCCCTCGCAGTCGGTTACGTCTACAATCCAGCGCGTAGTGCTGGTGACGGTGAAGACGGCGGCCGATTGGGCCGACCCCACCTTCAGGAGCCCGTTCTCAAACCCTGAGGCCGCCACAGATAGCTGTATGTTTGAATCGCTGGCGGCATAGAGCCCTTGCTCCACATTGCTGGAGCAGCTCCCCAAAATAGCCGTGAGCCCCATCAAGGCCGCCCCCGCGAAATATTGTATCAGTTTCATTTGCTGAATGTTGTGAGTAGGTTACTTACTAAAGATTTACCGCCACGCCCACCGAGGCGCGGAAGCCGCCGCGTGTCACGTCGGCAAGCTTGCACACGTTTACGATGTCGCCCCTCGAGCCCAGCGGAATGGCATATTCGGGGGTGAGGAACACTCCGAAGTGAGGCACGGGATACCATGCAAGGCGTGCGCCGATCGAGAGGTTGTTGACGGTGAAATTATCGCCCGCGCTCTTCTTCGCGATGAGACGCTGCTGCACGAAACCGAGCTGCGGCGTGAGGCCGAAACGCTCGGCGAAACGCAGGCAATAGCCCGCGCGGATGCCCCATTCGTCTACACGATAAGAAGTTATCTGGTCGAGGATATTATCGTCGTCGCCATACCAGTTGACGCTCTTTGTGCGCCCCAAGCCAAGCGTGTAAGTGGCTGAGAGATCGATTCCCTGCCACATGCCCCCCACGGTGAAGGCCACCCCGCAACGCTGCGCGGCCGTGAACGCCACCGCGCCGTAGACGGTGTTGCGCGGCACATACTGAATCTTGTGGAGCACAACCGTATCTACGAGCGTCTCGCCGCGCGTGATGTGGAAGCGGCGCGTCACAGGGTTGTAGCCACGGCGCGAGAATGTCCACTCGTAATTGGCCACGGGGAGCTGCATCTCACGCTCGGTGTTGATGAGCGTGTCGGCCTGGGTCACCTTAACGCCATGCTCGGGGATAGTGGTGAGGTTGAGGTAGCCAAGATGAGGCACGGGAGTGTTGGCCTGGATACGGTTTACCTGTCCGGGCACTACGCGGAAGGTGGTCGTGGCCGTCTCGTGATCAGGCTTGCGCGCCTCGATCACATAGTCGTCGCCGCGCAGGCGGGTGACAAACTGGCCGATACCCTCGCGGCGACCCTGAAACCAGAGCTCCGCGCCATTGTCTACGTCGATTATCACGTCGCCATACTTGAGGTTTTCATCCTCCATCGGGAGGCTGAACTGCGCCGGGCCCTCCTTCTCAACGGTGATGTCGTCGTCGAAGAGGAGGCTGCCCAATTTGGCGCGCACGGCATGTGTGCCGTAAGGAATGTAAGTGTTGAGCGGGCTCACACCGATGCTGTCGCCGTCGATCCAGATCTCGGCGTTGCGTGCCGATGCGGAGAGCGACACCTCCTTACCTTCGGGCGAGAGAATCATCGAATAGACGCGCCCCTCCTTGATGTCGGCAGGATAATAGAAAGAGAGGGGGTCATACTTGGGGTGGGAGATAGTCACCTTCTGCGAGGCTCTCGGAATGTAGAGCCACACCTGGCCGGGGCCATGCTGCTCCTGAGCCACGAAACCTTGGCCGGAGCCTCCGAAAGTGAGTTCTGAACTTGGCAGCGAGGTGTAGATCTTGATGATCGCCGCTCGCTTTCCGTTGCGGTCCCTGCGTTCGAGGGTGTTGCTCTGGGCATCCATATCCTGAGGTCGCGCCTCGAAATCGCGGATTGCCAGTTTCTGTGCCTCCGACGGCAAGGCCGTCAGCAGAACAAGGAAAAACAGTAATTTGTAAAATCGGCTCATATGAGTTGAATATGAAACATAAGTCAAATATTCAGCAAATTTATAAAAAAATCCTTAATGCGGCAAAAAGTGGTGAAAATTTTATAATTTTGCATATAAAATCGGAAGTATCGACTTGACCTGCTTCCGCTCCATATGTATAATGAAATGAATTTCAGGATGAGAATAAGATCTGCACTCTCCGCGGCCCTCCTTGCCATGGCTCTCCTCTGCGGAGCCCCGGGAGCCTACGCCGCCAAGCCTGACGCCGCCGAAAAAGCCGCACAGGCCATCATGGACAACCCCGACTATATCTACGGCACAGGCACAGGCCCCGACCGCCAGACGGCCATGCAGGCCGCACTCGGGAATATGACCACCAAAATCTCAGTCAACATCGCCGCTTCTTCGTCGCTGCACGAGAGCGAGACCATCAACAGCGACGGCTCGATCGACTCCAACTCGCAGATGCAACTCGTGGTGAAGAGCTACTCCGCCCCCGCCAACCTCGAAGGGGTGGAGACTATCTGGCTCTCCGATAAAGCCCCGGAATTCAAGGCGATGACCTATCTGAAACGTTCGCAGGTGGAGAAGATGTTTGAGCGTCGCCGCGACAATGTGGCCAACCTCGCCCGCGAGGGTATGCGCGCCGAGGAGGCCGGAAAGATCGACCTCGCCCTGCGCTATCTCTACCAGGCCTACGTCGTGCTCGGCAGCTTGCCCGACGCCCGCACCCTCAAAGTGGATATCGATGGCACGGAGCGTCTGCTCTCCACGTGGATTCCAGAGCAGATGCGCGACATCTGCGCCGGCGTGAAATTCGGCATAGCCGACGTCTCGAAGCCCGACGATGCCGGCGGTCGCACCATCTCCCTGATGGCCCACTACAAGGGTGAGCCCGTCACGAGCATCGGCTTCAGCTATTGGCGCGGCTCGCAGGGTCAGTCGCCCGTGCTCATAGCGCGCGACGGCATGTCGGAGATCGAGGTCTCGCCCACCACTCCGCTTGACCCGCTCGCCCTCGATATCGAATACCGTTTCCCCGACGAAAACCATCTCGTGCCGGAGTTCCAGCCCCTTCTCGAAGGCTTCAACGGCGCGGGACTCGTGCCCAACGCCCACGTCACTCTCACCAACAGCGCCAAGGAGTTGAAGAGCGATAAGAAGGAGACGCAGGCCTTCAAGGAGGCTGTGGCGGCCGGAGCACGCGAGGGGGTCACGGCGTTGCCCCGCAGCGAGTCGCAGGCCTACGCCAAGGCGATAGCCCGCATCGTGGAGGCCATCGGTAAGAAGCAATACGGCGGCTTGTCTGATCTCTTCACCGCCGAGGGCCACGACATGTTCGACCGACTCATCCACTACGGCAACGCCAAGATCCTGGGACAGGCCACGCGCGACACCTACGAGTTCTATCCCATGAAGGAGAGGGTGGTGTGCCGCTCCATTCCGATGCAATTCAGTTTCGAGGGTGGCAAGCGCAAGTTTACCGAAGACGTCACCTTCACGTTCAATTCCGACGGACTCATCGAGAGCCTCGCCTTCGGCCTCGGGAGCGTGGCCCGCAAAGATATCTTCTCGATGCAGGGTGAGGCATGGTCAGACTACATGAAGATGGTGGTGGTGACCTTCCTCGAAAACTACAAGACGGCCTTCGCGCTGAAGCGTCTCGACTTCATCGAGACGATGTTCGACGATGATGCCGTAATCATTGTAGGTCATGTGGTTAAGAAAGCCGAGAAGCGTCGCGAAGGTGATGCCCAGATCATCGAAAATAAGGAGCACGTCACGTATGCGCGCAAGACGAAAGCCGAGTATATGGCCCAGCTGAAGCGCTGCTTCGCCTCCAACCAGTTTATCAACATCCGTTTCGCCAACACCGATGTCGGGGCCGTGGATGTGGGCGAGGATACCTACGGCATACAGCTGCGCCAGGAGTATTTCTCGTCGTCTTACGGCGATGTGGGCTATCTCTATCTGATGGTAGATTTCCTCAACCCCGACGAGCCCATCATCAAGGTGCGCACGTGGCAGCCCGAGCGCAAGCCCGATCTCACGCCCAATCTGCCGAAAGATTCTCCTTACAACGGCATATTCTCCAACGGCTACTTCGGCTGATATTCCCCGCTATCGCTGACAATTTTATACGTATACTGAAAGCGCGATCCGCACAGGGTCGCGCTTTCTTTTCCTCCCCTTTGGGCGCGAATTATAACGCAAGAGGTTAAATTGTGTTAAATTTGATTAATTTTAGATTTATATGCTTGAATTATAGCAATAAAGTTTCTATCTTTACGCTTTAATTTACGCATTTACAGTTTAACCGATAATTATTGCAACGAGCTATACTAAAATTATGAAACGTCTATTGATAAGCTTCGTGGTCCTGCTCTCCATGGCACTTCCTATGCTGGCGGCAGTCGACGGCGAATTTAAATATTCCTATCCGGATCAATCAGACATCCCTTATAACTTGGGATACCAGTATTCTGTATACGACCTTGGCGAATCACCCGAAGTGGGTTGGAGAGTGATATATCTGGAAAAACCACTCATATTGTCTTATCATATCACCTCAGAAGAGGATAAGACGGTGGAAGTGGTATTCGATCAATCCTATATGGAATTGGAAGATATCCTCATCCCTGATAAAGTGATTGATCCAGACACCGGCGAAGAATATACCGTTACGGCCATCGGTAAGATGGCTTTCGACGACTGCCCGAAAATTCGCTCGGTGATTATGGGCGACTCCATTACCCGAATCGAGGATTATGCCTTCAATATGTGCGAAAATAAGGTGCTCCATAACTTGGGTTTTGTCAGATTTTCCGAGAATCTCACCCATATCGGCAACTATGCTTTCAGAAATTGCCATAATCTCACCACAGGACATTATACTGAGGGTGATCAATGGCCGCTACAAGCTAATACAGGACTTGTAGGAGAGATTGATTATCCATTTTATGGATATGGAGGAAGACGGGCGGGTTTGGAAAATTATCTTTTACTCCCAGCTGCCGTGGAGTATATCGGTAAACACGCTTTCGAAGGTTGTTACTTGGAAACTTTCGAAGATAGTAAGGAAGATAATAATAAGCAAGTTAAGAGGGTATATGGATTAACAAAGGTCAAAATACCCAATCCGAGCTGTGTTATTGACGACTATGCCTTTGCCGGTTGCCAGTTCTTGGAATTGATCACAATAGGCGAGGAATTGACTGGCAACGGTCTCAAAAATCCGACGCCTGCCACCGACAAAAAGGGACGTATTGGGAATTATGCGTTTGCCGATTGCAACCTGATGAGATTGGATATACCCTCATCAATAGAGAGCATCGGAGATAATGCCTTCACCAATTGTTTCCATAGAAGCAGGGAACATACACAAGGTGTCAACGAGGGAAGAATCTTTCTAGACAATTTGTATTGGATGTACCCCAAATCTTTATTCGACAACTATGATAGTTTGTGGCATAATTGGAATGTTGAATCCCTTGAGGACGCTCTAATGGCGAAACTTAATGATTATCTGGACAGATGGCATACCAACACTGTGACAATCCACAGCGATGAGACATCTATAGGAAACAACGCCTTCGCTAATAATCCGCAACTTGAAGCAGTAACTATAAACGGCTCAGCCGGTGAATTTGGTTCGGGAGCGTTCCAGAATTGTAGCAACCTCAAGACTGTTGCTCTTCCGGATGATTTGACTGGAGTGAGCCAAAGCATGTTTATGAATTGCTCTGCGTTGGTTTCAATCAACATTCCGGATAAGGTAACAGCAATAGGAGATTCAGCTTTTTATCAGTGTAAAGAGCTGCCTACCCTCGTGTTGCCTCCTAATCTTGAGAGGGTAAATCCTTACACCTTCTATGGGTGTGAATGGCTTAGTCTTAGCGAACTTCCCGCCCAAGTAAATTCGATTGGGGATCATGCATTTCAAGGCTGTTGGAACATTACTTCAGTCACGATTCCCGACAACGTGACAAGCATAGGAGAGTATGCTTTTGCTGGATGTTACATACATGAATTTATTCGAAAAAACGACGTCCCTAAACATTATACTGGTTTGACTGAGGTAATAATAGGCGACGGCGTTATATCGATTGGAGCGCATGCTTTCGACGGCTGCCGCCATCTTGGGCAGATTGAGTTTGGAAATTCGGTGTCCACGATTGGAGATTATGCTTTCCAGAATTGCATGAGCTGTCCGAAAGCACCCTGTTATGTTGGAGATGGTAAAAGTTATGTTGAAAATAATGATCTGACGCTTCCCGATTCTCTTACCTCCATAGGTGTCGGGGCTTTCCAAGGATGCACTCACATGCCGGGTATCACGCTCAGCGAGAATATGACAGAACTGCCCGACTATGCGTTTGCCTACTGCTCAGAACTTTCATCAATCGAGAATCTTAACAACATCACATCTAAAAAGGAAAATACATTCTTGGGATGCTATAATCTTGAGGATTTCGGCACGCTCTATGATGGTGAAGGATATTTGGTGGATGGAATAATATACAATAATGAAGACTGCAGGGAGGTTATCTCTGCCCTACCTAATATTACAGAAGCTATAATCGCCGAAGGGGTCGTCAAAATACACGATGGCGCTTTCGCCAACTGTGGCGCATTGGGATATGTGGAGTTCCCTGCATCCCTGCAAGAAATAGGCTCACGTGCATTCGAAAACTGCACTTCCTTGTCGTATGCTGACTTGATCAATGTAGAGATGGGTGAATTTGTTTATGCAGGCTGCACAGGAATAGGAGAAGTAATCATTTATCCGGATTTTGTTCAAGACCTTCAGGACAATTGGTTTGCCGGATGCATTTATATGACAGGAATAGTGGTCGAGGGAGATAATGAGAGATATTCCTCTGATGAATCTTGGCAGTTGCTCTTGGATAAAGCTCGCACCACATTACTTCGCGCTCCTTCGGGTATTTATGATTTAACTATCCCTGAGAGCGTCAAAATAATCGGAGACTACGCCTGCTCAAATTGCTTTAACTTAAGTGTTGTTGATTTCCCGGCAACGGTGACACACATTGGTGCTCACGCTTTTGATAATTGCTATTGGGAAGATGAACGTAGTTATGGGGGCCTCAGCAACATTTCTTTTGGAAACCCAGCGGTAACAATAGGTGAATATGCATTTAACAACTGTAAAGATTTGAACCAGGTGACATGGGTCAAAGAAGTTGAACCCGAGGAGATGGGCAGTATCGGTTCTTACGCTTTCAACAATTGTGTTAGTCTGGGGCCTGCCTTCGATAATTTCAACTTAGCAGCTATTGACTCTTTGGCACCATACGCATTTGCCAATCTCCACGGTCTTGAGGAGATAGAGCTGCCTGCCACTCTCAAGACCATTGGCGACCATGCTTTCGACAGCTGTCAGAATCTTACATCGGTAGAGTTTCCCGATAGTTTGAAGAAGATTGGAAACAGTGCCTTCAAATCCTCAGGCCTTACCTCCCTTGCCTTCCCTGAAAGTATAGAGGAGATAGGCGACTCTGCCTTCATGGATTGCAGCAAGATTATGGCATTGACACTCCCTTCGGGCTTGAAAAAGATTAATCCCTACACATTCTACAAATGTTTCTCGGAAGGACAATTTGGTACCTTTGAAGAAATATCGGATGAGAATTTCAATCTTTCTATCGAAATTCCCGAATCTGTAGAATCAATTGGCGACTATGCTTTTTACGGTTGTGATTCCAATTCAAATAGGTATTTCGGCCCCGGCAAAGAAACCTATGAAAACTTATACCACTACTTTATCTATGGTCTCAACTCGGTAAAGATAGGGAAGAATGTCAAGACAATTGGAGCTCATGCTTTTGATGGCTGTACCCACCTTTTAGATGTAAAAATGGGTGACGCTGTCACCTCTATTGGCGACTACGCCTTCAATGATTGCTTTCAACAGCGCTTTAACGGCGTTCGAGAAGTGGAGGTGCTTCTATATGGCACATATGAGAAGGCGTTAGATGAATATCCAGTCGTTTGGAATCTGGATAGTATTAGTCCTTCACCGGTGTCTCTCCCGGAGGGCCTGCTGTCATTAGGAGAGGGCGCACTCAGAGGATGTGCTGAATTACCGTCCATCAATTTCCCTGCCTCATTGACAGCGATTCCAGATCAGGCATTCAATGGATGCAAGAGCCTTACAGAGATAGAGCTTCCAGAAGGAATCCTGTCAATTGGTGACGGGTCTTTCGGAGGGTGCAAAGGTGTAAAAGAGATTTCTCTTCCTGCCTCGTTGGAAAATGGAAGTCGAGTTTTCGTCGACTGTGATAGTGCCCTCACTGTTACTTATCATGCAGAAATGCCGAAAACATTTGATGAGGCTTTCTTCTCTCCCAAGGTATATTCCAGCAAGAAGGCAGAGCTTTATACTCCGAATGCTCTCCTTGAGAATGTGAAGGGAAAAACCCCATGGGCTCTTTTCTATAAAATCATCGCTAAAGATGATTCCCTTACGCATTTGGAAAGAGTGCTGGAGGTGAAAAATGGTCTTCGTTTCAGGGTTCTCGCCAATAAGCCTATTCCTTATTGCGAGGTGGCAGGGCCCGCCGAGGTGTATAAGGACCCTCTCGTTTCCTATGAAGTGCCGGAATTTGTTGTCAACACAGACCCCGAGAGCGTATATTTTGGACAGCCTTACAAAGTCATTCGAATCGGTAATGATGCTTTCGAAGATGATCTTACTCTCGTAGGTATCACTATCCCCGAAACGGTGTTCGATATCGGACAGGAGGCTTTCAACGGTTGCAAAAACTTAGCTGCAATCGAGCTGCCCGCATCCATAACCAACATGGGCGAACGCGCTTTCGCCAACTGCTATGGATTGACGTATTTTGTAGTGCCCCCACTCGTCACACGCTTGAATCCCGAAGTGCTCAAAGATTGCCGTGGACTTTTGTCGATTCGAATGCACGATAATATCGAGGAACTTTGCATGGGTGCATTAATGGATTGCCGACATCTTCGCAAATTCGAACGCTCCGAAAACTGGAAATTGAGGCTTATCGACGACTATGCTTTGAAAAATTGCATTGAGCTCGAGGAGATAAATATCCCCGAGGGTGTGGAGAAAATCGGTAAGGAGGCAATGTATTATTGCCAAAAACTGAATGTGGTTTCTCTGCCAAAATCACTAAAGGAGATTGGCGAAAATGCTTTCGATGATTGCGAGGTTCTATCCATTATCAAGGTTTATACAGAGAAAACTCCAACAATTATAGGAGAAGCAAATCTGACTGAACCTCAATGTAAGATCTATGTGCAGGCAAAAACCCTTGACGCCTACAAGGGTCTCTGGAAAGTGCATGAGAATCGAATTGAGCCGGGCATTATCATGACCCAGCCCACACAAATGCCCGAATACATTCCTGGAAACACCTACAAGATTTCTTCGAAAATGCCTCTGGAAGGACAGACTCCGACTTGGAGCTGCGGAAATCCGGTAGTAGCAACGCATGATACTTTGCATGACGGTACTCTGCTGCTCAAGGCCGTAGGTCGCACTCCTATACACGTCGAGACAGATCAGAAATTCTACCACGACGGCACTCTGGACGTCTATCCTCAGGTGGCTGATGCAAACTGGGACGGACGCTTCGATATCTCCGACGCTGTGAATATCGCCAACTATGTCGTGGAAAATAAGTACAGCCTCGCCAACTGGAACGATCGTAAGGGCCGTGGACTCGAAGAGGGCGGCCTCGAAAAAGACAGTCTCTGGCTGGAGTTCTATAAGGTTGGTGCCAATGTGAATAAGGATGGCGATTTGTCGATCTCCGATGCTTCAGCTGCTGTGAAGGAAGTGCTCAGACAGAATCCGGGGGCTGCGACTAATGCAAGCCCGCTTCGTGTGCGCTCAAGCAACGGTGTGAGCGACGCCCTCGTGATCGGCGCAATCAGCTCTACATCCTCCGCCGGCTATGTAGTGCCCGTAGGCCTCTCCAACAGCATCGAATACGTGGCTATGCAGGCCAATATCCGCGTGCCCGAGGGGATGACCCTCAAGGCCGTCAATGCTGGTCCGCGTGCCGCTAACCATGCATTGAGCACTCGTCGCATCGACGAGCGCACGATGCGAATAGTGCTCTTCGATCTCAACAACTCCGCGTTTGCTCCCTCGGCTGAGTCACTCGTCGAGCTGTTGGTAGAGGGCGATGCTTCCGAGATAGGCGAGATCGAGATCTTCGGTATCGTGGCTTCCGATATTGCTTCCAACAGCCATGGCCTCTCCACAAGAGTCGACCTCAGCTCCTCGGGAGTGGCTACGGTAACCGATAGCAATGCCGATGTCAAGGGTGTGGCCGACGGTTTGCTGATCAGCAACGCCGCTGGCAAGACCGTCACCGTCTACACCATCGACGGCATCACGCTGAGTTCGTTTGTGGCTGCCTCTGATTCGGAGACCGTAGCGCTGCCCGCAGGCATCTACATTGTCGATGTCAACGGCCATGCCATTAAAATCGCTGTCAAATAACCCTTAAACATGAAACTCCATATTGATAGATAGATCAGCTGCAAGGATCGGTTTCGTAAGGCCCCGATGAGCCTCACGAAACCGCTTCTTGCAGTTTTTCATTTTCACCCGATTACTAACCCGTCATAACCTACACGTCGAAATCAGAAGGATCCAGACATTATGAGACCACTATACAAACTCTACACCATCCTGACGCTGCTGCTGGCCTTTACCGCCCCAGCCGCCGCCGAAAATACCCTGTACGTCGAAGCGCCATACTCAGCCCTTGAGCCCGGCACAACGCCGACGCTTGATCTCATGCTCGAAAGCGTCAATGATTGTTTTGGCTTTGAAGGAAGAATCACTCTCCCGACAGGCGTTAGCTTCGGCGAGATGACGCTTACTCCAGAACTTGTTGAGAAGAATTATCGGTTGGTAACCAATCTCAAGGGTAATCAATTGATCTTTGGTGCATTTTCCGGTGAGGCTGTTCCTGCGCCAATCTCTGGTCCAGTTGCCAAGTTGTCTGTCAATGTCTCCAGTGACTACAAAGGAGGCAACGTTGACATTACGCAAATCAAGTTTGTAGGACCCGGTGATAAGGATGTAACTGTGAGCAATTCTTCAACACCTTTAGGTGTTCTTCCGGTTTCAATCACTGTGAGCGGTACGCAAGTGCAAGTTGGCGGCTCCAAGCAGTTGACGGTTACATTCTTTCCTACTTATACCACGGTCAAGACACTGACTTGGGAATCTTCTGATGATGACGTTGCAACAGTAACGCCTGTTGGGGTAAATACCGCTGAAGTGACAGGAATAAGTCTTGGAACCGCTAAGATCAACGTTACTACCATAAATAGAAAGACGGCCTCGCCCACAGTAAAAGTGGTTGAGACTCCTGTAGAAAATATCTCACTGAATCCGGATAAGGTTTCTCTTGAAGTCGGACAGAGCACAGAGGTAACGATTGAAATTACACCATACAATGCCACTGACAAGACCATCGAATGGTCCTACAGTACGTCCGGCATCGCTACAGTAGAGGATGTTATAGTAGATGATAATGGTCATGGTACGGCTCAGGTTAAAGGTCTGGCTGTCGGTGAGGTAATAATCACCGCCTCTTGCGGAGATAAGAAAGCTACCTGCTTCGTCACCGTGAACCCGACACTGGTTACTGGCATAAATTTGACCCCTGACAAGGCCTCCCTCAAAGTAGGCGATACCCTTGATTTGATGGCCGAGGTTCTTCCAGAGAATGCCACCGATAAGACCGTCATCTGGACATCGAGTGACGAGTCGATTGCCACTGTAGACCAGAACGGAGTGGTTAAAGCGATCAGCCAAGGTAATTGCACCATAACGGCCACGTCCTCCAATGGACTAACGGCATCCTGTGACGTGACCGTAACTCAACCTGTCACGAGCATAACATTGACCCCTGACAAGGCCTCCCTCAAAGTAGGCCAGATCCTTGATTTGATAGCCACTGTTCTTCCGGAGGATGCCACCGACAAGACGATCAACTGGAGCACAAGCGATCCAGCTAAAGCCACTGTTGATGCAAACGGCAAGGTCACGGCACTCGCCCTGGGTGAGGTGACGATCACGGCATCCTGCGGCTCGGGAGAAGACAAGGTAAGCGCCACCTGCGTGGTCACGGTCATCCCGACACCCGCTGAAAGCATCAAGGTTACTCCGCAGACGGGCACTCTCAAAGTAGGCGAGAGCCTTGAGTTGACAGCCGAGGTTCTTCCGACGGACGCTACCGACAAGACTGTCACCTGGACATCGAGCGATACTGCCATCGCCACGGTGGATGGGAACGGCAATGTCACGGCACTCGCCCTCGGTGAGGTGACGATCACGGCATCATGCGGCTCGGGAGAAGACAAGGTAAGCGCGACTTGTGCGGTCACGGTCATCCCGACACCCGCTGAAAGCATCAAGGTTACTCCGCAGACGGGCACTCTCAAAGTAGGCGAGAGCCTTGAGTTGACAGCCGAGGTTCTTCCGACGGACGCTACCGACAAGACTGTCACCTGGACATCGAGCGATACTGCCATCGCCACGGTGGATGGGAACGGCAATGTCACGGCACTCGCCCTCGGTGAGGTGACGATCACGGCATCATGCGGCTCGGGAGAAGACAAGGTAAGCGCGACTTGTGCGGTCACGGTCATCCCGACACCCGCTGAAAGCATCAAGGTTACTCCGCAGACGGGCACTCTCAAAGTAGGCGAGAGCCTTGAGTTGACAGCCGAGGTTCTTCCGACGGACGCCACCGACAAGACTGTCACCTGGACATCGAGCGATCCAGCCATCGCCACCGTAGACGAGAAGGGCAAGGTCACGGCACTCGCCCTCGGTGAAGTGACGATCACGGCATCCTGTGGCTCGGGAGAAGACAAGGTAAGCGCCACCTGCGAGGTCACGGTCATCCCGACACCAGTCGAGAGCATCAAGGTTACTCCGCAGACGGGCACTCTCAAAGTAGGCGAGAGCCTTGAGTTGACAGCCGAGGTTCTTCCGACGGACGCCACCGACAAGACTGTCACCTGGACATCGAGCGATCCAGCCATCGCCACCGTAGACAAGAACGGCAAGGTCACGGCACTCGCCCTGGGTGAGGTGACGATCACGGCATCATGCGGCTCGGGAGAAGACAAGGTAAGCGCCGCCTGCGAGGTCACGGTCATCCCGACACCAGTCGAGAGCATCAAGGTTACTCCGCAGACGGGC
>CAZGJH010000052.1:0-16100 GCA_964525735.1 uncultured Sangeribacter sp.
TCGCTCGATATGGGTGCGCTCGTGGCAGGTGCCAAATATAAAGGTGAGTTTGAGGAGCGTCTTAAAGCCATCGTCAATGAGGTGACTCAGAGCGACGGCGAGATTATCCTCTTTATCGATGAGATTCATACACTCGTAGGAGCCGGTAAGGGTGAAGGCGCCATGGATGCCGCCAATATCCTCAAACCTGCCCTCGCACGTGGCGAGTTGCGCTCTATCGGCGCCACGACCCTCGACGAGTATCAGAAATACTTCGAGAAAGATAAAGCCCTTGAGCGTCGTTTCCAGAAGGTGATGGTAGATGAGCCTGACGAGATGTCGGCTATCTCTATTCTCCGTGGCCTCAAGGAGCGTTACGAAAACCACCACAAGGTGCGCATCATGGATGAGGCAATCATTGCAGCGGTGCAGCTCAGTGTGCGCTACATCACTGATCGTTTCCTCCCCGATAAAGCCATCGACCTTATCGATGAGGCCGCTTCGAAGCTCCGTCTGGAGATGGACTCCATGCCGCAGGCCCTCGACGAGGCTCAGCGTAAGATTGCCCAGCTTGAAATTGAACGCGAGGCTATCAAACGCGAAGGCAACGACTATAAGATCAAACAGATCGACGAAGATCTCGCGAATCTCCGCGACACCGAGAAGAGCCTGAAGGCTAAATGGCAGGCCGAGAAGACCGAGATCAACAAGATTCAGCAGAACAAGATCGAGATCGAGCAACTCAAGCACGAAGCCGAGATGGCTCGCCGTGAAGGCGATTATGCCAAGGTTGCGGAAATCGAATACTCTAAGATCAAGCAGAAAGAGGATGAGAACGCCGCCACTCAGGAGCGTCTCCGCCAGCTGCAGGGCGAGGGTGCCATGATCAAGGAGGAGGTAGACGCTGAAGATATCGCCGAGGTTGTAAGCCGCTGGACCGGTATTCCGGTCAAAAAGATGGCCCAGAGCGAGAAGGAGAAGTTGCTCCACCTCGAAGAGGAGCTCCACAAGAGAGTGGTAGGTCAAGACGACGCCATCAAGGCCGTCAGCGATGCTGTACGCCGTTCACGCGCCGGTCTTAACGACCCCCGCCGTCCTCTCGGTTCGTTCATCTTCCTCGGCACGACAGGTGTCGGTAAGACTGAGCTCGCAAAGGCATTGGCAGAATATCTCTTCGACGATGAGGATATGATGACGCGTATCGATATGTCGGAGTATATGGAGAAGCACTCCGTATCCCGTCTTGTCGGAGCGCCTCCGGGATACGTCGGCTACGAAGAGGGTGGTCAGCTTACGGAGGCTGTCCGTCGTAAACCATACAGCGTGGTGCTCTTCGATGAGATCGAGAAAGCCAACCCGGATGTATTCAACATCCTGCTTCAGGTGCTCGACGATGGCCGACTCACCGACAACAAGGGTCGTTTCATCAACTTCAAGAACACGATCATTATCATGACCTCCAACGAGGGTTCGCCGATTATCCGCGAAAACTTCAAGGATATCGATTCGAAGACCGATGCCGAGCGTCAGGCAGTGATCACGAAGACGAAGGAAGATGTGCTCGACCTTCTCAAGATGAAGATCCGTCCCGAGTTCCTCAACCGTATCGATGAGATTGTGATGTTTACTCCTCTCAACAAGAAGGAGATTCAGGAGATTGTCGATATCCAGGTTAAGAGCGTTCAGAAGATGCTTGCTTCTAACGGCGTAACGCTTAAGATCACCAAGCCCGCACTTGAGCTTCTCGCTGAAGATGGTTATGATCCTGAGTTTGGTGCACGTCCTGTGAAGCGTACCATCCAGCGCATGGTGCTCAACCAGCTCTCGAAAGACATCCTTGCCCAGAAGGTTGATCGTGATCATCCGATCGTAATCGACCGCGAAGGTGACGAGCTCGTCTTCAAGAACAATTAAAAATTCCGAGTATCCGCTCGATTATAGATTGAAAGCTTAATTTATTACAACTTCCATTCTATCGAAAATTATGTTCTCCAAAACAGAGAATATCTCATAATACCCACTGACCGACAGACTTATCTCAAGTAGATAGGCCTGCCGGTCAGTGTTTTTATATCACTACTTCAACGCTATCGCGATGCTTTTACCGACGCAGTTAAACGCGATGCTTGTAGGGACGCGATTTTTCGCGTCCACAGAGCAAAATCCAACTTTTTTTAACGAAAATAAAGGCTTCAAGGCAATAAATATGTTTTACAACACGTTTTTAAAACATATTTAGACAATTTATGGCTCTTGTTCCGTAGCCATACAAAACTATTCGTGACAACCCCCTTCGGAAGCGTGAGAGACTTCCGATTTCGTGACAACCCCCCTGGGAGAGTGAGAGCTCCCAATTCGTGACAATCCTATTTCTTAATCTTGTAACGAAAACGAAAAAATTGTGAAAACTAAAAAACTTCTTTTGTCATTTGCATTGACATTCTCCGCAATCTCTTTTCTCTCTTCCGCAATCCCCTCGACTACTCACTCCCTCGAAATCGGCAAGGAGGCCCCTGCTTTCTCCTTGGCTGTTGCTTCTGCACATTCGCTCAGCTCCCTCAAAGGGGAATATACCATTATCAATTTCTGGTCGGCCCACGACGTTGAGAGCCGCCTGAAAAATCGTCAGCTCGCGGGCATGACGGGCGCCGACGGCAGCCCCGTGCGCATGCTCAGCGTCTGCCTCGACGACGACGCACAGCTCGCCTCCGAGATAGCCGCTCACGATGGCTTCGAAAACCATCTGATGCGCTCCGATCTGCCCGAATCGGTGCTCTCCGACTATCAAACCTCTACCGGATGCCGCGCTTTTTTGCTCAGTCCTTACGGCATACTCGAAAAAATACTCTGATTTTGGTTAATTTAGACTAAATCTGTGCTCGTAATTCAGAAAAATTGTTTACCTTTGCGGTCGGATAGTTATTCAAATTTGTTATAAGGGCTGAGAGGGATTTAGGCTCCGATCTTTAACAAATAACCCTTTATTACGAGCAAAATGAGTAAACCTTATGTTCTCGGTGTCGATATAGGTGGCACCAACACAGTGTTCGGAATTGTTGACGCACGTGGTCAGGTAATCGCAAGCGATTCTATCAAAACACGCAAACACGCTAATTTCGACGACTACATTGAAGAACTCCATCAGGGCGTAGAGCGCCTGCTCCGCGCTAATGATGCTGAAGACAAGATCCAAGGTATCGGTATCGGTGCCCCTAACGGCAACTACTATACCGGTGAAATACAGAACCCGCCAAACCTCCCCTGGGGCAATCAGATCCCTCTGGCGGAGAAGGTCAGCGAAGCTTTCGGCGGCATACCCGTGGCTGTCACCAACGACGCCAACGCGGCTGCTCTCGGCGAGATGACCTACGGCGCGGCCCGCGGTATGAAAGACTTCATCATGATCACCCTCGGCACTGGTGTCGGTTCGGGTATCGTGGTTAACGGTCAGATGGTATACGGCCACGACGGCTTCGCCGGCGAGCTCGGCCACTTGATCGTGAAGCGCAACAACGGGCGTCTTTGCGGTTGCGGCCGCACAGGCTGTCTTGAGGCCTACTGCAGCGCTACGGGTGTTGCCCGCACAGCCCGTGAGTTCCTTGAAATCCGCACGGAGCCTTCAACCCTGCGCAATCTTCCCATCGAGGAGATCACTTCGAAAGATGTGTACGACGCAGCCGTAGCCGGCGACAAGATCGCCAAAGAGATCTTCGAGTATACGGGCACACTGCTCGGTCAGACTCTCGCCGACATGGTGGCTTTCTCCAGCCCTCAGGCCATTATCCTTTTCGGTGGCCTTGCAAAGAGCGGCGACCTGCTGATGCGTCCTCTCAAGGAGGCTTTCGACAAGAGCATCCTTCCGATCTATCGTGGCAAGACGAAGATTCTGCTTTCCGAGCTTAAGGAGAGCGACGCCGCAGTGCTTGGTGCATCGGCCCTCGGCTGGGAGGCCAAGTATCGTGCCGACGTTCATCCCAACGTACCGGTAGTAGAAGACAGCTCCAAGTAACAAAATAACATACAGATAAAAAGAGAGTCGATTCACTTGCCGAATCGACTCTCTTTTTATCTGTATGCTTTCGCGTTAAAATAACTTAAGCTCTTGAAAGAGGCGATGCACCGGGAGGCCCATCACGTTGTAATAGCTGCCCTTTATTCCTGTTACGGCCACCGCGCCAATCCATTCCTGAATGCCGTAAGCCCCGGCTTTGTCGAGCGGCTGATAATTGTCGACGTAATAGTCGATCTCCTCGCGCGTCAACTTGCAGAATGTCACGTCGGAGACGGTGGTGAAGGAGGTGCGCTGGGTGCGAGTCGTTATCGTTACACCGGTTGCCACCTGGTGGGTTTTATCTGACAAAAATTCGAGCATCTCCTTGGCTTCGGTTACGCTTTGCGGTTTGCCCATGATGCGGTCGTCGCAAATCACCATCGTATCGGCTGTGATCACCAACTCATTGTCTTTCATGATTGAATGGAAAGCGTCGGCTTTCTTCTCGGAGACGTATTGTGCCACGTCGATCAGCGGGATGCTATCGGGGTAGCTCTCGTCGATTCCTCCGATTGTCACAATGCTGAACGGGATGCGTAATTGCTGTAGCAATTCGCGCCTCCTTGGCGATTTGCTCGCCAGTAATATCTTGTATTTTTTCAGATTTTCTAACATATATAACTATCTGTTTTACATCATGAACTCTTTTCTAATATTGGCAGGTGCTCGGTGGACGCGAAAAATCGCGTCCCTACAATTACTGCCAATAAAGTCCCTACGATGACTGCCAATAAATTAGCTAAATAATTACCAACCGAAGGCTTCGGCATCGGTGAGCCAGAGGCCTTGCGCTTTCATGGTTTGTTCGAGGATATCGCGTCCGCACCCGTAGCCGCCGCTGAAGCGGCTCACGTAGCGGGCCGTCTCTTTCGCCTCCCAGCAAGCGTCGTAGGGCGCGCAGGGGAGTCCGACGTAACGCATACAGGGAAGATCGGGGATGTCGTCACCCATGTAGGCCACTTCCTCCGGCTTCAGTCCCTCTTTGGCCATCCACTCCTTCAGGACGGGCAGTTTCTTCGAGCTCCCCATGAAGATGTCGCGGATACCGAGACCCTCGTAGCGTTTCTGGATAGCGTCGCCGGTGCCCCCGGTTATGATACAGATTTTGTAACCCTTCTTTACAGCGAGTTGGAGCGCGTAACCATCCTTGATGTTTACCATGCGGCGCGGATAACCGTCTTCGCCCAACGGTATTGTGGAAGGGGAGAGCACACCGTCGACATCGAAAGCGAACGCCCGTATTTTCGTTAAGTCGTATTCAATCATTATCTTTCAGTTTTTGAGTTGGAGATAGATTCGGAGAGTGAGGCGTAGAGGTGTTGGAGATTGGGGGTGGCAGAGAGAGCTGCGAGGTGTTTGTCGATCACATTGCGGTCGCCTCGCACAGCCGGACCGGTTTGGGCGTCGGCCGGAGAGACGTTTTCGAGTTTGCGCACAGTTTCTTTGAGCAGCGGGAGTAGCACACGGTAATCCATATTCTGCTCCTTGAGCAGGCCGTCGGCGATATTGACGAGGTGGTTCGAGAAATTGCAGGCGAATACGGCGGCGATGTGCAATCTGCGGCGCTTCTCGGAATCGGCCTCGTAGACGTGATCGGAGATCAGCCGAGCCAGATCGGCGAGTTGTGTGCAAACTGCTGGAGATGAACCTTCAATGAAGAAGGGGATTTCTTCATAATTTAAGGGTACATTCTTCGAGAAAGTCTGAAGAGGGTAGAAGACGCCTTTGTAATCGGCGCATCCGTCGAGCACCTCAAGGCCGACTGAGCCGGATGTGTGGGCTATTATCGGACTGGAATCGGAGATGGCCTCGATTTTGAGAGCGACGTCGCGGATGGCATCGTCGCTTACGGAGATGAGGATGATGTCGGCATCAGTCGGTAGGTCCGCGAGAGTTCGGGGATTTACCATCGTGACGTCGACCTTACCGGTCAGGGCTTTTGCGAGATGGGTGGCAACGTTGCCTCGTCCTATGATTGCTATTTTCATAAAGAATAGAAGTTTGTGCCGAGGGCCATGATGCCCATGGTGAGGCGGAGGTTTAGTTCGACGCAGGGGTTGATGAGGCCCTCTTCTGAGATGAGCATGTCGATACCTACAGGGCCTTCGTAACCTGGGGCGATGATCTCTTCGAGTGCCTGCTTTTGCGCCGAAAGGATCTTATCGCTCCAAAATGGACTCAGGGCCGTGAGGCGAGCTGCGATTTCGGAGTAGGAGAGGGAGTGGTTGGAGAGGTATTTGCCGTTTTCGGTGGTTTCGAAGAGCGACAGTCCGCGGAAACCGGCTTTGCCGTCGGTTATGAGCCATTCGGAGGCGAAGTCGGCTTTGCGGCGCACACCGATCTCGGCCGTCACGCTACCTTGACTCTTGATGCACCCTGAAAGCCATTCCTTCAATTTCTCTGAAAAAACAGCTTCGTTAGCTTGGTGACCTTTGTTTGCTTGCTCGCCTTCGTTTACTGGCCGAAAGGTGCTCGTTGTCACCACTCCTCTGCCGGAACTGCTCCACGGAGCTTTGAAGTAGACCTCCATGTGGGCGTCGGCGAATTCCAGAGCGTCGGCTACGTCGGTAAATTCGCAACCTGGATGAAGGAGCAAGCCTTCACTTTCGGGGAGGGCTTTGCGGAATGCGATGGCTGTGCGGCGATGGGAGAGCTCGCGCCAGCGGTCGATATCCTCCTCGGTGGGGAGGCTCCAGGGTTTCTCCACTATCAAAGAGACGGAGTAATCATTCGGGAGGCCGGCGCGGTGTAGATCGTGGAGGAGGGTGTGGTTCCAGCCCCAAGGGGTGATGATCATCTCAGAAGTCAGGGAATCTCGGAGCTCGGAGCGTCGGATAAGGGTGAGGCCTTTCTGCTTTACGAGCTCAAGATGAGCGGGGTGAGGGTAGGAGGCGGGAGTGAAATCATCGTCTACCACGATTGCGTCGCCGGGGTGAGCCACTTGTGCCTGCACGAGTTGAAGATCCGAACGCAGTTTTTTGATCTTCTGAGGCAGGGAGTAATGGCTTCGGCCTACTGCTAAAGCGTAATCTGTTTCAGGATTGAAAATGAATAATCGTGGCATTGAAGATGTTTTTAAAGTTACCTTAAGACGCGCGTTGACGCATTGAGGACAATGCTTTCTTTTGGGGCTGTGACGCGCGTTGACGCATTGAGGCCTTCTGGAGGGGATAAAACGAAAGAAAGCCGGAGGGAAGTCCGGCTTTCTGGGTATGGGTGGGTGTGATTAGTCGTTGAGACGATCGCGCTCCTTTGCCGGATTGGCGAAATAGAGCTTGTGCTCGATATATTCCTGAGTTGCGATGAGAGTGGGTTTCGGGAGCTTCTCGTAGAAACGGGAGATTTCGATCTGCTCACGGTTTTCGGAGACCTCCTCGAGATTGTCGGTAGAGGCGAACTCCTGAAGCTTCTTTTCAAGTTCCTTTTTCATCTCAACAGCGATCTGATTGGCACGTTTGCCGATGATGCAAACGGTTTCGTAGACGTTGCCTGTCTGTTCAGCCATGGCGATCATGTCGCGGGTGACGGTGTTGAGCGGTGCGTTTGTCTTTTTATAATCCATAACGGAATATGTATATATTAAAGGTTTGAAATATTCTTGTTCAAAATTCGGCCCTGGGGCAAAGCATTATTCCTGCACATGCTTGCGGGCTATCTCGTAGATGTTGTCGGCCTCCTTACGGTTTTTGGAGTCGGGATAGTTGTTGATGTAAGAATAATATTCATCAACCACGTCGCGATATCGGTCGGCCTGTCGTTCGTTTACACTGAGACGCGCCTCCTGATATTTCGACTTCAGGATAAGGAGCTCGAAATCTTCGCGATATTTCGAATAAGGGTAATTCTTGAGGGCGTTTTGAGCCGTGATGATAGCGGCGTCGTAGTTGTTGCCCATGAAATTGCCCAGGTTGTAATAGAGCTGAGCGTTTTGCAGCTCCTTTAGGGTGAGCTTATCCTGCATCTCGAAGATAGCGTTTTGCGCGATAGTCACGCGGTCGCTCTGCGGGAAATAGTCAAGAAAACCCTGGAGCTCCTCGATAGCCTTGATGGTCTGGCTCTGGTCGAGCTGCGGGTCGGGGGAGTCGAGATAATATCCGTAGCCGGAATAGAATCGGGCGAGCTCCGCGAATTTCCCTTTAGGATAGCGGGAATAGTATGTCTTGAAATAAACGCCCGAGTTGAGGTAGTCCTTGTTTTCGTAATACGACATAGCAAGCAAGAAGAGAGCCTCCTCGCCGTTCGGACCCCCGCGCAAGGGGGTGTAGACTGTTTCGAGCACAGTGGCGGCCTGCGTGTATTTACGCTGGTCGAACGCTCGTTTGGCATAGTCGAAACGATAGTCTACATCTTTGCTCTTCAACACTTTGTTGTATTCCCCGCAGGAACTCAACATAAGCAGGAGCGGAATGAAGTATATGATTTTACGCATCGATTTTACGCTTTGAATTGCAAAGTTAATAAATATCCCTCAAATGGAGAAAGAAATTTGCCCGACATTTAGAATTATTAACAAAAGCGGCTCCAAAGAGGGCGTATTTGGATTATGATTTGTTTACGTTGGGATTTTTTCGTAATTTTGAAGCCGCAAACACTCCCGGAGCGCCAATCCGCAGCGGGCTGACCCTCCGGACCCAAGACTTTGAAAATGGAAAACAGACAGAGCAACCCCGACCGCAGGGGATTCATTCAACGTCATCCTATAATCGCCAATATCCTGGTGGTGATCCTCGTGGCCTTCCTCGGCATATGGATCGTATACATCGCCTTGCAGATCTTCACGAAGCATGGCGAGGCCGACATCGTGCCCAAAGTGGAGAATATGAGCTACACGCAGGCTATACGCGTGCTTCACGACCACGGCTTCCGTGTCGACATACGCGACTCCATCTACAAGGAGGATGTGAAGCCGGGATTCGTGATCGAGCAGTTCCCCAAATCGGGAGCCACGGTGAAGCCCGGCCGCAAGATCTTCCTTTATATCAATGCCGTACACCCCAAGGAGGTGGTGATCGACGACGACAACAACCCGCGCGAGGATGCTCTCAAGAGCTTCTCCTTCCGCCAGGGCATGGCGCGTCTTGAGGAACTCGGTTTCAAGAATATCCGCGTGATGCGCGTGCTCGGCGACAACGATTGCATCGTGAAGGTCACGGCCAACGGCAAGGTGGTGAAGAAGACGGAGCGTGTGCCCGTAAACGCCCGTATTGTGGTGGAAGCTTCCGACGGCCGACTCGGCGAACTGCGAGACTCCCTTCAGAATGAGGAGTATCTGCGCATCGTGACCGAGGAGAACAACGAATATGATGCCGGCGACAGCTACAACTACGAGGATATCGTGGCCGACCCCTCTGCCGAGCCGCAGGAAACCAAGAAACCCGAACCTCAGCCGGAGGAAGAGGAAGAGCCCGCATTCATTGAGTAAACCCACTGAGCCCTTTGCAACTATGAGTGAAGATTTAATCAACGAGGAGCTCGCTCCGGAAGAGGCAGAGCTCACGGCCGAAGGTGAGGAGCTCGCTGCCGAAATCGAGGAGCCTTCTTACATCACGGAAGATGGCCGCGAAATGTATGAGCATTTCCGCTTCACGGCCGACAAGGGACAGGTGATGCTCAGGGTAGACAAATTCCTTGTCGACCGGATGCAGAAAACCTCCCGCAACCGCATTCAGCAGGCGGCCGACGCCGGTTGCGTGATCGTGAACGGTAAGCCTGTCAAATCGAGCTACAAAGTGAAGCCGGGCGACGTGGTGAGCATCGTCATGGATCGCCCGCGCTATGAGCTTGAGATCATATCCGAAGATATCCCCCTCGATATAGTATATGAGGATCCCTACCTGCTGGTGGTGAACAAGCCGGCCGGTCTGGTAGTGCATCCTGGTCATGGCAACTATCACGGCACGCTCGTAAACGCCCTCGCTTACCATTTCAAGGACAACCCCGACTACGACGTGAGCGACCCTCGCCTCGGCCTGGTGCATCGCATCGACAAAGACACATCCGGTCTGCTTGTCGTGGCCAAGACCCCGGAGGCGAAGACCCACCTCGGCAATCAGTTTTTCCACAAGACCACCCGCCGCGAATATGTGGCCGTGGTGTGGGGCGACTTTGCCGAAGATCAGGGCACGATCGTGGGCAACATTGCCCGCAATCCGAAAAACAAGCTCCAGATGTGCGTGACGGGCGATCCCGAGATCGGCAAGCATGCTGTGACGCATTACAGCGTGAAGGAGCGCTTCGGCTACGTCACGGTGGTGAAGTGTGTGCTCGAGACGGGGCGCACGCATCAGATACGCGTGCATATGCTCAGCCAGGGGCATCCGCTCTTCAACGACGCCCGATACGGCGGCGACAAAATTCTGAAAGGCACCACTTTCGCGAAATACCGTCAGTTTGTCGAGAATTGCTTCCAGACCTGTCCGCGGCAGGCGCTTCATGCCCGCACGTTGGGCTTCGTGCATCCCGCCACGGGTGAGCAGATGGACTTCGAATGTCCCATTCCCGAGGATATGACGGCCCTTATAGAGAAGTGGAGAGCCTATCGGAAAACGGAATAAATATATTTTAACTTAAAATCCGAGTTAATTTCACCGCCGAATTGTTTTAAATATGGAGGTTAAGCATTAACTTTGCAAATAGTATGTGCCCAACCCGTCAAGCCGGTTGCATTATGAGCTCCGGCAAACGATGAAAAACGAAAAACATAATGAGTCATCAAGAATATAACTTCAGTGATATCGCTCCCTATGACGACTCCATCTTTCATGAGAAGATGGAGCAGCTGGTAAAAGAACCCGGATTTCTGCACGCCGTGAAATATGCGATGCCTCCGGATGCTGTGCCCGCGCTTATAGAGGAGCTTCTCAAGATTGATAACAAGCACGATTTCCAGACACAGGTGATGTTTCCCTTCCTGGAGATGCTGGCAAAAACCACTACCTCGGGCATAACGCTCGGGGGCGTGAAGTATCTCAACCCATCGGTCAACTACACCTTTCTCACCAACCACCGCGACATTGTGCTCGACGCATCGTTTCTCAACTTGGCGTTCCTGCGTCGCGGCGTGCCCACCTCGGAGGTGGCTATCGGCAACAATCTTCTGATTTACGACTGGATCACTGACCTGGTGCGCCTCAACAAGAGTTTTATCGTGAAGCGTAACACCGGTTTGCGCGAGGGCCTGGAAGCAGCCAAGAAGCTTTCGGCCTACATTCATCATTGTATTTTGGAGAAGCACGAATCCGTATGGATTGCCCAGCGCGAGGGTCGCGCAAAGGATAGCAGCGACCACACTCAGGAGAGCCTCATCAAGATGCTCGCCATCGGAGGCCAGGGCACTTTCATCGAGAAGGTGAAGGAGATCAACATCATGCCGGTGTGCATCTCTTATGAATACGACCCCAACGATTATCTCAAAGCCCGCGAGTTTCTTTTGAAGCGTCGCGATCCCGACTTCAAGAAGAGCCAGCGCGACGACCTTTTCTCTATGGAGACAGGTTTGATGCAATTCAAGGGTAAGGTGCACTTCCAGCTCACCCCACGCCTCAATAGCAAGCTCGACCAGATCGGCGATTTCAAAGACAATAACAAGGCTGCCAAGCATGTGGGTTGCCTCGTCGACCAGGCCATACACCGCAGTTACGAAATTTTCGACATCAACTATGTGGCGTTTGATCTTCTGCACGACACCAACCGCTTCGCCCGTAAATATACGGAGGAGAAGAAGGAGGAGACTATTGCCTACTTCAACCGCCAGCTCGACAAGGTAGATCTCGACGATGTGACGGCTGAGGAGAGGGAGTTTATGTGGCAGATGATGCTCACGATGTATGCCAACCCGCTTCGCAATAAGTTGCGTTCGCTCTTGGGAGGCATGGAATAAGGATTTAAAAAGGAAAGATAATGAGAATACCGATTATTATGATGATCTGTCTGCTCGTGGGGAGTGGGCTCATCGACTTATATATAGCCAACGACATCAGGCAGTCGAAGGGGAAGCGTTTCTGGTGGAAGGCTTATTGGGTTTCGGCAGTGGTCTGCTGGATCTTTATCATCGTCACCCTCTGTCTGCCCCGCCGGTCGGAAGATTCAGGCATTCTCCCGATCATGTGGATGCTCTATTCGTATCTTTCCGTTTATGCCGCGAAACTCGTCTACATAATCTTCTCCCTGATAGGGCGTTGCTTCAATCTTTTCACACGCAGGAAGGGTGGGAAGCATCCGATGCGCTGGATAGGCCTGGCGGGAGCCTTATTCGTGTTTATTTCGATGTGGTGGGGCGTAGGCGTCACACGCCACGAAATCGACGTGAAGAGGGTGGAGATCAATTCTCCGAAACTGCCCGCGGGTTTCAAAGGATATAAGATTGCGCAGATCAGCGACATACATGTGGGCACATGGGGCAACGACACCTCTTTTATCTCCGCTTTGGTAGATTCTGTCAATGCCCAGCATCCCGATTTGATTGTTTTCACGGGCGATATCGTCAACCGTCGCACGGATGAGATCTTCCCGTTTGTGCCGGTGCTCTCAAGGCTTTCGGCTCCCGACGGAGTGATTTCAATACTCGGCAACCATGACTACGGCGATTATGTAGATTGGAAAGATCCTGCCGAGCGCACGACCAATAATGAATTGTTGGCTCAGGTGCAGAAGGGTATGGGTTGGGACCTTCTCAACAACCGCCGCGTGGTGATAGCCAACGGCAATGATTCGATCGTGATTGTGGGTGTCGAGAATGTGGGCGATCCACCGTTCCCTACCTATGGCGACCTGGAGAAGGCTCTCCCTTCGTCGCCCGATTCGGCCTACAATCAGAACGATGGCCGTTTCAAGGTGCTACTTACGCATAATCCCGCTCATTGGGATGAGTACGTGTCGCACAATACGAATATCGACCTTACGCTTTCGGGGCATACGCATGCCATGCAGATGGTGTTGAAACTTGGAAAGCATGAGTGGTCGCCAGCCGTTTTCAGATACGAACTCTGGGGCGGACTCTACGACCGCCTGAACGAGAAAGGTGAGAACACACAGCTTTATGTGAATATCGGAGCCGGCGAGGTGGGTATGCCGTCGAGATTGTTTGCGGCTTATCCTGAGATTACGGTATTTACTTTGGAATAACCTATTTGGAAAAATGAACAGCGGTAATCGCCGGGACGAAGAATTTTTGTCCCGGCGATTACTATATCTATGTCGATGGGCACGAGGTTGAGGCGGCGGGCGTCGGCATCGCGGCCGTGTTCGAGTTCGTAGCGTTTACATTCGGCCTCGAATTGAGATAAAGAATATTTAAGAGTTCCTACGGCTACGGTGTTGAGGTATGGGGCGCCGTCGTAGCCGTAGGCGGGGGTCTCGTAGATGTCGGAGCAGCGGAAATGGGCGAGGCGCGTCGAGAGCCAGGCAAGGGCCTCTTCGAGCGTCTCGCGTCGCTGGCCGCAATTGGCGCCGAGACACAGCGTCAAAGAAAGCTCACGGCTTTCAGAATCGCCGTCCGGAAGATTGTCTTGTAAAGTCGTGTCCATCAGTATTTCGAGGCTCGGTAGTAGAGATAAAGACCGATCAGAAGGTACACCACATTCGGGATCTCCATGGCTATGAAGGGGGTGGTGAGACCGTTGATGGCGAACGTACTGGTGACGGTCGAGAACAATATGTAACTGAAACTCAACGCCAAACCGATACCGATATTGAGACCCATTCCACCTTTCACTTTGCGCGACGAGAGCGACATACCGATCAGGGTGAGGATGAATGCCGCAGCTGTGGCGGCTATTCGCTTCTCCTTTTCTATTTCAAACGCCTTGATGTTGGCCACACCTCGCATCTTCTGCTTCTCGATATATTCGGTGAGCTGCGGCGTGGTGAGCGTCTCCTGGTCGTTCACAGATATCATGAAGTCACGCGGCTCGAAGGGTATGATCGTGTCGAGTTTCGAGCCCCGGGTGATTGTCTCCTTCATGCCGTCGAAGTCGCGTGTGATGTAGTCGGATAGAATCCAGTGATACATGCGAGTAGTGTCGTAGCGCGCACCCTGGGCTGTGGTGCGCGACACGAGTTCCTGGCCGTTAAACTTGTCGAGCGAGAAGCGGTAGCCCGTCTTGTTGCGATCTTCGAAGCGGCCGATGTAGGCCACGACGCCAGGCGACACCTGGAGTTGCACATTGACGTTGCTCTCTACCTTCTTGTTTTTCACATACTTATTGGTGTATGCTATTCGCCGGATGTTAGTGGGCGGGATGAGGTAATTGCTCAATACGAAAGTGAAGGCCGCTATCACGGCTGCGCCGATCATGTAGGGGCGCAGGAGGCGGTTGAAGCTCACGCCGCTCGAAAGAATGGCGATGATCTCCGAGTTGCCGGCCATTTTCGAGGTGAAGAAGATCACCGAGATGAAAACGAAAAGCGGCGAAAGCTGGTTGGCGAAGTAGGGGAGGAAGGAGAGGAAATAGTCGAAGAGGGTCTCCTTCAGCGGGGCCGCGAGGAAGGCGTCGAGCTTCTCCGTGATGTCGAACATAGCGATCACGGCCAGCAGCAGGAGGGTGGAGAGGAAGAACGTGCCGAGGAATTTACCGAGAATGTAGCGGTCGAGGATCGTGATACGGAAAGGATTCTTCCACTTCCATTTACGCTCCTTCTTGACAGAATCGTGGTGGGTGACCTCCACTACGGTCTCTTCGGCGACTTCCGGCTGCACTTCGGCGGTCGGGAAAGCATCCGGAGCGACGTCAGGGGGAGTTATGTTGTCAGATTGGCTCATGATGAAGATTTGTTTCAGAGGCGACGCGTTACACGCTCCACCATTTCCGTTTTCCAGCTCTTGAAATCGCCCGCGATGATATGCTTGCGGGCTTCGCGCACGAGCCAGAGATAGAAGGCGAGGTTGTGGATAGATGCGATTTGCATGCCGAGAAGTTCTTGGCTCACAAAGAGATGGCGCACGTAGGCTTTGGAGTAGACCTCGTCGACCCAGCAGGCTCCCCCTTCGTCGAGGGGAGTGAAATCGTCGGCCCATTTCTTATTGCGCATGTTCATGATGCCGTTGCGCGTGAAGATCATGCCGTTGCGGCCGTTGCGTGTGGGCATCACGCAATCCATCATATCCACACCGCGGTCTATGGCCTCAAGGATGTTGGCGGGAGTGCCCACACCCATGAGGTAGCGGGGTTTATCTTCGGGCAGAATCTCGTTGACAACCTCAATCATTTCATACATCTTTTCGGTGGGTTCGCCCACAGCCAGACCGCCGATGGCGTTGCCGTCGGCACCGAGGTCGGCCACGTGCTTAGCGGCTTCACGGCGCAGCTCGGGGTAGACACAACCCTGCACGATAGGGAAATAGGCCTGCGAGTAGCCGTAGAGTCCTTCTGTCTCCTTGTAGCGTTTCCAGCCACGTTCCAGCCAGCGTTGCGTAAGGCCGAGCGACTTCTTGGCGTAGTCGTAGTCGGCCGTGCCAGGGGTACATTCGTCGAGGGCCATCATAATGTCGGCTCCGATAACGCGCTGAATATCTACCACGCCTTCAGGGGTGAAGACGTGTTTCGAGCCGTCGATATGGCTGCGGAAGTGGGCTCCGTCCTCTTTCAGTTTGCGGTTGGCAGAGAGTGAGAACACCTGGAAGCCGCCAGAATCGGTGAGGATAGGGCGTTCCCAGCCGTTGAATTTGTGAAGGCCGCCGGCCTGACGCAGAATTTCGAGGCCAGGGCGGAGGTAGAGGTGATAAGTGTTGCCGAGAATGATCTTGGCGTCTATATCGTCGCGTAGTTCCCTCATATGCACGCCTTTGACGCTACCCACAGTGCCCACGGGCATGAAGATGGGGGTAGGTATCTTGCCGTGGTCGGTGGTGATTTCGCCGGCTCGGGCGAGGGTGTCGGGGGCTGTCGCTTCTATTTTGAAATCCATATGCTAAGAGTTGGTGAGGAGCCTCGAAGATACGGCGAGGCCTCCTTTTAAGGTGCAAAGTTAGTGATTAGTGAGCAAACTGGCAAATCGGAGGCGAGATTAGGCGGGTCAGGATAAAACATTTTAACAAATTCGCCGTTAATTGAATAACAATATTATCGCGCAG
>CAZGJH010000053.1:0-15969 GCA_964525735.1 uncultured Sangeribacter sp.
AACGTGCTCGACACGATACGTGAGATAGTGGGCAACGACGGCGAGATCATCACCGTGGTGGGAGCCGGCGGCAACCGCGACCATGGCAAACGCCCGATGATGGCCCAGGAGGCTGCCTGCCGCAGCGACCTGCTCATTCTCACGAGCGACAATCCGCGCGACGAGGATCCCGAAGAGATAATCGCCATGATGCGCGAGGGGCTCAACAGCGAGGAGCTGCGCCGCACGCATTGCGTCACCGACCGCCGCGAGGCCATTCGCGAGGCCATACGCAAGGCGAAGCCCGGGCAGGTGGTGCTCGTGGCCGGAAAGGGACACGAACCCTATCAGGAGGTAAAGGGAGTGCGTCATCATTTCGACGACCGCGAAGAGGTGGTAGAGGCCTTCCGTCTCCGCGACGCCGGCCAGCTCTGAGGCGCCCACGATTTGAAAAAGAGCTATATACCTATATATAAGAAGGAATAAGAAGATAGAATTGCGATGCTATACGCTCTGTTTAAGTATCTCCAGGGAACGGATTTCCCCGGCAATCATCTGATGAACTTCATCACCTTCCGCGCCGGGCTGGCCTTCACATTGGCCATGCTCATCGCGCTTATCTGTGGCCGCGACATCATACACCGCCTGCAGCGTATGCAGGTGGGAGAGGTGGTGAGAAACCTCGGCCTCGAAGGGCAGATGAAGAAGACGGGCACCCCGACGATGGGTGGCGTGATAATTCTCTTGGCCATTCTCGTGCCATGTCTGTTGGTGGGCAATCTCGCCAACATCTATATGATACTGATGCTCGTGGCCACGGTGTGGATGGGAGCCATAGGCTTTCTCGACGACTACCGCAAGCTGAAATATCACAACAAGGATGGTCTCAAAGGGAAGTATAAGGTGTTTGGCCAGGTGGGTCTCGGCCTGCTCGTGGGGCTCACGATGTGGCTCTCCCCTTCGATCGTGATGAGCGAAAATATGGAGGTGGAGAATCAGATCAACCATCAGACGGAGATCGTACACTCGCTGGTGAATGTGAAGTCGCCGCAGACGACGATTCCCTTCGTGAAGAACAACAACTTCAATTATGAGTGGCTTACGAGTTGGGTGGGCGATCCGGCAGCGGCTGAGACGCTCGGCTGGCTGGTATTCGTGCTTGTGGTGATTATCTGCGTCACAGCCGTGAGCAACGGGGCCAACCTCACCGACGGCCTCGATGGCCTTTGCGCCGGCACTTCGGCCATAATCGGCGTGGCCCTGGCCATCATGGCCTATTTGGGAGGCAACGTGATCTATTCGGGCTATCTGAATATCATGTATATTCCTGGCAGCGAGGAGCTTGTGGTGTATGCGGCCGCGTTCATAGGGGCTTTGGTGGGCTTCCTGTGGTATAACGCCTTCCCGGCTCAGGTATTCATGGGCGACACGGGCAGCCTCACGTTGGGGGGCATCTTGGCGGTGTTTGCCATCCTGATACGCAAGGAGCTTCTGATTCCGCTGCTCTGCCTGATTTTCTTCATCGAAGACCTCTCGGTGATAATGCAGGTGGGCTATTTCAAATACACGCGCAGCAAATATGGCGAAGGGAAGCGCATCTTCAAGATGACACCGCTTCATCATCACTTCCAGAAGGCGGCCGACGGCAGCATAAAGAGCCTGATAACGATACCGCGCTCCCCTATTCCGGAGTCGAAGATCGTGGTGAGATTCTGGATTGTGGGAATATTGCTCGCCGCGCTTACATTTGTAACGCTCAAGATACGCTGAGGCTCGCCGATGCGTTATATAAAAGGAAATAAAATAAAACTTTAATATAGTGACAGAGAAAATTGACCTTACCGGGCGCCTGGTAGTGCTCGGCGGTGGTGAAAGCGGCGCCGGCGCCGCAGTGCTCGGAAAAGTGAAGGGTATGGACGTGTTCCTCTCCGACATGGGCACAATCCCGGCAAAATATAAAGAGCTCCTCGAAGAGTATGGCATACCCTATGAGGAGGGGGGGCATACTGAAGCCCTGATACTCAACGCCACGGTTGTGGTGAAGAGCCCCGGCATACCCCCTTATGCCCCTATGGTGGAGAAGATCGTGGCCAAGAATATCCCGGTGCTCTCCGAGATAGAGTTCGCGGCCCGCTTCACGGATGCGCGCATGGTGTGCATCACGGGCTCAAACGGCAAGACCACCACGACGCTGCTGACGTATCATATACTGAAGCGTGCGGGCATCGACGTGGGCCTGGCCGGCAACGTAGGGAAGAGTCTCGCCCTGCAGGTGGCGCTCGACCCCCACGACACTTACGTGATAGAGCTCTCCAGCTTCCAGCTTGAGAACATGTATCAGTTTAAGGCCAACATCGCGGTGATCATGAACATCACCCCCGATCATATGGATCGCTACGACCACAAGATGGAGAATTACGTGGCGGCCAAATTCCGCATACTGCGCAATCAGACAAAGGATGATTGCTTCGTGTATTGGCAAGACGATCCGATAATTCGGCGCCAGATAGAGATGGTGCAGAGCGAGGCTTTGCGTCTCCCCTTCGGGCTCGATCATGAAGAGGGAAGCGCGGCCTGGGTTGAAGATGGCATAGTGCATTTCTCCACTCCCGAGGAGGTGTGGCAGATTCCGCGCGAGAAGCTCTCGCTCAAAGGCACCCACAATCTCTACAACTCCATGGCGGCCGGCATCTCGGCCTCCGTGCTCAACATCCGCAAAGACTGCATACGCGAGGCACTCGAAGATTTCGAGGCCGTGGAGCATCGCCTCGAATATGTGGCTACGGTAGATGGCGTGCGCTACGTCAACGACAGCAAGGCCACCAACGTCAACTCCACCTGGTATGCCCTCGAAAGCATGACGGGCCCGACAGTGCTCATACTCGGCGGCAAAGACAAAGGCAACGACTACAGCGAGATAGAGCAGCTCGTAAAGGAGAAGGTGAAAGGAATCGTGTGCATGGGCTTGCACAACGAGAAGCTTCTCGACTTCTTCAAAGACAAGGTGGCCGCGATAGCCGACACCCACACCCTTGCCGACGCCATGGCCGCATGCCGCCAGATGGCTTCGGAGGGCGACACCGTGCTTCTCTCGCCATGCTGCGCGAGCTTCGACCTCTTCAAGAGCTACGAAGACCGTGGCGACCAGTTCAAGGCTGCCGTAAAAGCGATGCTCTGACCGCTCCAGGGGAGGGGAAACTCTCAAACATACTGACAATAACAACATGAAATAGAAAGGATTTAGGACTACAATGGCAGGACAAAATCAAAACCCCGCAGAGGGATTGACTATCAAGCAGACTATCGACGGTGTGGCCGTGCCCACCCGCGAGCGTCGCAGCAAAGAAGCCGCCGTGCGCGGCGAGCAGAGGCGCTATAAGGCCGACCCCTATCTCTGGGGCATCTACATCACGCTCCTGATAGTGTCGGTGATAGAACTTTTCTCGGCCTCCAGCTCGGAGGTGTCGAGCTCGAACGTGTATCTCCCGCTCATTCGCCACGGCATATTCCTGGTGATCGGGCTCGGGATAGCCTTGGCTTTCCAACGCACGCCCTACGGCTATTTCAGCCGCCTGGCATGGTTTTGCGCCGTGCTTTCGTTGGGATTGCTGGTGATCTCCAACTGGTTTGGTGTAGAGATCAACGGCGCGCAGCGAGCCATAAAGGTGGGAGGCTTCACCATACAGCCACCGGAGATCGTGAAGCTCACCGTAGTGGTGGTGCTGGCCCGCATCCTGGGGCAGCATCAGCAGGTGAGAGGCGTGTCGAAGACAGGCGTATGGATGGCGGCCGGCACGGTGGTGGTGTTCGGCGCGTTGCTCTGGAAGAACGGCCTCACCAACACGATTCTTCTCTTCGGCGTGAGCTTGGCCATGTTTCTCATAGGGGGCATGAAATGGAAGAGCTTCCTGATGGTGATCTGCGTATACGGAGTGTTGGCCGGAGGCCTCTACCTCACGAAATACACGTCGGGCTCTACCGGCGAGTTTGATTCCGTAGGGCAGACCACGGCCGTGGTGCAAGACGGCATCAACCGAACGGGCACACAGAAGAGCCGTATAAAACGCTTCATGGAGGGTGTGAATCCCGACGACCCTATCAACGACGAAAACCGTCAGGTGGTGTTCGCCAAGATAGCCCAGGCCAACGGAGGCGTGTTCGGCCAAGGCCCGGGCAACTCCCGCGAGAGCGCACGTCTGCCCCTCGCCTTCTCCGATTATATCTATTCGATCATTATCGAAGACACAGGCCTGGTGGGTGGCATCTTCCTGCTTCTCCTCTACCTCATCCTGCTCGCCAGGGCAGGGCGAATAGCCTACTATTGCAAGCGCGCCTTCCCGGCCTTCCTGATCATGGGCTGCGCGGTGCTGATAGTGTTTCAGGCCCTGGTGCATATGGCCATCGTCACGGGTTTCTTCCCTGTGAGCGGCCAGCCGTTGCCCTTCATCTCGAAGGGTGGCACCTCCATTCTGGTGATGTCGGCAGCCTTGGGCATCATGCTCTCTGTGAGCCGTTATGCCGTCACCACCTCCGATTCGAAGAAAAACAACAAGGCTGAGCTCCAGGGGCTGCCCGAAGATATGCAGGCCGCCAACTATTCTGCCCAGCAAGGACGCAAATGAAAGACACCGACATGGATACAGACCCGAAATCAGCAGGTTCCTCCTCAGAGAGGAGGCCGCGAGTAGTGATAAGCGGCGGCGGCACAGGGGGCCACATCTTCCCGGCCCTCTCCATAGCCGACGCGTTGAAACGCCGCTATGATGCCGACATTCTCTTCGTGGGAGCCGACAACAGGATGGAGATGACGCGTGTGCCTGAAGCGGGCTACCCGATAATCGGCCTCCCTGTGGCCGGCTTCGACCGTAAGCGCATATGGCGCAATTTCGGCGTGCTGCTCAAGCTCTTCAAGAGCCTGCGACGCTCGCGCAAGATAATAGCCGATTTCAAGCCCGACATAGCCATCGGCGTAGGTGGCTACGCCTCGGGACCCACTCTGAAGGCGGCTCAGCGCGCCGGAGTGCCCACCCTGCTGCAGGAGCAAAACTCCTATGCCGGCGTCACCAACAAGCTGCTCGGCGAGAAGGCGGCGCGTATCTGTGTGGCCTACGACAATATGGATCGCTTCTTCCCCGGCGAGAAGATCGTGAAGACAGGCAATCCGATTCGCCATAACCTGCTCAACGACGCCGGCACGGCGCAGAGCGCACGCGAAAGCTTCGGCTTGCATCCCGACCGCCCCACTCTGCTCGTGGTGGGCGGAAGCTTAGGCGCTCTCACCATCAACGAGAGCCTCGAAGCGGGCCTCAAGAAGCTCACCGACCAGGGGATACAGGTGATTTGGCAGACCGGCAAGAACTTCGGCGACCGTGGTCCGAAGGCTGCCCAGGGGCTCGACGGCGTAGTAGTGACCCCCTTCATATCCGACATGGCCAAGGCTTACCGCGCGGCCGACCTCGTGATAGGGCGCGCCGGAGCGGGTTCTATCTCGGAGTTGCAGGCTTTGGGAAAGGCGGTAGTGCTTGTGCCCTCGCCCAATGTGGCCGAAGACCATCAGACCCACAACGCACGCGCCCTCTCCGACAAGGGGGCCGCAATACTCGTGACGGATGCCGAGGCGCGTACGAAACTCGTCGACGAGGCCATACGCCTGATGCAGGCTCCCGCCGAACGCGAGGCCATGAGCCGCGAGATACTCAAGATGGGCATCCCCGACAGCGACGAGCGCATAGCCGACGAGGTGGCCGCCATACTCGGTTTGAAATCAAGACAAAATACAGGCTCCAAGGCCTGAAAGACATAGAAACGCTTACGATGACTAATAACGATAAAACCTCTCTATATTTCGTAGGGGCCGGCGGCATAGGCATGGCCAATCTCGAACGCTACTTCCTGCAGCAGGGCTGCAAGGTGGCGGGCTACGACCGCACCCCTTCACAACTCACCGCGCAGCTCCAGAAGGAGGGCGTTGAGCTCACCTTCACCGACTCGGCCGACGAGATTCCCGAGCTCTTCCGCGATCCGGAAAAGACCTTGGTGGTGTACACCCCCGCCGTGCCGGCCGACAGCGAGATCCTGACGTGGTTTCGCTCGCAGGGCTTCGAGGTGGTGAAGCGCGCAGCCGTGCTCGGCAAGATCACACGCGCCTCGAAATCTATCTGCATAGCCGGCTCCCACGGCAAGACCACCACCTGCTCCATGACGGCCAACATCCTGAGAGAGTCGGCCGTAGGCTGCAACGCCTTCTTGGGAGGGATATTGCGCAACACGGGCTCCAATCTCGTGCTCTGCGAAGGCTCCGAATGGGCCGTGATAGAGGCTGATGAATACGACCGCTCTTTCCATCATCTCTCGCCCGAGATAGCCGTGGTGACGTCGGTAGATCCCGACCATCTCGACATCTACGGCGACGAGGCGGGTTACTTAGAGGGGTTTGCCCATTTCACTTCGCTCATACGCCCCGGGGGCACGCTGCTGCTCCACACCGGGCTCAAGCTGCATCCACGCGTAGGCGAAGGGGTGACGGTGGCCACCTATAGCGGCGGCTCCGAGGGCGACTGGCATGCCGAAGATATCCGCTATGGCGAGGGCACACTCAGTTTCACGCTCGTGGGGCCCGACGTGCGCATCGCCGACATCTATCTGGGAGTGCCTGTAGAGATCAATATCGACAACGCCGTGGCCGCTGCGGCCGCCTCGCTCATGGCCGGAGCCACGGCCGAGGATGTGCGTCGCGGATTGAGCACCTTCAAGGGGGCCAAGCGGCGTTTCGAGGTGTATCGCGACGGCAGCGACGGAGGGGAGATCCTGATCGACGACTATGCCCACAGCCCCAACGAAGTGGCGGCTTCGGTGCGTTCGGTGAGGAAGCTTTATCCAGGCCACAAGCTCACTGTGATCTTCCAGCCCCACCTCTACACACGCACCCGCGACTTCGCCTCAGAGTTTGCCGAGGCCCTTTCCGGGGCCGATGAGGTGATCATGCCCGAAATCTACCCTGCGAGGGAGCTTCCGATAGCCGGAGTAGACACTTTTCTCATCCTGAACAGTGTTAAATCGGCCGCAAAATGTTATTGTGAGCGAAAAGATTTGCTTAATCTGATAAAAAATCGTAACTTTGACATCTTGATGACAGTAGGGGCGGCCGACCTCGACCGGCTCCTGCCAGAAATCAAAGAAATATTTGACCAACGGAAATAACGGCAAGATGCGTAAGACGATCTTCAAATGGCTGATACTCACCGTTCTGTTTGCCTATGCCATAGGGATGGCCATATGGGCTAACGCAGAAGCGGCGAAGCAGACTTGTGTCGGTATCGAGATACATATCGCCGACTCGAGGAGCGCCGACCCGGTGACGGTGAAGGGTGTGTCGGAAGAATTGTCGAAATTTCCGAAAAAAATAGTTGGCACCCCCCTCTTGGCGCTCAATACGCGCGAAATTGAGAATTATCTGAGCCGATATTCGAATTTCGAAGATGTGGAGTGTGCCGTCACTACAGCCGGAAATCTCAACGTGTCGATTGTGCCGATGATTCCGGAGTTGAGGGTGTTCGACGATCAGCGCAGCTATTACATCAACAAAGATGGCAAGCGCATAGAGTCGAAGGCCAATTTCTTCGTAGATGTCCCCGTGGTGTCGGGTCATTTCACTGAGAGCTTCACACCGAGAAACCTTCTCTGCGTGACACGCTTCATACAGAAAGACCCCGTATTGAGCCATCTTGTGGGCATGGTGGAGTTTCGCGACCCCGAGAATATCATTCTCGTGCCGCGCATCCATGGCCACGTAATAAATTTAGGCGACACCAACCGCCTGCAGGAGAAACGCGCGGCGCTTCTCACGATGTACCGCAAAGTGATTCCCTACAAGGGGTGGGAGACCTACGACACAATTTCCCTGAAGTTCCAGGGGCAGATAGTGGCCACTCGCCGCGATAAGAACCGGCATATCCACTCCCTCCCAGTGGAGGAAGAGGAAGATCCCGAAGAGGCTACCCTGCCCGATATGGAGCATTTAACCACAGAATAACTACGCCAATGAGTGAAGAGAGATATATAGCAGCGATCGAGATAAGCAGCTCGAAGATTGTGGCCGCCGTGGGAAAATCTTCCCGCGAGGGGCAGCTTGAGGTCATAGCCGTCGAACAGGAGAAGGGCACCGATATCGTAAGATACGGCATTATCCAGAACCTGGAGGAGACGTCGCTAAAGGTCTCGAAGGTGATCGACCGTCTACAGCATCGCACGGGTATCGCTCCGCGCGTCATAAAATCGGTCTACGTAGGGCTTTCGGGCCGCAGTGTGCGAAGCATACCGGTAGAGGTGGCGGTGAATCTCCCCGAAGAGACCGAGATCACCGACGATATTATCTCTCGCCTGGCTGCCGACGCCAAACGCACGGCCATCGACAGCTCGCTCGAGGTGATCGACGCCGTGCCTCGCATATATAAGGTGGGAAAGGTGGAGACAATCTCCCCCAAAGGCACCATAGGCCAGCATATCCAGGCCACCTACGACCTGATAGTGTGCCGCCAGGAGCTCAAGCGCAATCTCACGCGCACCATCCAGGATAAGCTCAATATCCAGATCGCGGGCTTTATCGTGACGGGTCTGGCCACGGGCTATCTTCTTCTCTCTTCGGAGGAGAAGCGCCTCGGGTGTATGCTCGTGGATATAGGAGCCGAGACCACCACTGTGAGCATCTACGCGAAAAACTGCCTGCGTTATTTCGCCACTCTCCCCTTGGGCGGGCGCAACATAACGCGCGACATTCAATCGCTCAGCCTGCTTGAGGAAGACGCCGAAGAGATAAAGCGCACCTCGGGCAACGCCATAGCTCCCTCCTCCCCCTCCACGCTCAATCTCAACGGCGTGCGACTCTCCGATGTGAGCAATCTCATTGTGGCCCGTGCCGAAGAGATTGTGGCCAATATCGTGGAGCAATCGGAGTATGCCCAGCTGAAGGACAATCAACTCCCCTCTAAGATAATATGCATCGGCGGCGGATCGAGGCTGCAAAACTTCAAGGAGCTGCTCGCACAGCAGAGCAACATCCAGGTGGTGAGCGCCACGCTGCCCCCTTACATACATATAGAAGACCCCAAGGCAACCGGCTTGGAGATCGACGGCCTCATAAGCGTGCTCTACGTGGGGGCCACGAGCCGCGACATCGATTGCCTTGAGCTGCCCCGCAAGGAGGAGCTCCCTGTCAACGACCTGCCACCCGCTCCCGACGATGAGCCTGAGGATGAACCCGTAAGGCCTCAGCGCGAAAAGCAGGGCTGGATGAGGGGCTTCAAAAACCGAATATCGAAATTTTTCGGCGACCCGACCGACAATTCGGATCTGCTCGATGAATAATAACCCTCTTTCCCCGAATTCTCTCTCTCCCACGTTTCCGCTCCGGAGATCGTGTGTGCGACCACCTTTTAATTACGACATCTCTCTATGGAAGATAACCAGATATACGATTTAACCGACGACTCAAACTTCACGGAAGATCCCAATGCCTCGATCATCAAGGTGATCGGAGTAGGTGGCGGCGGCGGCAATGCCGTCAACTATATGTTCCGCCAGGATATCCCGAATGTGAATTTCGTGATCTGCAACACCGATAAGCAGCATCTCGATATGTCGCCTGTGCCCACGCGTCTTCTCCTCGGCTGGAATATCACCCACGGCCGAGGAGCCGGAAACAATCCCGAAATCGGTAAGCTCTGCGCCGAAGAGAGTCAGGAGGATATCCAGACACTCTTCCAGGATGGCACGGAGATGGTGTTTATCACCGCCGGTATGGGCGGCGGCACCGGCACAGGAGCCGCCCCGGTGGTGGCCAAGCTGGCCAAAGCCGCCGGCATGCTCACAATCGGCATCGTCACCGTGCCCTTCCTCTTCGAGGGCGAGAAGAAGATTCTCAAGGCCCTCGACGGAGCCAAGGAGATGCAGCAGCACGTAGATGCCCTTCTCGTGATCAACAACGAGAATCTGATCGAGCTTTACAAAGACCTTAACTTCTTCAATGCTTTCGAGAAGGCCGACGACACTCTGGCCAACGCGGCCCGAAGCGTCTCGGATATCATCTCGGAGCGTTGCTATATCAACGTCGATTTCCAGGACGTGAAGACCACGCTCAAAGATAGCGGCACGGCCATCATCTCTACGGCCTATGGCGAGGGTGAACACCGCATCTCGGCCGCTATCCACAACGCCCTGCACTCCCCTCTTCTCAAGGCCCACGATATCTACACCTCGAAGAGGCTCCTCTTCAAGTTTACCTGCTGGAAAGACAGCGACAAGCCTCTGCGTGCCGAGGAGATTGCCGAGATCACGCAGTTTACGTCGAAGCTCCCTTCGAGCATCGACGTGAAATGGGGTATCGGCGACGACCCCACTATGGGCGAGCGCGTGAAGATCACCGTGCTGGCCTCCGGCTTCGACGTCACCCTCCGCGAGGGCGGCGACGGCTCGAAGGGTGAGATCGTGTTTGAAAACAAGCGCGACGAGGAGTCGAAGGTGGAGAAGCAGCGCAAGGAGGAATCAAACGAGCGTATCGCCGAAGTGTATGGCACCGACCGCCTCACGAAGCAACGCCGCAACACGGCGCGCCTGAAATATGCCGTGCTGAAGCCTTCGCAGTTTGACGATCATGAGGTGATCTCGCTGATAGAATCGCGCCCTACTTACAACCGCGACCCGCGCTTCAACGACGAGCTCAAACGCATCTCGGAGCATAACGCGATGCCGGAGAGCTATGGCCCCGACCCGCGTAACGAACGCCAGGAGGGGGGCACGATAAGCTTCGGCGGCTTCTGACGCCCGCTCGCCCCGAAAGGGGCTGACAAACAGAATTTTTAAAAACTCAAATCAAGATACAATTCCCGCGGATGTCCCTGACGGGCTCCGCAAAACAGAAGAAAAAACAGAGATGGAAACTAAATTCCAGATGGTGGCCAAGACCTTCCAGGGTCTTGAGGATGTGCTCCGCGACGAACTGATCGAACTCGGGGCCGAGAATGTGGAACTTGGCACTCGGATGGTGACTTTCGAGGGCGACAACGAGCTCATGTATCGCGCCAACCTGTGTTGCCGCACTGCGCTGCGTATCCTCAAGCCTATCGTGAAATTTACCGCCGATGACACTGACGAGCTCTATGACTTTGTACGCGATCTCGACTGGGAACAGTTCATGACCGTCGACTCCACCTTTTCCATCGACTCAACGGTGAACAGCGCTGAATTCACTCATTCGAAATTCGTGACTTACCGTGTGAAGGATGCCATCGCCGACCATTTCAACGATAAATACGGACGCCGCCCCTCTATCCGCCTCACGGGGGCCGACGTGCAGCTCAACGTGCATATCGCCGACAAGCGCGTCACAATCTCGCTCGATTCGAGCGGCGAGCCTCTCTCGAAGCGCGGCTACCGCGTGGAGGCCACAGAAGCCCCTATCAACGAGGTGCTCGCTGCCGGCATTATCATGAAGACCGGATGGCGCGGCGACTCCGACTTTGTAGATCCCATGTGCGGCTCGGGCACATTCCTCATCGAGGCTGCCCTGATTGCCGCCAATATCAACCCCGGCATATATCGCGAGAGCTTCGCTTTCGAGAAATGGCCCGACTTCGACCAGGATCTCTTCGAGGAGATCTACAACGACGACTCCGCCGAGCGCGACTTCGCCTACAAGATCTATGGCGGCGACATCTCGCCCGAGGCTGTAGCCATTGCGCGCAAGAATGTGAAGTCGGCCCGCGTGGAAGATATGGTGGAGCTCTGCTGTAAATCTGTGGCCGACTGGACCGACAACGCCCCGGAGGGTATCCTCGTGACCAATCCCCCCTACGGCGAGCGTCTCAAGCCGGAGAATATCAATATGCTCTATCGCACGATCGGAACTACGCTGAAGAATTATTTCCAGGGCTGGCATGCCTGGATCATCGGCTTCCGCGACGAGCAGTTTGCCGAGATCGGCCTTAAGCCTTCGGTGAAGATTCCGCTCCACAACGGCAGCCTGGAGTGTGGCCTGAGAGAGTATGTGCTCTTCGATGGCAAGTATTCCGCTTTCCGTGCCGACGGCGGCAGCGTCAACGACGGCGATGCCAAGAAGGAATCGGGTCCGAAGAAGGTGCGCCATATCTCCGACGACGATTGGGAGCGACAGGCCCGCAAATTCAACAGCGGCAAGGGTATTACCGACGATCGCAACAAGAAGAAAAAATCCTTCACCCGCGACGATAAGAAGCGCAGCTTCGATGTGCCCGCTCCGCGCAAGGGTTATGCCGGCGCGTCTTACGACGAGGATGAGGACGATTACACACCGCGCGCACCGCGTCCGAGCTCCGCGCCCCGCCCCGCTTTCAACAAAGATCGCGGCGACCGTGGTGGCTTCAACAAGGATCGAGGCGACCGTGGCGGTTTCAATAAAGACCGTGGCGGTTTCAAGAAAGATCGAGGCAACGATCGCGGTGGCTTCAACAAAGATCGCGGAGGCTATGGCAATAAAGACCGTAAGGAGCGTCCAGAACGTAAGGAGTATGTCCCTGGTAGCGGCCGTGCGCCTCGTCTGCCAGAAAGAGACGACGATGTGATCAATCCGGTGCACATGCGTTCGCGTAAGGGCTGGAAGAAAAGCCCCGAGGAATGAGAGCCGGAGAGATAGGAAAGGGCGACCTCTTCATAGCCGTGGTGATCATGGCGGCTATGTGTGCCACCTCTTTCTACTTTTCACCTACGACACGTATTTCGGGAGGGATGGGACTATGTCTCCCCTCTCCGAATCTCTGGAACATCCCTCCGCTTTGGTCGTGGGGAGCCAACACTCTCCTTCTGGGCCTGATAGCCGTAGGTTGCTGGCTTCTCAACCGCACCTACAACTTCATCCGCTCCACGCGTCCCGTGTTGCCGGCGATGTTTCTGATATTAGCGGCCTCGAATCCCTGGACCGACGCTTATCTCACGGCCTCTACCCTGCTTTGCGCGGCCAATCTGATCGTATTGGGCGTGGCTTTCAGTTGCTACCGCTCCCCTAACGCCACTCAGGAGATGTTTATCATCGGCACGATCTATTCGTTGGGGTCGATGTGCCAATACGCTTTCCTGCCGTTTCTCTTGCCCGTGATTGCGGGCTCGATCATCATGAAGGCGTTTCGTGTGAAGGAGGCTTTGGCGATGCTGATGGGTATCGTGGCGCCTTATTGGGTCGGGATCGGGTTCGGTCTGTTGCCGCTCGATTCGTTCCGGCTTCCTGAGCTCAGTAATCTCTTCGGCGGCTTTGTGGAGACGCCTGATTTGATCGTGATTCTTTCGAGTATCGGCGTGGCGATGTTCTTGGGTCTTCTGCTGGGGTTCAACAACAGTATGAAGCTTTATGCGGGCAATTCTCGTGTCAACGCGCTCAATATGATGATCAGCCTGATGGGAGTGGTGAGCATGGTGTGCATCATAGTAGATTTCACCAATATGATGACGTATTTGGCTACACTCTATTTCACTGTGGCTGTGCAGATTGCCAATCTGTGTGCGCTCTGGAATTTCAAACGCGAGTGGGTGATATGCCTGGTGCCTGCTGTGATCTATGTGGGCTTCTTCATCGCCATGGTGCTTGTCTGAGAGCTTCTGAATTCTCTGAGCTCTCTGAGTTCTCTGAGTTCTCTGAGCTCTCTGAAATCTGAAAGGAATAGCTATGAAATTTATAGTAGATAATAAGATCCCGTTCCTCAAAGGGCGTCTCGAGCCTTTGGGGGACGTTTTATATACACCTCCAGGGGCTTTTACTCCTGAGCTTGTGGCCGATGCCGACGCTCTCATAATCCGCACGCGCACACGCGCCGACGAGGCCTTGCTGAAGGATTCGGCTGTGAGCCTTGTGGCTACCGCTACGATCGGCACCGATCATATCGACGCTGCCTGGTGTGAGAGCCATGGCAAGGAGGTGGCCAACGCGGCCGGTTGCAACGCCCCCGGCGTAGCGCAGTGGGTATGGGCCTCGTTGCTGCGCAATGGCTTCGACCCGGCGCGTCAAACGCTCGGCGTTGTCGGTAAGGGCAACGTAGGGTCGATCGTGGCCGATTGGGGTCGCCGACTCGGCGCCCGCGTCATTGTGTGCGACCCTCCGCGTGCTCGCCAAGGCTTTGCCGATGAGCGGTATCTCGCGCTGGAGGAGGTGCTCCGTGAGGCTGATGCGGTGACGCTGCATACGCCTCTTACGGTTGACGGCGAAGATAAGACGTATCACCTCATCGGTAAGCGCGAATTAGAGATGATGAAGCCCGGCGCGATCCTGCTGAATGCGGCGCGTGGACCGGTAGCAGATGGCGAGGCGCTCACCGAATGGCTCAAGGCTGGCAAAGGACGCGCTTTTCTTGATGTGTGGGAAGACGAGGGCAATATCTCGCGTGAGTTGCTCGACCTGGTAGAGGTGGCCACGCCGCATATCGCGGGTTATTCGCGGCAGGGAAAGGAGAGGGCCACGAGGATGGCTTTGGAGGCCGTAGAGCGGCATTTCGGGGTAGAGGTAGATAAATCCCAGCTCGAAGGGGATTACGTGGCTCCTGAGGGCTCTATTTCGGCCGAGAAGATTGTGGAGAGCTACGACCCGGCCGTCGACACCGCCCGCTTGCGTGAGCATCCCGAGCTCTTCGAGCAGCTTCGCAGCGACTACGACTATCGCGACGAGCCCCGCTTTTGAAATGCTCTATGCATTATGAATTATGCATTATGCATTATGAATTGATATTTTTGGGCGACAAAGATATGAAAAAGTATTATGTATTGTTTAATGGCCCGGATGCCGGGGTCTACGACGACTGGAACGATGTGAAAGATCTGGTCAATTTCCCTGGTGCGCGCTATCGGTCGTACAGCAGTTCGAAGGCTGCGGCCGAGGCGTTTCGCACGGGGTGTGACGATGCCGCCGATCCCCCCTTGGGGCGGTTGCTCTCGAAAGCGGGCACGGAGGCGAAAGCTGCCTCCTCGCCTGGGCTGCCTAAGGCCGGGCAACCGGATTATATGACGATTCCGGAGGTAGATCTCGATGCGTGGGCCGTTGATGCCTCTTGCCTCGGAAATCCGGGAAAGATGGAATATCAGGGTGTGGAACTGATGACGGGGCGCACGCTCTTCCGTATCGGCCCGTTTGACGATGCCACCAACAATATCGGTGAGTTCTTGGCCATCGTGCATGCCATGGCTCTGATGGAGCAAAAGGGTGAATGTCACAACATTTACTCCGACTCCGTGTCGGGTATGGCCTGGGCGCGCACACGTAAGGTGAAGACGCAGCTGAAGCCTACGGAGCGCAACCGTAAAGTGTTTGAGCTGATGGCGCGTGCTGTGACGTGGCTCAACACGCATCAATATCGCGGCAAGGTGATGAAGTGGCAGACCGATCGCTGGGGAGAGATTCCGGCAGATTTCGGGCGTAAATAGACGTGGCGGATATGATAGGGGAGTGCTATGGTAATCAGGAAGTTATCCGTGAGGCTGTTATGGCCACGGGAGCCGTGGCCGTAGGTTTTGCGCAGGCCGAGGAGATCGACGCTGATGCGGCCGCGCAATACGATCGCTGGATAGCGTCGAGGTCGGCCGACGGGATGGATTATCTCGTTCGCCACGCGGCGTTGCGCCGGCATCCGCGCAATGTGCTTGAAAATGCGAGGGGAGTGGTGTCGATAGCTTACAGCTATGCGCCGACCGAGTGGCGTGCGGCAGAACTGCCTCAGATAGCCTGTTACGCTTACGGTCAGGATTATCACGACGTGCTTCGCAAGCGGTTGCAACCTGTAGTGGACCAACTGAAAGAGCGATTGGGAGGGGAGTGGCGTATCTGTATCGACTCCGCGCCGCTGGCCGAGCGTTATTGGGCTGTGAAGAGCGGCATCGGACGAATTGGCAAAAACGGCTCTGTAATCGTCGATAATTTCGGCAGCTATATCTTCCTTGTCGAAATCCTCACGACGCTTCCTGTCGGCTCTGAAATGCGTTCTG
>CAZGJH010000054.1:0-8605 GCA_964525735.1 uncultured Sangeribacter sp.
TACAACCGCTTCGGCGGCAACGTGGAGTTTTATCAGGTGAGCCTCGACCCCGACCAGTATGCCTGGCGCGACGCCGCCCGCAACCTCCCCTGGATCACGGTATTTGACGCCGACGGCCAATACTCCAAGGCCGCACGCTCTTACAACGTCACCGACATCCCCTCTTTCTATATCTACGATCGCAACGGTGAACTCTCGGCCCGCGCCGAAGATATCTCCGACCTCTCTAAGAAGCTCGGAGCGCAATGAAAAAGACCCTCGTCACACTGATTCTCCTGCTCCTCGCTCTCCCCTCCCTGCGCGCGCAAGAGGAGGAGCCGAAGCTCTCACTGCGTCCCTCCGGTCGAATCCTGATGGACGCCGCCCTCTACATCTCGCCGCAGAAGGAGCTCTTTCCCGACGGCGCGGCCATTCCCGAGGCGCGTCTCGGAGCGCAGATGACCTACGGCGACTGGAAAGCCTCGATCGATGTATGCTACTCTTACGCCAAGATCGGCCTGCGCAACATGTGGATCGAATATGGCTGGAACAAGAATAATTCAATCCGCTTCGGCAATTTCATACATCAGTTTGGTTATCAGTCACATTCCCACTCGCTGAAGGTCACGTTTGAGCAGCCCACGGCCGCTTGGCTCTTCACGCCGGGCCTGCAACTCGGCGCGATGTACGTGCACTACGATCCGCGCTTCTACGCCGCCGCGAGCGTCCACGTGGAGAGCGCGGCCCTGCAGCAGGTGGTCAACGCCCCGCTCTTCAACCAGCAGGGCTACGGATTGCTCACGCGCCTTGTATATCGCCAGGCTCCCGCCGGCAGCGACCGCTTCTGGCACGTAGGCCTCAGCGGCGGCTTCGCCACGCCTCAGCGCAACGTGAAGGACAACGAGGATATCCACGACGGCTTCACGATGTCGGCCAACTGGCCCACGAAGGTGGTGCAGCTCCAGGAGATCGGCGTCACGGTAGATAAGTCGATGAATCTCTTCAAGTTTACCCCCGAGCTCGTGGGTGCCTGCGGACGCTTCGCCTTCGAGGGGCAATACTTCTTTCAGCAGATCAACCGCCGCGAATCTCTCAAGGCTTTCCGCGCCCAGAGCGGCTATGCCACCCTCCGCGGCCTCATTCTCGGCAAGGGGTATTCCTACACCTCCTCTTCGGCGCAGATCGCCACCCCCGCGCCTAAATCGCTCGAATGTGTGGTCGACTACAACTACTCCACGCTCTGCGACTCGCGCGCCGGCATATTCGGCGGCCGCTCAAACACCATCACCGCGACCCTCAACTATTACATCAACCCTTACATCACGGCGCGCCTCAACTATTTTCACGCGCACGCGTGGGACCGCTCCGGCCATGACCCCATGACCGTAAACGGTTTCCAGGCTCGCCTGATGGTATTATTTTGAATTCTATGGCGGCAGATTGGAAAGATGCCCTCGGAGCTTTGCTCAACTCGGGGGCCGTACCCGTTGACAATACCCCCGACCCTGAGCCCGCCGCGCCCGCCACGACGATTCAGCGCGAGCCTCTCCACGTGCTCATCGACCGCAAAGGGCGCAAGGGGAAGACGGCCACGATCATCGAGGGCTTCACTGGCTCCGACGAGGCCCTCCAGGAACTCGCCCGCACGCTCAAGCAGCGCCTCGGCACGGGCGGCTCGGCCCGCGACGGCGAGATCCTCATTCAGGGCGACCGCAAGGAGGCCGTAGTGGCGGCCTTGCGCGCGCTCGGCTATAAGACCAAAGGTTAACTCCTTAACACTCACAACGCTATGCTGCAACTTCAACGCGCTTCAGCCGGCTCGGGAAAGACGTTTACCCTGGCCCGCAAATTCATCTGGTATCTCATCTCTCTGCGTGGCGACAACGGCCAGTGGCGCCTCCGCACGCAGCGTGAGATATCCGACGGCCTTCCTCGTATCCTGGCCATCACCTTCACCAACAAGGCCACCAACGAGATGAAACAGCGCATCGTGGAGAAGCTCGCCGACCTCTCACGGGCCGAAAGCGAGGCCCCGCTCAGCGACGAAGCCGCAGCTGCCATCAATTATCTCGACGATTTCGCCTCGGCACTCGGCGTGGAGCGTCACGACGTGGGCCGCGCAGCACGCTTCGCCCTCTCCGCGCTGCTCAACGATTATTCCGATTTCAAGGTCTCCACAATCGACAGTTTCTTCCAGACCGTGCTCCGCACTTTCGCCTATGAGTCGAACCTCAACGACACGTATCAGGTGGAGATCGACAACGATTACATCGCCACGGCGGCCGTAGATTCCACCCTGATGGAGCTCGACACCCTCTCTGAAGACTCCGACGCGCGCTACTGGATCGAGACCCTCATGCGCGAGGAGGAGCGGAAGGGCACGAAGCATTGGAACGTGTTTCAGAAGAGTCTGGCCGACACCTCTATCTACTCCCGACTGCTCAACGCTGTGAAACGTCTTGAAAATGAAGACTTCAAGAATGTGCGCGACGAGCTCGACGATTATTTCAGCGCCGAAGATGCCCCTCTGCGCCGCGCGTGGCAGCAGGCCATGGCTCTGATTGTGGAGCCGGTGCGCGAGGCTCTCGCCGAGGCTCAGGAGGCCGGACGCCAGCTCTCGGCTCTCTTCCGCAAAAACCGTCTCGACCCGGCCGAAACAGGGCTCCGTTACATGGCCGGCCATCTGCGCAAACTCCCTTCTATCCAACCGGATTCGGGTTCGTCGGCCCTCTTCACGCCGATCAAGATGGAGGGAAAGAGCTCTGTGTTCAAGACTCAGGGGAAGGGGAAGAACGCCGCGCCCGTAGCCTCCTGCCCCGACGATGCCCGTATGCTGGAGCTATGCGTCCGTATGTACGACGCTTTCGGCCGTTTCCTCGAGCTGCGCGATAGCAAGGCGTGGCGCCACTGGAAGGTGTATGCCCCGCAGATTCCCTACGTGGGACTCATCGGCGACACGCGCCGCATGATGAAGCAGTATCTCGACGCCAACAACAGTATCCAGTTGGGCGAAACCAACTCCATGCTGCGCCGCATCATCGGCAAAGACGACGCCCCCTTCATCTACGAGCGACTCGGCAGCCGCCTCAACCATTTCCTTATCGACGAGTTTCAGGACACCTCCCGTCTGCAATGGGAAAACCTCTACCCTCTGCTGCTCGAAAGCCATTCGCGCGGCGAGGAGAATCTCATCATCGGCGACGCCAAGCAGAGCATCTACCGCTTCCGCAACGCCGACCCCTCGCTCATCATGCGCACCGTGCCGGAAGCCTTCCCCGAGCGCATCGATGCCGGTATGAGCGTGGAGGAGAACACCAACTGGCGCTCCGACCGCGTCATCGTGGAGTTTAACAACGCTTTCTTCCGCTCTCTCTCCGATCAACTCGCCGAACTCGGCAAGGGCTTCATCGACTTCACCGACCTCTACGCCAATGTGGAGCAATATTCGCGTCATCGCGCCGACAGCGGCTATGTGCAGGTAGATTTCCTGGCTCCAGAAGAGGCCCCGGGTCTCGACCGGCTCGGCCCGCTCATCTCCTCGCTGCTGAAGCGCGGTTATCGCCAGAGCGACATCGCTATCCTCGTGCGTATCAATTCGATGGCGAAGGAGGTGATCGATACGCTCGTGGCTTATAATATCAAGGAGCGCCCCGCCGAGGAGCCGCGCATCGAGTTTATCAGCGAGGAGTCGCTGCTCGTATCATCTTCGGAGGCTGTGGGCATCATTATCAACGTGTTGCGCAAGATGCTCCAGGGCTCGCACGAGGAGCAGGGCGAGCATCCGCGCTGGACCGACATCCGCTGCAATTTCAGTTTCTACGCACTCCGTCATCCGGAACTCTCGCCGGCCGAGCAGGTGAAGGGGTTCCTCTCGGAGGCCTCGCCCGTCGACTCCATCAACGCCATGCTGCGCTCTATGCAGACGGTGGCTCTCCCGGCTCTCGTGGAGGCTATCACCGAAAATTTCGTGCCCGTCGAGATGCGCCACACGCAGGCGGTATTTATCGCTGGTCTGCAGGATCTTGTGCTTGAATACTGCGACAGCCACACGGCCGACATCTCCTCTTTCATCTCCTGGTGGGATTCGAAGGGAGTCACGCGCTCCATCTCATCGCCCGAGGGCACCGACGCCGTGCAGATCATGACCATCCACAAGTCTAAAGGATTGGAATTCAAGTGTGTAATCATCCCCTACGAAGACGCTTCGCTTGTGCCGGTGCGCAAGTCGGAGTGGAAGTGGGTGCGCCCCGATGAGTCGTTTATCGAACTCGGGTTCCCCCCCTATCTCCCGGTGGTTACTGATTCAGCCCTCACCGACACCATCCATGAGGAGGTATACAGCCGCTTCTTCGACCTCTCGACGATGGACATGCTCAACGCCTACTACGTAGCCTTCACGCGCGCTGTGAGCGAGCTCTACATCTTCACCCGCGACCCGGGCCCCGCCAAAGAGAAAGCCAAGACCCTGAGCGCCTACCTCTACCGTTTCTTCGAGGCCCAGGAGCCCCTCGCCCAATGGAATCCCACCCACACCGTCGCCACCCTCGGCCATCCGAAGCCCCCAAAGTCGCCCAAGCCGGCCTCGCCGGCCCAACCCTCAGAGAGCTCAGAAAAGACCTCTGCCCCCAGAATAATCTCAGATTATTACGTCGACAGCAGCCCCTCAGTGCTCCAATACATCGAATCCCCCGACGACGCCGACCCCACTGCCACAGCCCTCCCCGACGCCGAAGAAACCGACCCCCGCTCCGAAGGAAACCTCCTTCACGGCATCATGGCCCTCATCAAAACCCCCGCCGACCTTCACCGCGCCGTGCTCACCTACCGCATGCGCGGCCTCATCACCAACGCCCAGGCCCGCGAGTGGGAGGCCATGCTCGCCGAAGCTTTGAGCAATCCCGAGGTAGCCAAATGGTTCGCACCAGATTGGCGTGTGCTCAACGAGCGCGAGGTGCTCTACCCCGGACGCAAAAACAAGCGCCCCGACCGCATGATGATCTCCCCCGACCGCACCCACGGCGTGGTGATCGACTACAAATTCGGCGACATCCCCTCCGACCAGCGCCACGCCAAGCAACTCGCCGACTACCTCCTTGCCTTCCGCGAGACCACCCACATCCACAACGTCCGCGGCTACATCTGGTACGTCCGCCATCGCCGCATCCTCCCCGTCAATTGATAATGCAATCCGTCAGCATATGTAAAATTTTGTAAAAAAAACGCTTTGTGTTGGCAAAGAGCGTGAAAAGTATTAAATTTGTGGTTTATTAAACCCTCAATAGGATATGAACAAGACAGATCTTGTGAATGAGATAGCCCAGAGAGCTGGTCTCAATAAAGTGGCGGCCAAGGCGGCTCTCGACGTTTGTCTGGAGGCCATCGGCGATGCCCTGGCGAATAATGACAAGGTGCAGCTGATCGGATTCGGAACATTTTCCGTGGCCGAGAAACCGGAACGCATCGGCATCAACCCCAAAACGAAGGAGAAGATCACTATCGCGGCGCGTAAGACGGTGAAGTTCAAACCTGCCGCAGAGCTCGGTCGCTGACTCCTCCCGCCTGCCGCATCTGCTGCGTGGGCCCGCATCAAAGTATCGTGCATTCTAAAAATGACAATTGAATCGATATAAAAAATGACAATTGAATCGATTATTACCGGGGCTGTAGCGAAAGCCCTGAAAGATTTGTATGGCGTTGAGGTAAAGGCTGATAGCATCGTGCCTCAGCAGACAAGAAAAGAATTCGAGGGCAACCTCACCATCGTGGTGTTCCCCTGGCTCAAGGCTTCGCACAAGAGCCCCGAAGCCACCGCCACTGAGATTGGCGAATGGCTCGTGGCCAACGAACCGGCTGTGGAGAAATTTAACGTGGTGAAGGGCTTCCTCAATATCTCCGTCAACCCGGCGTTCTGGCTCGACGTGCTCCACAGCATCGCCGAAGACCCTCACTACGGCATCAAGGAGAGCGATGAGAATTCCGACCTCGTGATGGTGGAATACTCCTCGCCCAACACCAACAAACCCCTCCACTTAGGCCACGTGCGCAATAATCTTCTGGGCTACTCCCTCTCGAAGATTCTCGCAGCCAACGGCCACAAGGTGGTGAAAACCAATATCGTAAACGACCGCGGCATACACATCTGCAAGTCGATGCTCGCTTGGCAGAAGTGGGGCAACGGCGCCACTCCCGAATCTACGGGCATGAAGGGCGACCATCTCATCGGCGATTTCTACGTGGCCTTCGACAAGCACTATCGCGACGAAGTGAAGCAGCTCATGGATAAGGAAAACATGAGCGAGGATGAGGCCAAAGCCAACGCTCCCCTCATGCTGGAGGCCCGCGAGATGCTGCGCAAATGGGAGGCCGGCGACCCTGAAGTGCGCGAGCTCTGGAAGATGATGAACGGCTGGGTATACGCCGGTTTCGACGAGACCTACCGCCGCTTGGGTGTAGATTTCGACAAGATCTACTACGAGAGCGACACCTACCTCGAAGGGAAGGATCTCGTGCTCGGCGGCCTTGAGAGCGGCATGATGTATCGCAAGGAGGATGGTTCGGTATGGGCCGACCTCACCGGCGACGGTCTCGATCATAAGCTGCTTCTCCGCGCCGACGGCACCTCCGTATATATGACGCAGGATATCGGCACAGCCAAACTCCGCTATCAGGACTACCCCATCGACAAGATGATCTATGTGGTGGGCAACGAGCAGAACTACCATTTCCAGGTGCTCGCGCTGCTGCTCGACCGCCTCGGCTTCAAGTGGGGCAAGGATCTGACCCACTTCTCCTACGGCATGGTGGAACTCCCCGAAGGGAAGATGAAATCGAGAGAGGGCACGGTGGTGGATGCCGACGACCTGCTCGACAAGATGGTGAACGACGCCCGCGAGATGTCGGCCGACCGTTTCGCCGACATGCCTGCCGAGGAGGCTGCCGAAGTAGCACGCATGGTGGGCCTCGGCGCCCTGAAATACTTCCTCCTAAAGGTCGATCCCAAGAAGAACATGCTCTTCAACCCGAAGGAGTCGATCGACTTCAACGGCAACACGGGTCCCTTCCTGCAGTATACCTACGCTCGTATCAAGTCGGTGCTTCGCAAGGCTGGTGGCGTCGATTTCAGCGCGATGCCCAAGGCTGAGCCCAACGAGAAGGAGTCGACCCTCATCCAGAAGGTGGCCGATTTCAAGAGCGTGGTAGAGGAGGCCGGCAGAAGCTATTCGCCCGCGCTGATCGCCAACTATTGCTACGACCTGGCCAAAGAATACAACCAGTTCTATCACGACTACTCTATCTTGAAAGAGGAGAACGAGGAGGTGAAGCAGCTGCGTCTGTTGCTTTCGGCCGTCGTGGCGCGCACGCTCAAAGAGGGCGTGGGGCTGCTCGGCATGGAGATGCCGGAGCGCATGTAAACCAAAACCGGTTTTCATTGTCTATAATAATAGACGCCCGTTAAATATTTTCAGGATAATTCGTGGCGTCGGAAAAATTTGGCATAATTTTTGAAAGCCGGAAACGAAACGTAAAAAACAAAATCAGAAATATGGATTACAGAAATCAAAACATGACGCCTCCTCCTTATTATGGAGGTAGTGCGCTGACCACACAGGTCAATTCGGTGATGAAACGCGTCTACGTGCGTATGTTCGTAGGCTTGCTTATCACTGCCTTCTGCGCCTTGGGCATCGCTGCCTCTCCGGCGCTGACAAGCTTCATCCTGGGAAGCAAACTCGTATTCTGGGGCATCTTGATCGCGTTGTTCGCGATGGCCTGGATTATTCCCGCGAAGCTCCCCACGATGGCCTCAGGCACAGTGATCGGTCTCTTCTGCCTCTACGCCGCCTTGATGGGCGTGTGGTTGGCTCCGATATTCTTCGTCTACACCAAGAGCTCAATCGCCTACACCTTCTTCATCACGGCCGGCACGTTTGGCGCGATGTCGGTATACGGCTATTTCACCAAGAGCGACCTTTCGAAGATGGGCACTTATCTTATGATGGGCCTTATCGGTTTGGTCATCGCGATGGTAGTCAACATTTTCCTTCACAGCAGCACGATGGGCTGGATCATCTCTATCGTCGGCGTATTGCTCTTCACAGGCCTAACCGCTTGGGATACTCAGCAAGTTAAACGCTTGGCAGCTGCCAACTTGGAGCCGTCGATGACCGACAAGCTCGCCACAATGGGGGCGATGAACCTCTACCTCGACTTCATCAATCTCTTCCTCTTCCTTCTCCGTATCTTCGGAGGTGGCCGCGACTGATCTGTCGCAGCCGACAGGTTAAACGCACAGCGTTTTGCATAAACAAACGTCCCGCTTTCTTTCGAGATAGCGGGACGTTTCTGTTGAAAGAGTAAGTTAGCGGCTCGGTGAGCCCATGCGCTCTCTTAGAGGAGTGAGCGGAGCTGGAGAGAGATCAAGGCCAGACCGACTGCGTAGACAGAAAGGAGAAGGATGCGGTCGGTGATCGAGCGATTCATGCCACTGCGTGGGCTTTTCTCATTGATTTTGTTCATAAAGTTTGCGTTGTTTTTGTCTTCGCTGATTAGCGTTGAAGTTTGTTTTCATTTGCGCTGATAGGCGCGGATTTTGCGTTGATGTCTGTTTTGACGGCTTGTGTGATTG
>CAZGJH010000054.1:8705-14271 GCA_964525735.1 uncultured Sangeribacter sp.
GCGCTGATAGGCGCGGATTTTGCGTTGATGTCTGTTTTGACGGCTTGTGTGATTGCCGAGCCTTTACGCATCGGCCGTCTGCGTGTCTGTCTCTCAATCACGATGCAAAGTTAATACCCCACCACTGCCAAAAAACGCTGAGCCCCTGTTAATAAATCTTAACAGAGACTCAGCGTTTATTATTTTATTGTCGATAAGTATATTTGTAGGGACGCGATTTTTCGCGTCCACCGAGCACATGGTGCCAGTAAATTTGCGGCATAGCCAACGTGGACGCGATAAATCGCGTCCCTACCATTCGTGGAAAATCACATACTGACTTTGAATTTGGCGCATTTGGGCGAATAGGCGATTGTGACGCAATATTTCAGCGTTTCCCCTTCCGATTCGTAAGCGTAGAGCTCCATCTCGTAATCTTTACGTGGCGCATCGGCCGACGCATCGCTTTCTGCAGCGGCTCCGTCTGGCAGCGAAATAATAGCCTTGCCGAGCTGAGGTGCCGGCGCGCCAGGCAGATTCATCTTGCGGTCGATGGCAGGGAGCGAGAGAAGCCGTATGTCGCGACGCAGGTCGAGCTCAGGAGTCAGAGCCGCCTTGTAGAGAGCCTCCTTCGCCGTCCAGGCGATGATGAGCCGCTCCAGATCGTCGGCCGGCACCAACGCATACTCCTCCTCCGAGAGGAAGCGTTCGCGCACCCGCTTCACCTGCTCCCGTCCGAGCGGCTCAGCGTCGATGCCGAGAGCCGTGCGCGGCGCGAAATGGGCCAGGTCGGCCTCCGGAGTCTTCGGCAGAGAGGCCACGGCGAAGAGGTGGGTGGTGTGAGTGATAGAGATGCGTGACGGCACGCCGAAGAGAAACGGTGCGCCGTCGGGGAAATGGCCTATTTCACGGAAGCCGTCGCGGCCATTCTCGCAATATATCTGGCGGGCCATCTCCTCCCAGAGCCGACCCGATTTGGTTTCCATGCCAGTCACCTCCTCCACACGTATGCCAACAGGCGTAGGATGAGGCCAATAGATGAATTCGTCGTCCATAGTTTATTCAGATTTGCTGACGGTTACTTTTACTTTGGTGATGCGGTGACGCTCCTTCTGAATCACCTGGAAGCGGAGGTTGCCGCGTTCGAGGGTCTCCTTCATCGTGGGGAAGTCGCCCTTGATCTCGAGCAGCAGGCCGGCCAGCGTCTCAGCTTCGCCCGTGTCGCCAAGCTCCTCCTCCTCGATGCCGAGTATATGGCAGAATTCGCCGAGAGGCACTTTCGCGTCGAAGATATACGTATTTGCGTTAATCTTCTTGTAGACAGATGATTCCTCATCATATTCGTCGTCGATCTCGCCTACAATCTCCTCGATGATATCTTCGAGCGTCACCATTCCCTGCGTGCCGCCATATTCATCTACCACGATTGCGATGTGTATCTTCTTCTTACGGAAATCTTCGAGCAGGTCGTCGATAGGACGCGATTCAGGCACGAAGTATGGCTGCCTGAGCAGCGTCTGCCAGCGGAACGTATCCGGCTGTTTGCCGATGTATGGAAGAAGGTCTTTCGAATAAAGGATGCCGCGTATCGTGTCTTGCGACGTGTCGTAGACCGGGATACGCGAATAGCCCGACTTCAGGATCACCTCCATCGCCTCCGACCATGTGTCGTGATATTCTATGGCCGTGATGTCTACTCGCGAAATCATGATGTCGCTCGCCTCCTTCTCGCCGAAAGAGAGAATCCCTTCGAGCATCTCCTTGTCTTCACCCTCCTTGATGTCGGAAATCTGGAGAGCCTTCTCAAGCTCGTCGGTAGAGAGATTTTCCTGCTTCTTCGTGACTACCTTGTTGATAATCACCGACGAGCGCACCATAAACTTGGCCAGAGGCCCGGTGAGCGTATAGAGCAGTTTGAGCGGAGAAGCCGCCATCTTCACCCATTTCAGCGTGCGGTTGCGCGCCACGAGCTTGGGGAAGATCTCGCCGAAAAGCAGCAAAAGGAAAGTCAGCAACACGGTCTGGATCAGGAAATCGAGTACGGTGCTGTTGATGAGCATCACCTGGTTGAGCGCGAAAGAAAGGAGCACAACCATCGTGATATTTACGAGATTGTTCGAAATCAGGATAGTGGCGAGCAGGCGCTCGCTATCGGCAAGCATAGAGCAGGCTTTCTGCGAAGAGGGGTCGTCTTCATCCTCGCTCATTTCCTCTATTTCATTTCGTGAAAGGCCGAAATAGGCTATCTCGCTTCCCGACACGAAAGCCGAGAGCAGAAGGCAGCAACATGCTATAAAAACTATTGTTCCCCACGACACCCAATTCTCCGGGGCTGTGAAACTGATGGTCTGCGCCAGCGGTATCAGCAGAGAGAGAGTCGGGCAGGGGTATGGTAAAGGGTCTGTATCCAAAACTTATAAGTATTGATTTATACTGCAAAGTTAATCAATAAAGCTGAAATGACAAAATCCGAATTCATTTTCTTCCAATTCCCCACCCCTACCTCTCTTTTACGTCAGCCGCCGCTTTGGGGGCTATACTGAAAAATTTTTGCCCTCCGGAAGCGCATTTTTGAATGAGTTTTGCTAAATTTGCAGTTTGAAACTCACTCCAGCCCCATTCGGCCGCAGTGATTTCTCCAAATAATTACGATTTCGCCAACGTTATAATTAACAATTCGACAACGTTCGCGAACTCTCCATTAAACGAACTCTCCATTAAATCGGAAAAAGCAACTCAATTTTATGTCCGGAAACAGCTTTAGCAATATCGTGGGCTCCATCCCTCCCGTCACCAGAAACCTGATCATCATCAATCTCCTGGTCTGGCTCGTCGAGGTGATATTCCCATCTTTCGGCGATACACTCGTCAATCGCCTCGGCCTGCACTATTTCGCAGCATCTCTCTTCAACCCGGTGCAGCTCATCACCTACCTCTTCATCCACGCGCCCAACTCCCCCTGGCACGTGCTCTTCAACATGTTCACCCTCTGGATGTTCGGCTCTATCCTTGAACACGTCTGGGGCTCCCGCCGCTACTTCATCTTCTATTTCGTCTGCGGCATCGGCGCAGGCCTCGTGCAGGAGCTCGTGTGGGCCATCACCTGGATGAACGAGTTCGTCTCGGCCCTCTCCCGCATGAACGGCACCACCGCCGCCACCATGCGCGCCATCGTCGAAAACGGCCTCGCTCAAGATGCCCCCGACGTCGTGGCCGGCGTCAAGATGTTCCTCAACAATATGGCCACGATCGGCGCCTCGGGAGCCGTCTTCGGCGTCATCCTGGGCTTCGCGATGGTCTTCCCCGACCGTCCGATGTATCTCTACTTCATCCCCGTGCCCATCAAGGCGAAGTATATGATGATCGGCTACGCTGTGCTCGAATTCTTCCTCGGTGTGGCTGCCCACGATATGGTGGCCCATTTCGCCCACCTCGGCGGCCTCCTCTTCGGCCTGCTCCTGATTCTCTACTGGCGACACAAAGGCATCCTCCATGGCAATCGATTCTATTAATAAGTTCGCGCGATATTGCGGCGGGTCGCTCTCCATGGCCTGGCTCATCATCATCAACCTCGCCGTGTTCCTCGGCGTGTGGGTGGTGATCCTCATCGGCCACACATGCGGCCTGGAGGGCAACTTCACCATGTCGTGGCTCTGCGTCCCCTCGCAGCCCGCTCTCCTCCCCTCGCGATGCTGGACGCTGCTCACCTACATGGTGACGCAATACGATTTCATCCATCTCCTCTTCAATGTGCTCTGGCTCTTCTGGTTTGGCAACATCCTCCCCGAATGGGTCTCTGAGCGTCGCCGCATCATCCTCTACGCGGGAGGCGGCCTCTGCGGAGCCCTCACCTACGTGGCCTGCAACCTCCTCTTCCCCTCGCTCGCACCCCCTGGAGCAGCCCTTTGCGGAGCCTCGGCCGCCGTGCTCTCGATGATGGCCGCGGCCGGAATACTCGGCGGCGACCGTAAAGTCTACCTCATCCTCGTCGGCCCCGTCGCCGCCAAATGGGTATGCCTCGGCTGCATCATCCTGGCCTTCTTCGGCTTCGGCGGTGGCTCCACAGCCGCCCAGAGCGCCCACATCGGCGGCGTGGCTTTCGGCCTAATCTACGCCCTCCTCCTCAAGCACTCCCCTCGCCGTGCCCCGCGCCGCGCCAACCTCGACCAGCTCCTCGACAAAATACGCCTTTCGGGCTACTCCTCCCTCACCATCGGCGAGCGTAAAGAGCTCAACGCCATCTCGCGCCGCCTCGGCAAAATAATGAAACAAAACCGTTAAGACAATATGAAACTTCCGTTGATTGGTCCCCTCTTCCGCCTCGTGATGCGCATCGTCTCGATCGTAATCTGGGCCCTCACTATCTTCGCAGCCTACGGTGGCCGCTTCGACCCCGCTCTCTTCACAATCCCGGCGGTGTTCTGCCTCGCCCTCCCCTACTTCGCCATCCTCTCCGGCCTCCTCGTGCTCTTCTGGGCATGCTATCGCAAAATCTTCTTCATGCTCCTCGGCGTGGCTGCCCTCGTGGTCTGCGCCGGCCCTCTCGCCGTGGCTTTCCCCCTCAATTTCTCGAAGAAAGCCGAGCCTGGGCAGCAGACTTTCAAGATCATCTCCTGGAACGTGATCCACACCGACGACATTCGTAAACCCGATTACCCCACCAACCGCGCCGTGGAATACATGATCGAATCGGGTGCCGACGTGATCTGTCTCGCCGAACTCAACAACTTCAGCGCCACTGAATTGAAAAACGCCACGGCCACTCAGATCGACTCCCTCATCCGCATCTATCCCTTCCGAGCAGGCCTCTCCTCCACCGACATCAAGATCATCTCGAAGTATCCCGTCGACCGCACCGGCCTATCCTACATCAGTCAGACCGGCCATCATCGCTTCGACTTCTTCAAGGTGCACTTCCCCGGCGGCAAGAAGCTCAACGTAGCGATGGTCCACCTCTACTCCTACGACCTCTCGGAAGAGGAGCGCCAGGTGGTCACCGACATGAAATCGGGCGACAAGGTGAAGTCGGGCGTGCGTGAACTGAAAGGCTCCATACGCTCCAAACTCAGCAACGCCTTCTACCAGCGAGCCACCAACGCACAGGAACTCCGCGCCGCTATCGATCAGATCCGTCCCTCGGCCCCCCTCATCGTCTGCGGCGACTTCAACGACGTCCCCGCATCCTGGGCCTACAACCTCATCAAGGGCACCGACATGCGCGACGCCTACGCCGAAACCAACTTCGGCCCCACGTGGACCTACAACCTCCACATGTTCTATTTCCACATCGACCAGATGCTCTATCGCGGCGACCTGGAGGCCCTCAGCCTCAAAGTAGGCAAAATCAACACCTCCGACCATTACCCCCTCATCGGCACCTTCGCCTTCACGAAGTAAGCCAATCAAGCCCAAGCTTATCAAGTAAGTCAAGTAAGCTCAAGCCAATCCATGCAAATCCATGCCAATCCATGCCAATCCAAGCAAGAAAAAGCAAGGTTAAGCAAGAAAAAAATCAAAAAAAAACAATAACAACAATGAAATTTTTCCTAAAACTCGCAGCAATAGCTGTATTAGCGTCCGCTCCAGC
>CAZGJH010000054.1:14371-15703 GCA_964525735.1 uncultured Sangeribacter sp.
CAATGAAATTTTTCCTAAAACTCGCAGCAATAGCTGTATTAGCGTCCGCTCCAGCTGGCGCCATGGCCCAAAGCCATGAAAACCCCTTCCTCAAACCCTACCCCGACAAATACCGCATCCCCCCCTTCGAGCAGATCGGTATCTCCGATTTCATCCCCGCCATCAAGGCCGGAATCGAGGAGCAGAAGCAGAACATGTTTGCCATCACCGCCAACCGTGCCCTCCCCGATTTCGACAACACCATCCTCCCGCTCGAAAACCTCTCGCCGATCCTCGACCGCGTAGCCAACGTATTCTATCACTACGACTCGGCCCTCTCCACCGACGAGTTCGCCGCAATGGCCGAAGAGGCTATCCCGCTGCTCAACGAGGCCTCCAACCAGCTCAACCTCAACGAGGCCCTCTTCCAGCGCATCAAGGCCGTCTACGACAACGCCGACAAGCTCAAGCTCTCGAAAGTGCAGAAGCGCGTCGTCGAGAAATACTATCGCTCGTTTGCCGAGCAGGGCGCGGCTCTCCCCCAGGATAAGAAGGAGCAGCTCATAAAGGTCAACGACGAGCTCTCGAAACTCTTCATCCAATTCAACAAAAACCTCCTCAACGCCACCAACTCCTTCTTCGTCACCGTCTACGATCAGGCCGACCTCGCAGGCCTCCCGGAGTCATCCGTCGCTCAGGCTGCCGAAGAAGCCAAGGCTCGCGGCCTCGACGGCCTCTGGGTCTTCACCGTGCAGGCCCCCAGCCGTCTCCCCGTGCTCCAATATGCCGACAATCGCGGCCTCCGCGAGGCTATCTACAAGGGCTACACCTCCCTCGCCTCCTTCGGCTCCAACAACAATTACCCCGTCATCGAGCAGATCGTCAAGCTCCGCGCCGAGAAGGCCAAGATAATGGGCTTCGACAATTTCGCACAGATGATGACGGCCCGCGTCATGGCCAAGACTCCCGAAGCCGCCAATAATCTCCTGCTCCAGGTGTTCGAGCCGGCCGTGAAACGCAGCCACGAGGAGGTGGCCGACATGCAGGCTTACGTCGACGCTGCCGGAGGCGGATTCAAGATCGCTCCCTGGGATTATTACTACTACGCCGACAAGGTGAAGAAGCAGAAGTTCGACCTCGACGAGAACGAGGTGCGCCAGTATTTCGCCCTCGACAATGTGATCAACGGCCTCTTCTCTGCCGCCGAGCGTCTCTACGGCATCAAGATGGTGGAGATGCCCGACGCTCCTAAGTATATGGATGAAGTCACCGTCTACGACGTCCAGGATGCCAAGACGGGCGAGCATGTAGCCGTGTTCATGACCGACTACTTCCCCCGCGCCTCGAAGCGTC
>CAZGJH010000055.1:0-15513 GCA_964525735.1 uncultured Sangeribacter sp.
GCGCATCAGCGTGAATTGTTCAAAAAGAAATGGAGTGATAGATTGAATTCGATTAGTGGATGGAAGCGTGGTAAAGAAATATGTGGATGAGGTGCCTGAATGGGCACATCATATATTGGGGATGTAATAAAGTCGCTTTGTTTTTTGTTACAGAAGTAGTGAAAGTTTGTTGAGCTCTAAGAGCCTAACTGATTATAAACAAGAATTAACTTAAAAGGATAAAATTATGGATTTTATTTGGTATATTATTATAGGTATCGTTTCGGGAGCTGTTGCAGGTAAACTGATGCGCGGAGGTGGTTTCGGTTTGGTTGTCAACCTTATCGTCGGGATAATCGGCGGCGTATTGGGAGGCTGGCTGTTCGGCTTGCTCGGTATAACCACAAGCGGCATCATCGGCAATCTGATTACCTCCGTAGTAGGCGCCGTAGTGCTTCTCTGGCTCGTAGGTCTCCTCAGCAAATCAACCCGCTAACTCTATTCACCCGCTATGAATGAGAATAAAACTGCTTCTGCTTCGGAGCCGCAAATGAAGGATGAGAATAAAACTACTCCTGGCTCAGAGCCGCAAATGAAGGAAGAGGGTAAGGCTCCAGAGCTGAACGCTCACAACAAGGAGGAGTATCCTCCAATGCATACCGCAGAACATCTGCTTAACGGTGAGATTGCGCGTCGCTACAAATGTGGCCGCGCTTTCAGCGCCCATATCGAGCGAAAGAAGTCAAAGCTCGATTATCATCTGCCACAGCCTTTGAGCGATGCCGAATTGCGTTCGTTGGAAGACTATATCAATGGAATAGTGAAAGAGGACGTTGAAGTGACAGAGGAGTATATCACCCAAGAGGAGGCCAAGGAGCGTTTCGATATGAGCCGTTTGCCCGATGGCGCTTCGGATACGGTGCGTGTAGTGAAAGTTGGCCCCTACGACGAGTGCCTTTGCGCCGGCACTCACGTGAAGCGCACCTCCGAGATCGGAACTTTCCGCATCACCAGCACCCGCTACCAAGACGGCACCCAGCGCATCGTCTTCAAACTCAACTAAAGCTATGGTTAAGAAGATAGCAGTGGCGTTGGCGGCTGTCGCGATGGCAATGGGTGTTGAGGCGGCGGAGGAGTTGGGATGCTGGCCGGATGGGTCGAAGATCGGGGAGTGGTTTGCGAAAACTACGCCTGTCGATCCCGATAAGCTCGGGAAGCGGTATGTCGTGACAGATTATGGCGTGGTGAAAGGCGACTCTACGCTTCTTCAAACGGAGGCGATACAGAAGGTGATCGATCTGGCAGCCGCCGAAGGGGGAGGGGTGATAACCATTCCGGAAGGTGTATACCTTTCCGGTTCGCTTTTCTTCAAACCGGGTACGCACCTCAAGATGCGCTCCGACACTCCCCAAAGCTACCGCAATATTTTGGTCGAGAACCTGCGGGGGCACGTCGTCAACGGTATCAGCATCCTCCCATGGACACAGTTTCACAATCCTGTGAAGCGTTACGACATGCCCGAATCGAAAGTGGAAGACCTCACCGTCAGGAACGTCGACGTCACAACCGACAATGAATTCTTCCTCCGCCAAGAGGCTCCCCACTATTCCACAAGCAATCTTCACCTCACCGACATCAAAGCCAACGGCATCCCCTTCGAACTCATTGAGAAATAATGTTGAAGAAATTACATTACATATTGGCCATTGTTTGCATATCGGTGCTTTCGGGATGTCTGCCGAAAGGGGATGATCATGCCCTTTTCAGCGGCGGCCAGAATCTCACCGAAGCCCTTCGACGCGCCGACTCTATTGCCGAGACCGGCGACATGGACAAGGCCTTGGCCAACTACCGGCGCATATCCCGACAAGCCGATCAGCTCGGGGAGGGGGATTCGCTAAATGCCGTCGCCGCTCTGAACGCTTCTCTCACTGAGGCCCAGATCTACTTCAGCAGCAACTGCGATTACGGCAATGTGCTCGACGCTCTCACGCGAGCTCACAAGATATCCGAGAAATATCGCATACCGCCAATGCCCGTAGATTTCCTCTTGGGTAACCTATACATCACCATCGCTGCCCAAAATAATGCTGATGATTATTTTGACAAGGCAACCGGCTATTTTGTCTCGGTGCTCGATCAAGCCCGTGATGTCGACAGCGCCTTGTCGTGCTACGCCGCCTCGAATCTCATTCTCTATTCCGATCGTGGCAACGTAGCCAAAATATCCGACGAAGCCCTCAAACGCTATTTCGAGTCGGCCAAGACCACTCAATTGAATGGCTACAAGTTTAACATGAAATTAGACTCGATCATGAGGTATGTGCATAACGTAGATTACGATAATGCAATGCGTGTGATAGGGCATATCCGCGATCTTCCGGGCATACCGAGTCAGAGAGTGCTCCCTGGCATCTACTTCATTTCGGGTAATATTTCGGCTGAAGTGGGTCATTACGAGGAGGCGCTCAAATTCTACAAGGAGTCGGAAAAGCTTGTAGATCCGAAGCACGGCCAGGATATGCAGCTCGAAGTGTTTGAAGCGTTGGAGAACGTCTACACCCATCTCGGCGACGAAAAAATGGCCGGCAAATATGCGCGCGAGGCCAACGCGCTGCGTCGCCAGATCACCTCCTTCTCCCAGATAAGCTCTTTCAAGCAGTCGGAACTGGCCGAAGAGATCAACGGCATGGAGACTGATCTGCTCCGCGAGCGCGAGACGAGCCGAAACCGATTGCGATGGAGCATAATCGGTTTGGTGTTCGGTGTCTTGGCCGCCATAATCATCGGTATGCTCCTCTTCTTCATGCGGAGGATGCGGGAAAAGAATGCGCTGCTCTACAAACGATATGTGGAGCTCCTTAACCCGCAACCGGAACGCGTGCCGGAGATTGAGGAAGCTGTAGAGCGGGCCGCGGAGGAGCGGCTCCCGGAAGAGGAGGATGAAGAAGAGGAGGGGGGATTCGCTGAAGAGGGTCGCTCATTCACCGAGGAGATAGGGCGTATCGAGAGGGCTCTTTCTGAATCGGATGAGATCTTCTCGGCCGACTTCAGCTCAGCTTCGTTGGCTGTGCTCGCCGGGGTGAAACCGCGTTTGCTATCTACAATTATCTCCACCCATTATCAGACTTCATTCCGCAATCTGGTAAACTCACGGCGCGTGAGAGCCGTATGCCGCAAGCTTGAGACAGGCACGGAATACGACAATCTAACGGTTGACGCCATAGCTGAAAGTATCGGCATACGGAGCCGCACCACGTTCACGTCGGCCTTCAAACGGGAGACCGGCATGACGCCCGCCCAATACATCCGCTTTGCCTGTGAGCGGAAGGCTCACGCCTGACCAATTTTGTTCAAGTTTTTGATTTACAACCCTCTTCGGGCTGTTATGCGGAATTTTGAACGGCTTCCTTGTCCAATTTTACGCACAAATGGACAAGTGTGGACAAATTTTTATAGGTGATTCGTTACATTATTCCTACCTTTGCCGTCGGTCGGCTGCCGGAGATGGCTCCGCTGCTGGCCGATGCTTCTCAAACCTTTAGGAAACAAATTCACCTAAACATACAGTATGAAAAAATTTTTATCCAGACTCGTTCCGGCCATGGCTATCGTAGCAGGTTTCGCCGCCGATGCCCAGGCTGAGATCACAGCCCCTCCGCAAGGAGAGACTACTCCGTATCTTTCCATGTGCTTCTTTTCACGCGACGGCAACTCATGGGCCTACAGCAACACGATGGTGCAGAAAGTGGCTTTCGAAGAGGGCAACCTCTACATCCAGAATCTCTGCGGCGCAGGCTGGGCCGTGGGAGAGGTAAACGAAACGGCCAAGTATGCCACCTTCCAGGTGCCTCAACAGGTGGACGCCACCTACACGCTCCATGCTTACTATAAGGAGGACGACGAGGAGGTGGAGCTCGACTCTTTCCGCTTCAGCTTCTCTTCTGACCGCTACGAGCTTTCGCTTCAGGATGAGCAGGGACGCGATGTGATTTTGAAGACTACCGCCGCATTCGGCAACGGCATGTTCTGGAAGAACATCGTGCTCAACGAGTGGGATGAAGTGGCCGCCACTCCTCCGGAGGATGGCGAGGTATCCAACTTCAGCCTCACTTACGTAGATGGCTACAACAATGAGGAGACTGGCATCGTTGAGATGGTGACGAAAGATGATGAGGTCTGGATCAAAGATCTGGTGCGCTTCGGCTACCTCACCGGCGATGTGCTCGCCAACGGAGATATCCGCGTCAATCTTCCTCAATATATGGGCTTGAACGGCAACTATATCCAGTATACATTCGGTATGTATGAGGGTATCCAGACCGACCACGTAGATCTCATCGCTCAGGCCGATGGCGGCTACGTGATGCAGGAGGGCCGTGCTCTTTGGGGTGGCGAGTTGCGTCCGGAGTATTGCATGGTAAACAGCGCCACTCTCACTCCGCTCAATGTATATGACGGCGCTCCCGTTGCTCCCTCAAACGCTGTATGGAGCCTCGAATATGAAGATTGCTTCGATTTCACCATGCTCGCAGAGGGTGAGGGCGGCGAGGAGCTTCAGCCCGAATGGCTCTACTGGCAGGTGCTCGTAAATGGCGAGCCGTTCACCTTCACTGTTGCCGATTATCCGCAGTTGGCTTATATGGTTGGCGGCGACACCGACAAGATGCAGTCGACGCTCTCTCTGTTTGCCATGACACCGTCGTTCCAGTTTGTCAGCTGGGGCAAGATTGGCGAGAACATCTATCGCTGCTATTTTGTGAATTGCCCCGATATGAACAGTGTGTCGGTAAGAGCAGGCTACATGGCAGGCGAAGGTGAGATCAAATGGTCGGAGGCTGTGCCTGTGACGAAAGACATGACGCCCAACCCGCTTCCTGAAACGGCTTACTACTTCACTTATGTGCAGGTAGACACTGAATATGGTCCGTATGACGACAACGGTATAGCGATTATCGCCGAGTATGGCGCCGATACGATGACCCTTTCCGGTTTCTTTGAGCTCAACGGCAATGTTACTGCAACCTTTACCGACGAAACTCACCGCGAGGCTATGTTGGCTTCCGGTCAGGTAATCGGCATGGATGAATATGGCAGCGAAATCACACTCGTCACAGCAACAGCCACAATGGTAGATCCCTCCGATCCCTATTCTGCATTGATGTTCTCGCCCGTTGATGAGGTGGCTCTGAAGATTAGCCAGGGTGGCGCAAAGGTTACGATCAACACTCCTGATATCTATCTGCTCGAAGTCGTAGATGGCATCATCATTAATGTATGGTGTCCGGGCATCAGACTGCAGCTCATAAACGAGGAGCCCAACTCGATTCCCGAGGGTCTGGCAACTGAGACCGTAGAACTCCTCTATAAGGATATTCGCGGAAACATGGAGACCACACCTATGGAGATTGCCTTCGACGGCGACGAGGTTTGGGTGAAGTTTGACGTCAACAGCTACTTCTTCACCGACAAGGATCTTACAGAAACAATCTGCCTGAAGGGTGAATTCCAGGGCGAGGGCTTGGTATTCGAGCTTCCTCAATTCATGGGTGTAACCCGCGGACGCATCTCTTACGCTACAGCCGATATGTGGTCGTACTGGCCTTCGATGCTGAATTTCCAGAAGAACGGCGACGAGTATTCTACATCTCAGGAGCTATGGATCGGCAACGGCGAGAACTATCCCGAATGGTTGGCGGCCAGCGATATGTGGTTTGATCTCTCTACCGTATCTGTCAAGGCTCTGAAGGCCGACGGCGACGTTCGCTTCATTGACGGCAGCTTCGTAGATTCTGAAGGCCGCAATGTAGAGGTGTTCACCACCTCCGGCATAAGAATGGACAACCGTTCGCTCGCTCCCGACACTTACATCGTGGTTGTTGGCGGCAAGGCGAAGAAGATCTGTGTGAAGTAATCAATAAGGCCTTTGCAAAGTAATTGATAAGCTTTTTATAAGTCTTTGATAAGGCTTTTGCGAAAAGTTAAGTGAATTTTTTACTTAACTTAAGTGATTAGAATTTGGTGTTTTCGGAAGTATTAAGTAAATTTGCTTCCGAAAACACCAAATTTTTTTGTTTCAAGAGATATGGCGAAGATAGATCTGGTAAGATTGCGTAAGAGAGCTGCTATGAGTCAGCGCGAATTGGCCGACCGCCTTCAGGTGAGGCCCAGTTTCCTGTCGGCTATCGAAAACGGCCGCAGCCGTTTCCCCGAGGAGAAAATCGGCCGATTGATGGAGATTTTCGAGATCGACTCGCTCGACGAGTATATGATCGAGGAAACGAAGGAGAGCGTCGTGCCTCCTCATACGCATGCTACAGACGATAACGACTATATCGCCGCGCTTCTCAACCATTTTCATGACATGGCCCATCAGCGCGACAAGGCACATTCGGCGCCTGATGAGGATGTGCTGTCGCGGATTGATTACCTTACGCGTCGCAACGACCGGTTGTCGGATCGCGTTGATGATCTACGCGATGAGGTTGACGATCTGCGGGCCGAGAATCTGCGGCTTAAGGAATTGCTGGTTAAAAACGGGATTCCTCTACCTTGATAATATATTCGTCGGGGGTGGCGGCGACGACGGTGGCGCGGAAGCCCCAGGAAGCGAATTGCTCTGCGAGTCGGGCCGCGGGGAGGAGGTGATCGCTGTCGGAGGCGCGTTCGTGATGAATGCGGTTGATAAACTCCTCGTCGGAGGGGAATGCCACCACGATTACACCCCCCGGGTTGATGTTCATGCGGAAGAGCCACTCAAACGTTTCGCGGGGTGAATGCAGGTGGGGATACACGCAATACATCATCACCACATCAAACTTGCCCGGTATCTGCTCCTCCTCGAAATCAATCTTCAAGAATTCCACATTAGGCAAATCGCCATATTTCTTGCGGGCTATCGAGAGCATCCCTTCTGAGAGGTCGATAGCCGTGACGTGTCCCTGCGGGCCAACCATGCGGCTGAGGTAGGGGATAAGCACTCCTGTGCCAGTGCCGAGGTCGAGCACACTCATGCCCGGCCCGATGGGCAGTTTCTGCAAAATATCCTCCACGCGTTCAGGAGTGGAGCGCACCTCGTTGGCATCCCAAGTGGGAGCGAGGCGATCGAAAAAATCTATTTCTTCTTGTGTCATTTCGATTTTACTAAATTTTTCCACAAAGTTAACTAAAAGTTAGTGAATATTCAAAAAGTTTCATTAACTTTGCCGCCACAATAACCAAAACTGTTTTTGAACAGCCCCCTATAAACTATAACGCAAAATCAACATCGAATGGCAAAAAGAGTATTATATACCCTCCTCCCAATTTCTTTGGCGGCTTTAGCAGCCAACGCGTCGGAATCGGAAATTCCTCGCGACACCGTCAATCTACGCGAACTGGTGGTTACGGCCCCGCTGAAAACCAATCCCGATTTGATTCCGCTCAACGTTACACAGGTTACAGCCGAAGAGATCGAGAAGTCGGGCGAAAGTTCGCTCCTGCCAGTGTTGGTGGCGAAGGTGCCCGGGTTATTCGTGACTGAACGTGGTTTCGCCGGTTACGGCGTCTCAGGCGGTAGCGCCGGCGAAGTTAATATAAGAGGCGTAGGTCAGGGCAATAAAGTGCTATTTATGATCGACGGGCAGCCGCAATGGGCCGGAGTATACGGCCATAGCCTTGCCGATACCTACGTGGCCAACGGTGTGGAGAGAGTGGAGGTGGTAAAAGGTCCATCGTCGTTGCTTTACGGCTCCAACGCCATGGGAGGCTCGATCAATCTGATCACACACACGCAGAAGGAGGATGGCGTCACGGGACGTGCGCGCGCCATGTTCGGCTCCTTCTCGACGCAGAAATTCGCCCTCTCGACAGGCTATAAGAAGGGTCGCTTCTCTGCTACCCTCTCCGGGCAGGCCGACCGCAGCAACGGCAACCGTGCCGGGAGCGCTTTCTGGCTCGCCAACGAATTTGCCCAGCTGAAATATGCCGCTTCGGAAAATTGGAGCGTGGCCGGTATGCTTGACATGACACAGACCCACGCCAACAATCCCGGTACGCTGCAGGATCCGCTGGAGAATATGTGGACCGACGTTTTCCGTGGCACAGGTGGTATCTACGTAAAGAATCAGTATGAGAAGGCCGACGGCGGCATTCAGGGGTATATCAACTGGGGACGTAACAAGGTGGACGACGGCAACACTCCCGGCACTGCACCGAAGGATTACATCTTCAATTCTACCGACTACAACATGGGCTTCACCCTCTACGAGTCGCTCTACCTTTGGGAAGACAATGTGCTCTCAGCCGGTGTCGACTTCCAGCATTGGGGTGGCCACGTATGGAACGTCAACAAGGAGAATGAGACTGTTCGCAGTTCGGAGGCGAAGCACAAGGTAAACGAGGTAGCGGGCTACCTCATGATGCAACAGGGCTTCTTCAGCGACATCCTCAATATCAACGCCGGAGTGCGTCTTCAGCACGGCAACACCTATGGCAATGTGTGGGTGCCTCAGGCGGGACTGATCGTGAAACCGGGTCGCGACTCACAGTTCAAGGCCTCCTTCAGCAAGGGTTTCCGTTCGCCCAACATACGCGAGCTCTATCTTTACCTTCCTGCCAATCCAGATCTTAAGCCGGAGTCGATGCTCAACTACGAGATAAGCTATCGCCAGCACTTCCTCAATTACAACCTGATGCTCGGCGCGGCCATCTTCTACATCGACGGCAAGAACATGATCCAGACCGTGAGGGTTGACGGGCGTCCGCACAACGAGAACACGGGTAAATTCCACAACAAGGGCTTCGAGATCGAGGGTGCCTACAACATCTTGAGCAATCTTCAGGCAAGCGCGTCGTGGTCGTATCTTCACACCGACTCCGACAATCTCTATTCGCCGAAGAATAAGCTCAACGCGGAATTGACTTACTCGCCAGGCGATTTCAGTTTCACGCTTGAGGAGATGAGCATCTGGAGCATGAAGAATGGCAATCCCGACGGCTCAACCGAGAGCTATTCGCTGCTCAATCTTCGCGCGGCCTACACGTTGGGCTCGAAAGTGCCCGTGACGCTTTCGTTGAAGGTAGACAATATCACCAACAAGCACTACGAGATAATTTATGGATGCCCGATGCCGGGCACTACGATATTGGGAGGCGTTGAATTCAAATTCTGATGCGATTAGAGAAAATGGGTAAAATGCAAGTTATCAAAATATGAAGGCTCGTCTCTCACTGCTTTACTTCCTTCAGTTCAGCATCTGGGGATGCTACCTACCCTGCTTCGGGCAATTGCTCGGAGCGGGGGGACTGGGAAGCGACATAGCATGGTTTTATGCCGCGATAGGGCTGGTGTCGATTCTGACGCCCTCTCTGTTGGGGCGCCTGGCCGACCGCACAGGTCGGCCTGAATTGCTTTTAGGAATGTGCCATCTTTTGGCGGCCGTGGTGATGATCGTGATGTGGCGTTATGGCATGACTCATGCCCGGCTTGAGTTCTGGACGTTCTATCCGCTCTACCTCCTCTTCTTGGCGCTCTATATGCCTACGATGGCCTTGGCCAATACAGCGACTTTCGCACTTCTGACCCGCAGCGGCTACAACACCGTCACCGCTTTCCCTTCGATTCGCATCTGGGGCACGGTTGGATTTGTGGCCGCGATGTGGTTTGTAAACTCCGCTTATTGGCACGACGGGACACTTGGGTTCGCTTTCAGCGACGCGAAAGATGCAGGGCATCTCCGCTTTCAGTATAACGCCATGCAGCTTCTCTGCAGCGGTGTCTTAGGAGCGGCCACAGCCCTCTACGCGTTTTCGTTGCCGCGAGCCGTGGGTTCGAAAACGCGTTCGGAGTCGGCGGTAAAGACGAAGCTTTCGTTGGGAGAGTCGGTGAAGCGTATGTTCAGCCGCAAGGAGGTAGCCATCTTCCTGATTTTCGTGATATTCAGCGGCGTCTGTCTTCAGATTTCCAACGGGTTTGCCACACCCTTCATCACTCATTTCTCCGGCATAGCGGAATATGCAGGGTCGTTGGCATCGGGTAATGCCACGATGCTCTTCTCGCTGTCGCAGATCTCGGAGGCATTCTGCATCCTGCTGGTCGGAGTGTCGCTCAAATGGAGAGGGATAAAGTGGGTCTACGCAGCCGGACTGCTCGCGTGGAGCCTCCGTTTCCTGATGCTCGGCACCGGCAATCCGGGCGACGGATTGTGGCTGCTCGTCGGCTCGATGATTGTCTACGGTATCGCGTTCAATTTCATCACCATCGCCGGACATCTTCACATTCAACAGGTTGCGCCCGAGGGGATGAAGGGGTTCGCTCAGGGATTGATGATGTTTATGAGCAACGGAATCGGAGCCACTTTCGGCACCATCGCGGCCGGAGCCATCGTGAATCATTGGTGCCATTGGGAGATGGTGAGTGTAGGAGAGGGGGGCAACATGATGCGCCTCTTCATGGGAGCGTGGGAATGGCCGTGGCTTATCTTTGCCGCCTACGCTTTCGTTGTGTTGCTCGGTTGGCTGGTATTCTTCCGGAAACAACGGGATCGTGTGTAAGCCACTGATTGCTTTTTGATAAAAATTGCCCCGCGATAGCAGCGTGCTTCGCGGGGCAATTTTTTGTGGTATATGCTACAGGCGTTGGCCTGCAGGGTGTGAGGATCAGAATACGATCTTGGTGACTGTCGAGCCTTCGTTGGTGACTACCTCGACGATGCCGAGACCGGCAACGCCAGCGGGCACTGTCATTACATCGCCCTGACGGAAGGAAGCTACCATCACGCCTGAAGCGTTGTAGACGCGGCAGAGGTTGAACTGGCCGGCAACCTTGATTTCGCGAGAAGCGCGCTCGTAGGCAACATTCTTCTTAGCACCGAGCATAACCTCTTTAACACCTGTGGGTTCGGAAACCATGAGGCTGAGATCGGGGAGGTCTTGGGTCTTCTGCATCTCCTGAGAGAAGTCGAAGAGTGAAGTGCTGTTCGATTCAGTGAGAGTGTAGTAGGGGTTATTCTTATTCCAATCGGCCTTGAAGGCGATCATGGCAGTTTCGGCTACTGTTGCGCGTGTGAACACTACGAGGTTACCTTCGGTGTATTCAAACGGAGTGTCGAGGAGGATAGTGAGGCGGTCGTTGCCCGGTTCGATAGCTACAGTGCCTTCGAACACCTTGGTGAGCTCAGACTCGGCGATTGGAGTGGTGTCGCCAAACTCCGCCATGTCGGTGATGCCCATCCAAACTTCGAGGTTGGCGTTTACGCTCTTGCGGCAGATTGAGATGAAATAGTTCATCGCCTCGATCTGTTTGCCCTGGCAGGGCGCCATGAGCTCAGCAGAGTAGATTGTCTGCGCTGCGCTGTAGGTCTGGTTGCACATCATAGGAGCGAATCCGGTAGAGCTGTTGCCTACGGCCACGTCTACCCAATTTCCGCCAGCCATTACGCTCACCTCCAGAGGAGTTGTGGTGTTGTTGTCGGCGATAGCGTCGCCCTCTACGTTGACATCGGCTACAAGCGTGTAGTTGCCTGACGTCTGCGGTGTCCAAGCGATTTCAACCTCGGTAGCTTCGCCCGATTTGATCTCCTTGTTGTAGGTCTGCTCTGCGAGGAGCGTGCCGTTTGAATCGCGGAGAGAAACGGTGAACTCGTCTACGGTATCGAAGCCAGTGTTCTCAACGCCTACGGCGAAGTTTACCTCCTCACCGGCAGCGAGAGTTGTGGGGCCGTTGAGGGTAGTGGCCATGAGGTCGATATCAGCAACTTCGCGGATGTAGAAGTTCATAAACTGCACAGGCACGCGGTTTTCTACCTTATAGCCAATGTTGTAGGCACCGTCCTGCTCAACAGAAACGGCTACGGTGCGGGTTTCCCAATCCTGATCTACGATCTCCAGTTCGTAAGAAGCGAGCTTGGTTGTCATGGCGTCGGCAGTAGCCTGTGTGCCGATCCAGAGGCTTGAGCTGGTGGGGAAGAGCACGCCAAGGAGGCGAATGTCGTAGCTGACGAGATACTTCTTGCCGGCTTTCATTTCGAAAGAGGGAGAGATGATCCAGTCGTCGGTCTCACCTTGAGGATTGAGGGTGTTTTCGGGATAGTAGCGGAACATCGGATCCCAAGTGCCGCCCCAGCCAGTGCGGTGAACGAACCAGGTGTATTCGTCGCCGTCGCCGTTGCAGACTGTCCAGAGACGCTCATCCTGCACGGTGAGGGTCATGCGGTAGGGGAGTTCGAGCGGCTGGCCGGATACCACGATGTTGCTGACGGCTTCGGGACCGAAGCTTTCGCCGGCGATCACTTTCACGCCGTAGGAGTAGCCCTCCTGAGTTGTGATGGTGTTGTCGGTGTAGGTAAGAGCTGCGAGGTCGGCTGCCACAACCACGTTGTCGGGGTAGCGGGTGATGCAGTAGTGGAGGTTAGAAGCGTCAAACCAGCCGCCGTTTTCACCCTCTGTGGGAGCGTTCCATGTTACGGTGATGCCGAAGCCTTCAGCCTCGCGAGCAGCCTTCACATTGAGGGGCGCGCCGGGGACGTCGGTACCAACGAAGATGGGAGAAGTGTAAACGGCTTCGCCAGTGTAGTCGCCGTAAGAAACTACCAGGCTGTAGGTGTAGATAGCGTCGAGATTGGCGTGGTCGGTCCAAGACATATTTTCGCCGGGCTGACCGTTTACTTTGCCCACTTCGGCATCGTTGCGATAGATTGTCACTGTGAGTTCCGACTCAAGTTTCTCACCCTTCATGGTGTAGGAGGGGTTTGTCCATGTGAGGGTGAGCTCTTTCGCGCCACCTTGGGCAGCCTCTGTGGTGAGGTCGGTGACGCCTCTGGGAGCATTGGGATCTACGGGGTTGGGGTCGATGTAGAGGCCGATGAGCTCAAGGTTGTCGCCGATTTTGCCGAGCTCGGTCATTGAGGTGTCCCATTCCTCGCCCAGTTCGATAGAGATGAGGTTTGATACGGGATTTCCGTAGCCGTCGACAGTGAGCGAAGCCCAGTAGAAGCAGTTGTTGTCCATGTCGAAGCTCATCGACTGGAGGCCGACGGGGGAGATGCCGGTAGACCAGAGGATATCCTGCGGCATGCCCGACCATCTGTCCATGAGCCAGAATTCGCCGTTTTCGTCGATGCCCCAGAGTTCATCCTGGCCGGCGGCGAGGGTAGTGATTGTGGTCACTTCTTCGAGGCCTACGAGCTCAGCGTCGCCATTTTCGGGATTGATCCAGTAGAGGCCGAAGTTGGCGTTGATTTGACCGTCAACCACTTCGGCGTTTCGGAGGTCGGCAGCCACGGCGTAGAGCGACTGGTCGCCCGGGTCGTAGGTCATGTCGAGAATCACGAGGCAAGCGGCTTCGTCGAAGTTGAAGTCGAGGTCTTTGACTTCTGTGATTTTTTTGTGGGCGATGTCGTAGGTGAGATACTTGGAGGGCACCATGCCATCGTCGGAGTGGAACATGTAGTAGACGCCATTATAGGCAGCGGCCGCTACGATTGAGTAGTTTGAAAGATCCTGCTCTACAGTGACATAGCTGGGATCGTCAACACTGAAAGAAACGAGCTTCTGGACTCCTTCGGGCTGCGAATCGCTGTAGATCTGGATTCCATACACTCTTGAGGCTACCTCGGCTGAGGCGCCAGTCGCACCGGCGAGCAAGGCTGCCCCGACGAGCGACATTTTTAGAAAGTGCTTCATTTATTGATTGAGGTTAAAAACTAAAATGTGTGTCATTTTTTTTCAGCAGAATACTTTTCGGTTCATTTGAAAAGAAGCGAGAGCTTCGGGGGGTGAAGATCTTCGGGGGGTTGAGGTTGAAGAGCTTCGGCGTTTGAAGAGCTTCGGAGGCAAAGGTACGAAAATTTTTTCGAATCTTAACTAAAAGATTACAAAAATTTTGGTAAATTTGCGCTTTCATTACTTAATCGAATCATTTATATGCATAAAAGAGAAATTGCGGCGTGTTTGTTGTTGGCATTTTCGGCCTGGAGCGGGTTTGCCGCGAAGGTGAATGAAGTGCGCAACATCACAGTAGATAATAAGGAGCGGCAATATGTGCTTTATGTGCCTGACAATGTTGGAGAGAATGCGCCGCTGGTGATCAGTTTGCACGGGGCGGCTGGTCATGCGGCCGACAGGAGTCCGTTTCGCACTGGTGTGGCCGATGCAGAGGGTTGTATTGTGGCGTATCCGCAGGGCAACGACCAGTATTTTCCGGTGTTCGGAGGGTCGATTCCGGGGTGGAATTCTACAGGTGTGCTGAACGAGGATACCGACTTTTTCAAGGCGATTATCGATGCTGTAGACGATGAATATCATATAGATAGGAATCGTGTTTATTGTTGTGGATTTTCAAATGGAGGTATGATGACGTATGCCAACAGTAGCGCTGCGTCAGATATTTTTGCCGCTTATGCCTCGATCAGCGGCTTTCCGCTCAACGAGTTTCATTTGCATACGGTGGGGGAGAGGCCTGTGCCGTTTATGCATATTCATGGCAAGCAAGACGACTTTGTGAAGTATAGCCTTATGCCTGTGATTCGCGACTGTATGGTGGCCCGCAACGGGTGTGAGCCTGTGCCGGTGGTGACGGAAGAGCCTGGGCGTTTCCGGAAGAGCGTGTATGGGGCCGGTGAGGGTGGCTTTCCATACGTCTATTATGAGGTAGACGGTATGTGGCATGCCGATTTCACCGACAAGACCGAGGAGGGGAATTCGGCTCAGACGATGTGGAATTTCATGAGCCAGTATACGCTCGCCGATGCTTGCGATAAGACTCTGAAGTGGCGGGTGAATGTTGATGCTGAGGGCTTTGAGCCACGCGAGCATCATTGGAGCGTGAGCGACGATGGCCGAACGTTCAGCTTCGGTGTGGCTCGGCAGCTGGAGAATGTTGACCATAATGTATATCCTTCGCTTCAATTCAATCCGGGGGAGTATGAGCTGCGGTTTGAGGCGGCTTCGGGGGCTGCTTCTTCTGGGGCAGTTTCTTCTGGGGCTTCTTCTGGGGCTTCTTCGGGGGGCCAGATTCGGGTGAAACTGACTTCGCTTACCGATGGCAGTGTGCTGCTTGATACGCTTGGTGAAGTTGGGGCGGCGGTAGTGAAACCATTTGCCGTAGATAAATACGACGAATATGCCATTACGATCACGAAGAGATCGCCAGACGACAAAATCGCTTCGTTTGCCATCCACAGCACCAACTAAAAAGGAAAGGGCTGACGATGTGATAGAGGGAAATCACATCGTCAGCCCTTGACTCCTTAATAATATATAGGAGGTGCCATTAATAAATAATATATAGGAGGTGCCTTCACCTCCCTCGATCTTACGGAAACCCTGATATTTATGAGCTCGCACGCGTGAGTTGGTGACAGTCCTGGCTCTCATGGGGTAGTGAGCGGGAGCATATTGCAACTGCTTGGGTAGGCATCATTGGAGGAAGCACTCAACTCTTAATGCCGTTTTCGAGGCCCCTCGACAGTAGAACAGCTGGTTATGAAATCCTTTGTTAAGCCCTTTCGGGCTTTTGGATGACTATTGACCAGTGCCATAGCCTGTTAGCGACCA
>CAZGJH010000056.1:0-15453 GCA_964525735.1 uncultured Sangeribacter sp.
TTGAGGGGGTAGTGGCCGTTTGGCTGTGTGAGTTCGAGTCTCATCTTGGACACTTTGAAACGAGTTTGTGGTTTTCGCAAACTCGTTTCGTCGTTTTCGGAACATTCCTCAAAGATTAATTCCTCAGGAGATTCCTTAGACTGATTCTTAGATAGACCTTAGGAGATTCCTTAGGCTAATCCCTAAGTCGCTCCTTAGGAGATTCCTTAGGTTGCTCCTTAGGAGATTCCTTAATTAAGCCTTTGACAATAATGAATTAAGACTTTGACAATTATGAATATAAAATTTGACCCGGAGTTTTCTTCGAAGGTCGACAATTACAGAACGATGACATTCTCGGCCGACGTGACAAACTCTGAAACCACCGACGCCCAGAAGGCCGCTATGCAGGAGCTCGCCGACACGCTCGCCGCTAAATATAAGGTGAACGAAATAAACTCAATTCCCACCATAGCCGCCACAAGAACCGCTTATAAGAAATGTGGTAAGGACCCCAACCGCTATCGGCCTTCGCAGGAGCAAATTATGCGACGAATAGTGCGTGGCTTGGGCCTTTACTATGTGAATGCTCTTGTAGATGCCGGCAATATGCTGTCGCTGCTCACGGGGTGCTCTGTGGGATGTTTCGACGCTGACAAAATCGAGGGAGACTCGCTTACCCTCGGCGTAGGCCATGCCGACGAACCATACGAAGGTATCGGCAGAGGCGAGTTGAATATCGAAGGATTGCCCGTTTTTCGCGACACGGTAGGCGGCGTAGGCACACCCACGAGCGATAACGAGCGCACAAAACTTTCGCTCGACACACGTCGCTTGTTTGTCACAGTGCATCTCTTCGACCCAACTATCGATACGAAAGAGGTTGAGAAGCTCTTCCGTGAATTTTTTACCAAATATGGTGATGCCAAGAATATAGAAAGTGCGGTCTATTCTCCCGAATAAACCGCACTGATTATTTTTATTTCATCATGATTATTCACTCCAGATCCAGGAGCTGGGAAATCTCCCCGCTATCTCTTTTGAATTGAGCATAGGGAGAAGTTCTTCTTTAGTGTCGGCTGAGGCGAGAGCTACTCGTGTCACCCTGCGCGAAGGCACAGTAACGAGTTTATACTCCTCAGAGCTATGAAGCTTGGCGAAACGTTCAGCCTCACGAGATGTAGTGAATGTGCCTACAATCAAATAATAGCGATCTTTTGCTGGCTCTTCGGTCGCGGCGCTGGTTGCCGGTGCTTCAACAGTTTCGGAATCAGCAGTGGCTACGGTTTTGCTTTCAACAGCCGGCGCAACCGTTTTCTTTGAATTCACCAATACCTCTACAGGCACCACAGAAGCTCTCTCCTCGTGGAAATCGCTTGGCGAAAGAGGGTTGATGAAAGCTGCCAACGCTATCACGGCGATGGCTGCGACAGCAGCCGCAATCTTGCTGAATCGAGAGATGAAGCCTCGGTTTTTGGCAGGCTTGGTTTCGTGTTGCTGTTTTGCCAACGGAAGTTTGACGGCTGTGAAACCCAATTGCTGCGCTCCCTGGTTCCATAACGCCGAAGGCTTGAAGAGCATGGTCTGCTCCTCGCCGACTACGATTTCACCCAACGCGCCTGTATTGATTCTTCCGCTTGAAAGAAGCACCGATTTAATATTCTCGACAGCTTTCAGAATAACCTGACGCGACTCTTCGAAACTCAAATTCTCCTTGCGTGCAATAGAATTGGCAAGAAGGCCGTCGTCGACCATTACCGACTGATTAAACATCACGGTGCGACTCGGAGGAATAATTATTCCGAGCTCACGGTCGATACGGGCCGGAGCCTCTGTAGCAATGAACGCACCGAACCCCGGCACGATAACGCAATCGTGACGAAGCAGCAGATATTCAATATGTCGGAAAATATTATTCATCTTTACGGAAGAAATTTCGGGTGAAATTCTGTGCAAAATTAAGAAAAATTTTCGGCTTACACAAAAAATTTTTTAGAAGGCGTAAAAAAGAAGTTGGCGTGGCAGCAAAAATCACTTCGCTGTCTTGGCCGGCAGAAGCCGCTCAACGAGATTCTTGTCGGCTCCTTTGGCAAGAGCGGTCTTGCGGTCGGCCATGGCATCGTCATAGCGATAATTCAGTTTATGGAGGTAGCCACGAAGAAGATAGAAATCGCCGGTGTCGGGATAGCGGGCCATCGCCTCACGAATATCGGCCGAAGCTTCGCTATATTGCTCCATATTAATTTTCAAAAGAATACGTGAGAATCTAACGTCGGGATCCTCTTCCATTCGTATTGCTTCGTCGTAATATTTGAGCGCCGTAGCCCCGTCGCCCTCCCTCTCCGCAATAGAGGCCAGACCAGTGAGTGCTGTGGCATTCTTGGGGTAATGGCGTGCGAGATTGAGGAGGTCTCTCTTGGCTCCCTTTATATCGGTATTGATAAGGAGAAGACCACGCATCTGCAAAGGCCATTCCTGAAGGGAATCTATGGCAAGAGTGGCGTTGAGATCGTCAAGCGCCTCATCGTAGCGCCCCATATGAAGAAGAGTGCGAGCTCGGTTGGTGCGTATCACTGATGAGCGGGGTGAAACCGAAAGACCGAGACGGAACGACTCCAAAGCATCTTCCATCTTACCTTGATGTGCCTGCACCACTCCGAGATTTGAGAAAAGAAGAGCGTTTGAGAAATTACCCGGTTCGAGGCGCAAAGCCGAGACGATACATTTCTCTGCGTCGTCCCAAAGTTGCCGGCTGATAAGATTGTCGGCCGAATCGGCCAACGCTATATATTCAGGAGATGAAGCCCATGTAGGGTTGGCAAACGCTGCCGCCGCAATCACCAAGGCCGCTCCAAAAACTGATTTGCAATTCATAAATTTTCATGAGGAGTTTTCATAATAACGTAAAAAAAGCCCCGCAAATTATCTGCGGGGCATCTTAATCATAAACTTAGAGATCACTTCTTGTAACCATCCTTGCCTTGCTGGAGGAAGTGCTTATAGGCAGGGACATCCTCTTTATATACGAAGGCGGGAGCGAGCGGCTTGCCGTTGTTGTCGAGAATCACGTGGAACGGCTGGGCGTTGGCTCCGAATTTCGAACGCTGCAGGTAGCTCCATTTGTCGCCGTAAGTGCGGAGAGTGCGAACAGTGCCATCTTTCTCCGTTACCTTGATTGGCTCGGGAAGGGCACGTTTCTCATCTACCATCAGCGTGATGAGCACGAAGTCATTGTCGATCGAGGCCTTGACATCAGGATCTGTCCATACCGCTCCTTCGAGCTTGCGGCAGTTGACGCATCCGTAGCCGGAGAAGTCGACGAGCACAGGTTTGCCGAGTTGGCGGGCGAGCTTCATGCCCTCCTCATAATCGTCTACCTGAGCTGAAACCTCACCCTCGTAGAGCGAGAAATCTTGCGTGGAGATCGGAGGAGCGAATGCGCTGATGCTCTTCAGAGGTGCGCCCCAGAGACCAGGCAGCATGTATACGGCGAAAGCGAGCGAGATACATGCGAGAAGGAAGCGGCCTACACCCACTTTCTCTACCTTATCGTCGTGAGGGAAAGTGAGCTTGCCAAGGAGATAGACTCCTAAGAGCGTGAAGATCACGATCCAGAGAGAGATGAAGACTTCGCGGTCGAGTATTCTCCAACCGTAAGCAAGGTCTGCCACGGAGAGGAATTTGAGCGCGAGAGCCAACTCAAGGAAGCCGAGCACAACCTTCACTGTATTCATCCAGCCACCACTCTTCGGCATCGATTTGAGCATCGTCGGGAACATCGCGAAGAGCGAGAAGGGGAGCGCGAGGGCGAGGGCAAAACCGAACATACCCACTGCGGGAGAAACGAAATTGCTCGTGGCGGCTGCCTCTACAAGGAGCGTGCCGATGATCGGGCCTGTGCAGGAGAATGAAACGAGCACGAGCGTAAACGCCATGAAGAAGATGCTCAGATAGCCCGTGGTGGAGTCTACCTTGGAGTCCATCTTATTGGTCCAGGAAGAGGGTAGAGTGAGCTCGAAGCCTCCCATGAAAGAGATAGCGAAGAGCACGAGCAGAAGGAAGAAAGCAACGTTGAATCCGGCGCTCGTGGCGAGTTCGTTGAGTGCCGAAGCACCGAAAAGGATAGTCACAATCAATCCGAGAGCCACGTAGATCACGATGATCGAGAGGCCGTAGATAGCGGCTGTGATCACAGATTTACGCTTCGTCTTGTTCTGCTTAAGGAAGAAGCTCACCGTCATAGGAATCATGGGCCAGACGCAGGGCGTCACCAAAGCGATGAGGCCTCCGATGAAGCCCGCTATAAATATATATAGGAGTGAACGCCCCTGCTGACCGGGATCGTCGGAGAAGACCATCAGCTCGGCCTCTACATTCTCCCACCATGATTCGTCGGCATGTACGCCCGAACGATTCACGGCTGGCATCATGAACTCTTCAGATCGCTGAAGCGAGTCGGTCATCGCTGCCAAAGCAGCCGCTCCATCTTCTGGGTTCTTCTCCTCGGCAACCTTATCTGCCGCGGCAGCTTCCGGTTTGGGCTCATCCTTCTTTGCAGGATCGGCCGCTATGGGAGCTTTGCCGTTGAAGGTGTTCTGGGCGAAGAGAGGCACACAGCCCGTGTCGTTGCAGGCCTGTCCTTTGATCTCTACAGAAATCGTGTAGTTGGGATCTGTAGGAATGATCTTCTGGGTGAAGGTGACGGTGCCGGTGTAGTAGTGCTGATCCACTTCAAACACATCGTCGAATTCTGATGTGTATTTCTTGTCGGCCGTCACGGAGCCGTCGAGCTTACATCCTTTCAGTTCGAAGAAGAACTGAAGAGGCTGCGACCCTCCTTCAGGATTGTCGATCGAATAGAGATGGTATCCAGGGTTTACCACTGCCTTGGCTTGCACCGCCGGGGTCTTCGTATCGTTTCCGACAAGAGAGATTGTCCATGAGACAGCATCGGCAGCCATGGCCACCATCAGCGTCATCAGAAACGCGAGAGATAAACAAATTCTTTTCATCTTCGTGATATTTAAATGCACTGTTGTCAGAAGTCGGCCAGGACAGCCTGCTCAACCGATTTGTCGGAGTCGCGGAACACGTAGACCACAGCCTGGCAATTTTCGGCTACCCATTTCTCATTGAGCACCATCGATGTGGAGCCCGTGATCTTCTGGCCGTTGTCGAATTTCTTGCCGAGACTCTCCCCCCATTCGCCGTTGAACGAGGCACGGAGCACATGATTATGCACATAATCGCGCAAGAGAGTCTTGTCGTTGTATTGGCGGCCTACGATATCATTTTCCATGAGCCAGACCATTACGCGAAGTTCACCCTCTACGTCGGCCGTGAGATTGATGGTGTAGTCTACGGTAGCCGTGCGTGTGTCGGCATCGAAATTCGTTTCGGTTTCGATAGTCATCACGGCCGGCTCGGCCAATGCCTGTTTGGCCATGGTGTTCCACATCGGATAAGACGATGAGATCTGTGTGCCATTGAATACGGCGCAGGGCAGACCCGATTTGGGGTTGTAGTATTTGTAGATCACGTCGGCCTCATCGCAGCGAAGATCGAAAGAGCCGATATTCTGCGTAAATGTGCCTGCGCTGGCTGCGTGAAGACCCACGGCGATCACCTGCCCTGGATAAGCCTGCTGTATATTGTGTATCACGTTGGCTCCGTCAGGACAGTTGGGACACTGTATTCCGGTAAATTCCTGAATGAGCAGTGTCTTGGGCACGGCATGCGGATCGGGCACCGGCTTCGCTTCCGGTATGAAGCGATCGGCCTCATCTACATTGTCGCAACTCGCCATGAGGGAGGCAAGTCCGATTCCGGCCATTAAAAAGAATATATATTTGATTTCCATTTCGTTTGTTGGTATTCATTTTGCTGCTTCAAGCTTTGGCCTCAGCCTCGGCCCGGAGCAGCAAAGATATCAGAACGTATAATTATAGGTCACTTTGAAACCCTCTGTCTGGGGCACCCAGCGGCACACGCCTCCCGAGCAGTTGAAACCTTCGCGCACCTTTCCGTAGCCGAACGAGAAACGGTTGGCGCGATAGGTGTATGTGCCGAGCACTTCGTAGAAGTTTTTCTTTTCGCCGAAGTTGTAGGTGTCGCTCACCGACACCATCCAATGGGGCGCGAAAGAAACCTCCGCTAAAGCAGCTCCCCAGTCGCCCTTGTCGTTCTTGGCGGTGAGATACTGTGCCTCAAATCTCAGCTGCGTCTTCTTGGCCATCTTCCACTGCCCTTCGAAAACGAACGTATTGGCCGTCACCATACCGGGGTGTGAGAGAATCACCTCTTGATTGTATTTCTGGAAGAGGTAGAAGAAGGTCATCTGGAAGGTACGGCTCAGCTTCTTATTGAGCTCGAAGTTGAGGTCGGCATAATAGAGCTCGCCGATTTTCCAGAAGGGAGCGCCAAACTGGTCGGTGCCGGGGAGACGGTCTTCGATGCTCTCTACGCCCGGGGGGAGATTGTAATCGAGACCAGAGATATAGCTCGCGCTCAGTCGCACGCTTGTGCCATACTTTCCGCCGAGCGGTGTGCGCTTCTTGAAGAGGTAGCGTACATCGGCTTGGAAAGCCCACTCGCCGTTGCCCTGGGTGGCGTAGGGATACATCGCAGCCAAGGCATAGGTCTGTGTCATGGTGAATGCCGGCAGATGATTGATGAAGCTTGAGATGTAGTTGCCGTCGTCGAGGCGTTTGCTCTTGAAGTTCATGTTCTCGCTGCGCTTGGCCTGGAGCAGGGCCGAGAAGCCACCCTTGGCGTATGTGGCCGAGAGGAGCACGGCGTTGCCCTTGCGGAAGGTAAGCTTGTTGGTATTGTTGGGGTCGTTGTTCTTCAGCGCGAACTCAGCGAGGAAATTGAAATCGTGAGCTCTCAGTTTCACGCGGCCATCGAAGGCGGCGATTGTTAACGGGAAGTTTACGAGGTAATCGTTGGCAGGGTCATAATCGGGTAATTGCTCTGCCTGGTCGGTATCAAGATAGAAGATATCCTGTTTCTCGTGGCGTCCCACGTAAGAAGCGCCGATCGTAAGACCGTAATTATGGTTGAAGGCCTTCGAGAAAGTATCGTCGAGAGCCCATTCGGCATCGGCACCCCAGATCCAGGATGAGTTCCACTCCCAATAGCGACGCTGCTTGCCGCCGAGAGCCGTGAGGCGCACACCGGCTGCGGGATTCACCTTGATACGGCCGCCACGTATGGCATTGTCGACGCCAAGGCTACGCTCCTGATAAAGACGAAGAATCAATCCCGAGCCAAACTGCTCGTAGAAATCGCCGGCCGTGATTTGCCAGCATTTGTAGCCGCCTGTGGCCCAGAAATAGGGCACGCCCCAGCCGCCGAAATCCTTGTCGTAGCCCGGAAGAGGCCATTTGGCCCATTCGAAGCGGCCGCCTACAGAGATGTAAGGCGCATTGATCGTGAGGTCGAAGTAGGTGTTGTTGAGCACGTCTTTCTCATAGTCGCCGGTCATCTTCCCTTTGAAATTGTAGGGAATAAGAAACTCCGTCTGCACGGCTCCGGAAACTCTGATTTTGTGAAGCCACTCCTTGAACGGAGTAGTTTCATTCTCAGTCGGCTCAATGTATACCCACTTCTCGTCGCTTGTGTAAGGTTTAGGCTTAGCCGGGTATACGTATTCCTGAGTGTCGGTGGAAACGCTTGACGCATCAGGTTGCAAAGCCGCCGACTCCTCAGCTAAGAGCGGAAGAGCCGACATTGAGGCCAGTATACCGAGGCCAAATTTCAGATATTTCATAGTTAGAGTTAGTTACGTTTATGAGGGAAAGGGCTTACATCGCTTTCTTTACAGCCTCCAGAATCTCCTCTTCGCTGCCGTCGACATAGCCTTGATGATTCCAGACGATATTTCCCTGGCCATCTACGACAAACACGTGTGGAGGGTCAGACACTCCGAGGGCACGCTTGAAATCGCCGTTGGGATCGAGAAGCACCTCATACTCCCAGCCTTTGTTTTGCACGAAGGGTTTCACGCGCTGCTCATTCTGGGCTTCGTCGAGGCTTACGGCATAAATTTTCACGCCGGTTTCATCAACCCAATCTTCATAGACATCGGCGATAGCTTTGAGCTCGCGCACACAGGGTTTGCACCATGTGGCCCAGAAGTCGATCACAAACGGTTTGCCGTCGTTTGAGAGTTCGGCTGTGTTTATCATCTTGCCATTCATGTCTTTAAGATTGACAGAAGGCAGTTCGGCCCATGCTGCTGCCGAGAGAAGGGCGATGGCGCCCAAACAGATAGCTTTCTTTATCATGATAGTCGAAGTTTGATTTCTTACTAAGTGGTTCCTAAATAATTCGCTAAGTTACAAAAAATTTTGCACTCTGCCAAATCGGCCTCTTGGCCGGATATATAGATATGACTGATAATGAGCCGAAAGGATAAAAGCGACTATGTTAAATGAATGTAAAAATGTTTGTGAGTGTCAAGTATTATTGTTAATTTTGTGTAAAACTTTGATACAAAATTCATGAAACAAGACGAAAAACCAACCTTCAGGCGCAAGCCCGAATGGCTCAAGATAAAACTCCCTAAGGGCTTCAAGACCTCGCAGGTGGTGGGGCTGCTAAATGAGAAAGGGCTCCATACGATTTGCAGCAGCGGCATGTGTCCCAACCGGGGCGAATGCTGGGGAAATGGCACGGCCACTTTCATGATCGGCGGAAATATCTGCACTCGAAATTGCAAATTCTGCAATGTGCCGTCGGGGCGTCCTAATCCGTTGGATAAGAGTGAGATTTCCGATATCGTTGAGTCGGTAAAGAGCCTCGGTCTGCGCCATGTGGTGATCACTTCTGTCGACCGCGACGATCTTCCTGATCTCGGAGCCGGGCATTGGGCTGAGATGATAAGCAGCCTGAAGCGTGAGTGCCCCGGAGTGACGATGGAGGTGCTCATACCTGATTTTCAAGGTCGCGAGCAGCTCATCGATATGGTGATCGCGGAGAAACCTGATGTGATCTCGCATAATCTGGAGACTGTGCGGCGGCTCACTCCCGCTGTGCGCACATGGGCCACCTACGACAATTCCTTGAAAGTGATAAAGCGAATAGCCGATAGCGGCATACGCAGCAAGTCGGGCATCATGCTCGGATTGGGTGAGACACGCGAAGAGATTCTCGAAACCATGGACGATCTGAGGGCTGTAGGCTGCGAGGTGATGACGATCGGGCAATATCTCCAGCCATCTAAAGAGAACTATCCGCTTCAGGAATATGTGCATCCCGACACTTTCGCAGAGTATGCCGAGATAGGGCGAAAGAAGGGGTTCCGCCATATCGAGAGTGCGCCTATGGTGAGATCGAGTTATCATGCCGAACGCCATGTGCACTGACGGCTCGGTGGCGTTGACGGTGCGCGATCTCGGGTGCGCCGATTACGATGAGGTTTGGCAGTTGCAGCATCAGTTGTTTGATGCAAAAGTGGAGCGCAAGAAGCAGAAGGAGCCTTCGGGCGACGATTGGCTTCTTCTCGTGGAGCATGACCCCGTGATAACCCTCGGGCGACATGCCGAGACTGCCAACCTGCTGATTTCTGAAGACAGCCTGAGGGAGCGTGGAGTGAAACTGCGCCGCATAGAGCGTGGAGGAGATGTCACTTTTCACGGGCCGGGTCAGCTCGTGGCTTATCCGATTATCGATCTTGAGCATTATCGGCTCGGGGTGAAAGATTATGTGAATCTTTTGGAAGAGAGCGTGATACACACCATAGCCCATTTCGGAGTGAAGGGCGAAAGGGTAGAGGGAGCCTCCGGCGTCTGGATCGGCAAGGGCACACCGCAGGAGCGGAAGATTTGCGCTTTGGGGGTGAAGTGTTCGAGATTCTGCACCATGCACGGCTTGGCTTTGAATGTGAATACCGATCTCAGCGGCTTCAACTTGATAAATCCCTGCGGATTTGTCGATAAAGGAGTCACCTCCTTACAACGAGAAACCGGCAGGGATATGGATATGGATGAGGTAAAGCGTGTATTCGTGGCTGAGTTCAGGGCATTGCTGCGAGGCAGCGCGAAAGAATCTTAACCCTGTTCTGCTTCGTATTCTCTTTCGAGGAAGAGCTTCACCTCCTTGAAGAGTTTCGACGCGAACACGAAATCGTTGAGGTCTTTGTTGGTGCTCCTGAAGATAGTCTTGTCGGAGCCCGACCAGTCGCAGTGTCCCTTGTTGATGAATACGATGTGCTCGCCGATACCGAGCACGGAGTTCATGTCGTGGGTGTTGATGATGGTTGTGATCTCGTATTCGTGGGTGATATCGCTGAGGAGTTCATCGATAAGGATGGAGGTCTTCGGGTCGAGGCCGGAGTTCGGTTCATCGCAGAAGAGATATTTGGGATTCAACGCGATGGCGCGAGCGATGGCCACACGTTTCTGCATACCGCCTGAGATTTCCGAAGGATATTTGTTGTCGGCATTTACGAGCCCGACGCGCTTGATACAGAAATTGGCGCGTTCGAGCTGTTCTTCGTGGCTCATCTTGCTGAACATCTTCAGCGGAAACATCACGTTGCCCATCACGGTTTCGTTGTCGAAAAGAGCCGAGCCCTGGAAGAGCATACCGATCTCGGTGCGGAGCTTGCGTTTCTCCTCATTGTTGAGCGAGCGGAAACGGCGGCCGTCGTAGAGAATCTGTCCCTCCTCAGGGGTTAGCAATCCGATGAGGCATTTCATAAACACCGTCTTGCCCGAGCCGCTCTGGCCAATTATCAGGTTGGTCTTGCCAGTTTCGAATGTGGCCGAAATATCGTAAAGCACCCTCTGACCGTCAAACCATTTTGATACGTTTTTAGCTTCTATCATCTTCTTATTCTTTTAATTGGTGAGAATTGAAGCCCGATCATTGGAGAAGGAGCTTGGTGAGAATAACGTCGGCGAGAAGGATGAGAATCGAGCTCGACACCACAGCTTTCGTGCTGGCCTGACCCACTTCAAGAGCGCCTCCCTTCACGTAGTAGCCGTAGTAGGCGGCCACGGTTGTGATGATGAAAGCGAACACAAGAGTCTTGATGATGCCATACCATACATACCATTCGTTGAAGAACGACTGGATGCCGAATACGTAGTTCTCAACCGAAAGCATCGAGGTGAATTGGGCGATAAACCAGCCTCCCACCAGACCCGTGAACATCGAGAGCACGCAGAGCACCGGCACGAAGAGCACGAACCCGATAATCTTGGGGAGCACGATAAAATTGGCCGAATTGATACCCATGATGTCGAGGGCATCGATCTGTTCGGTCACTCTCATCGTGCCGATTTCAGAGGCGATGTTCGAGCCCACCTTGCCCGCGAGGATAAGACACATCATGGAAGAGGAGAACTCGAGCAGCAAGATCTCTCGTGTGGCCAAACCTGTGGAGTAGGAGGGTATGAGCGGAGAGACGATATTGATTGTCATCTGGATAGTGATCACCGCTCCGATAAAGAGGGAGATGATGATTACCAGCGGAATTGAATCTACGCCAAGCTTACTGATTTCAAAAACCAGTTTCTGAAAAAACACTTTCCCTTTGTCGGGGAGGCGGAACACTTGCCCTAAGAAGAGGCAATAACGGCCGAATGAAGCAATTGAGGATACTAACATTTTCTTATTTTCACGTGATTTCGAAAATATATGCAGAAAGGCCCCGAACTGCGGGGGATTCTGGTTGTTTTAGGATATTCCTAATGCAAAATTACAAAAAAATATTGATTGTTGCGGATTTTTTAGTAAATTTGCCTACTCCTATAACCACGCCGATAGGCCCCTGGTTGTAAAGAGAACAAAAAATCCGTATGGCGGGATAACCTTACGGATCAAATTGAGTAACCCTAAATTGAATAATTACACCATGTTGGTAATTGGAATAGCCGGTGGCACGGGCTCCGGCAAAACTACAGTTGTGAGAAAAATCATCGAGTCGCTCCCCAAAGATGAGGTGGCAGTGATGCCGCAAGACTCCTATTATAAAGACAATGCCCACATCCCTTTGGAGGTGCGTCTGAAAATGAACTATGACGAGCCCGCCTCGATAGAGTGGAGCCTCCTTTGCGAGCAGCTGCAAGCCCTCAAGGAAGGAAAGACGGTGGAGATGCCCACCTACGATTTCCTCACTTGCTCACGCCTGAAGGAGACTGTGACGCTCAAGCCGCGCGACGTGGTCGTGGTGGAGGGTATTCTCGTGCTCACCGATAAGCACCTGCGCGATATGATGGATGTGAAGGTGTTTGTAGATGCCGATGCCGACGAGCGACTCATTCGCGTGATTCGCCGCGACTGTATTGAGCGCGGACGCACTCCCCAGATGGTGATCGACAGATACGAGGAGACGCTCAAGCCGATGCATGAGCTCTATATCGAGCCCTCGAAGAGATATGCCGATTTGATCGTTCCGCAAGGGGGTAATAATAAGGTGGCCGTGAAACTGCTTACCGATTACATCCGCTCGCTCCTTACAAGAGGGGAGAGTTTTCAGCAAACAGAATCGATATGAAAATATTCCCTTTGTTTCCCAAGAAGGATAAAAAGCGTGAAGAAACCTTGGCTCAGGAGCTGCATCTCACACCCGAAGAAATGGAGGCGGCTCGCGAGATGGAAAACGCTCCGGAGCCGGATATGCAGAGCGTAGAAATCGATGCCGAGAATGTCGAGGAGTCGCCTTCGGGTGAAATCTCTGCCGAAGAGGAGAGTGTGATAATTCCGGAGAAGGGTATCTTGCGCACCGATAATCTCGTGAAGCGATACGGAAAGCGCACGGTGGCCAATCACGTGTCGATCAACGTAACACAGGGTGAGATCGTAGGTTTGCTCGGACCGAATGGCGCGGGTAAAACCACTACCTTCTACATGACCACCGGACTTGTGACTCCCAACGAGGGACGAATTTATCTCGACGATCTCGATATAACGGGTTACCCCGTATATCGTCGCGCTCAGCTCGGAATCGGTTATCTCGCGCAGGAGGCATCGGTGTTTCGCAAACTATCGGTAGAGAACAACATTCGTGCCGTGCTCGAAATGACACCCACCACACCGGAATATCAGAAAGAGAAACTCGAGAGCCTTATCGCAGAATTCCGACTTCAGAAGGTGAGAAAAAATCTCGGAGACCAGCTTTCGGGCGGTGAGCGACGACGCACAGAAATTGCGCGATGCCTGGCAATCAATCCGAAGTTTATCATGCTCGACGAACCCTTCGCGGGTGTCGACCCTATAGCAGTGGCCGACATCCAGGAGGTAGTATATAAACTCAAGGAGAAGAATATCGGTATTCTGATCACCGACCACAACGCCAACGAAACATTGCGTATCACCGACCGCGCATATCTGCTGTTTGAGGGTAAGATTCTCTTCCAGGGTACGAGCGAAGAACTCGCGGCCAACCCTGTGGTGAGAGAGAAATATCTCGGACGCGACTTCGTATTCACGCGTAAACGCTTCGACTGATTATGGAGGTTGGCAAGCAATTCAGAGAATCACCCGCCATGCGGCTTGTGGTTCTTTTTACACTGTTTTTCTTCTTCCTGCTGATATCGGGTGGAATAGGAGCGTTGCTCAGTGAGATAGATATTTTCTCGGAGAGAGTGCGATTGCTCGGGGCGTCGGTCGTGCAATGTCTTGTGGCATTCTGTGTGCCGGCATGGCTCACTGCTCGTTTCGCATCGAGCAAACCATATCGCTTTACGGGTCTGTCGGAGCGCGTCAACTGGCGTCCGTTCGTAGGCGTGATTCTTGTATTCTTTCTCGCACTTCCTGCGATGAACCAGCTGATTCTTTGGAATCAGAATATGCACTTCCCTGAGTTTGCACAGGGTTTGGAGCAAACATTGCGCAGCTGGGAGGAGATAAACGGCAGTGTGGCAGAGAAGCTTCTATCGGGCAATGGCGTAGGTGGCATGATCGTGTGCGTGCTGATAGTAGGCGTGCTTACAGGTTTTTCAGAAGAGATCTTCTTTCGCGGAAGCATGCAGCGCATCTTCGGCGAGACATCGATAAAGAATTGGATGGCCGTATGGAGTGTGGCGTTGATTTTCAGCGCTATGCACTTCCAATTTTTCGGTTTCGTGCCGAGAGTCTTGATGGGCGTGTTCTTCGGTTATCTCTTCCTTTGGACAGGCAGTCTATGGCCTTCAGTTTTCGCCCATGCACTCAACAATTCTATCGTTGTTGTTGCGGCATGGTTGGCTGAGAACAACGATATTGACACGTTGGAGAATTTCGGTGTGGCCGAGGCAGGGGAGTGGCCAGTAGCGGCAATCAGTAGCGCGATTGCCACATTCCTTTTCTTCAAGATTTTCAGAAAATGCTTCTTTTTCAATAGCGATAATTCTAGCGAAAGTATCGATAGCTTATAACAATTGAAACTTCCATTTAATCGATTTCGAATGGCAAAGAAACAGAGTGGCCCATCATTTCGAGAGGTAATGACGGCAATAAAAAAGAAAGACTTCGCACCCGTGTATCTGCTCATGGGTGATGAGCCCTATTATCTCGATCAGATAGCGAAGGCACTTGAAAACAATGTCGTAGATGAAGCTGATCGCGATTTCAATGCCATCACATTCTACGGAGCCGACGCCAACGTGACAGATGTTATCGCCAGCGCTCAGCAATATCCTGTAATGGCGGAGAGACAGATTGTCATGCTCAAAGAGGCTCAGACACTCTCACATGCCAAGACGCAACTCGACAAATTGGCTTCATACGTAACACATCCCAACCGTCAGACAGTATTGGTGGTAGTATATAAAGGCGACTCCCTTTCTGCCACAAGTGCGTTGATGAAAAAGGCGAAAGATGCCGATTGTGTCGTATTCCGTAGCGACAAACTGCGCGATTATCAACTTGCAGGTCCGATCAGAGATTATTGCCAGACGAAAGGGTGGAGTATCGACGATAAGGCTGTGCAGATGCTCAGCGATTATATCGGCAATCCATTGAGCAAACTATTTGGAGAGATCGATAAACTGATGCTTGCAGCCGAAAAGGATGTGAAGAGAATATCGCCGGAGCTTATCGAAAGGAATATCGGTATTTCGAAAGACTTCAACACCTTTGAGCTCGTCAAGGCCTTGGCCCGTAAAGATTATCCCAAGAGCATGATGATAGTGGAATATTTCGCAAAGAATCCGAAGCAGAATCCGAGTGTCGTCACCATCGCTACAATTTTCGGTTACTTCTCTAAGCTCTTCATCGCCACCGTGACCCGCGACAAGAGCGACTCCTCGCTAATGACCGAGTTGGAGCTCAAGACCCCCTATGCCTTGGCCGACTATCGCGATGGACTCAAATGCTACAATGCGCGTCAGGCCCTCGCCGCCGTTCATGCCATTCGCGAATTTGACGCCCAGAGCAAAGGCATCGGCTCCACCCAAAACGAATTCGAGCTCCTCAAAGAGCTCATCTTCAAAATCTTCACCGCCTAATAGCCCTCCTTTAAAATGAGGCCGACTAAGAACCGAC
>CAZGJH010000057.1:0-7043 GCA_964525735.1 uncultured Sangeribacter sp.
GGGGCGAAGCCGTTGTGCTCGAATTGGTATTCGAGCATGAGGCCGCCGGAGAAACCGCTGCCGTGGGTGGCGCTCACATTTGTGTTCGCTGTTGTGGGTTTGGCGAAGAGGCCGCCGAGGCGCACGCCGTAACGGAGTTGGGCTGAACTTGTTAGCGTTGTGGCTATTAACAGGAGGGCTATTATTATTGGATGTTTCATTTTGCTTGTGTTTTTGAAGTTAGTTTAGAGGCGCGCTGACGCACCGGGACGGTGCTTTCCACCTAACTCCGAGGGCACTCGACTCGGTGGACGCGATGAATCGCGTCCCTACTTCACTCGCTATTGCATGCTCCGCTACATGCCAAAGGCATGTCCCTACGTTGAGGCGGAAAGCGAGTGTTGGCGGAGTTAGAGGAGTTCCAGGGAGATGCGGCGGCGGGCGGGGTCGAGGTCGATGACCTTTGCGCGGACTTGTTGGCCGAGTTTTAATGCGTCGGAGACGGCGGCAATTTTATGGCCGTTTTTGCGCATTTTCGAGATGTGAATTAAGCCGTTTTCTTTGATGCCGAGGTCCACAAATGCTCCGAAAGCTGTGATGTTGTTTACGATGCCTGAGAGCTCCATGCCTACTGTCAGCTCGTCGAAACTCGCAATGCCTGGGATGAATGCGTCTACATTATCCTCGGTGCGCGGGTCTCGGCCGGGCTTCTTTAGCTCTTCTACTATGTCGGTCATTGTTTCGAGGCCGGCGGCCGAGCCGGCGCCGGAGGCTTCGGAGGCGAGGGAGCGGGCGAGGGAGTGGAGGTCGAGGCGGGAGAGGAGGGGGGCGTTGGCGGGGAGGTCGGCCACGCGCGCGCCGATCGAGGCCGCCATCCGCTTGACGAGGTCGTAGCTCTCGGGATGGATGCCCGTGTTGTCGAGCGGTTCGCGACTGCCGGGGACGCGCAGGAAGCCGGCGGCCAACTGGAAGGCCTTGTCGCCGAGGCGCGGCACTTTCTTCAGCTGGGCGCGCGAGGTGAAGTCGCCGTTGGCGGCGCGGTAGGCCACGATGTTGGCGGCCAGCGCGGGCCCGATGCCGGAGACGTAGCTGAGCAACTTCTCGGAGGCGGTGTTCACGTCGATGCCTACGGCGTTGACGCAGCTCATCACGGTGAAGTCGAGCGCATCCTTGAGCTTCGACTGGTCGACGTCGTGCTGGTACTGCCCCACCCCGATCGACTTCGGGTCGATCTTGACGAGCTCGGCGAGGGGGTCGATGAGTCGGCGGCCGATGGACACGGCCCCGCGCACGGTGACGTCTTTGTCGGGAAACTCGCGGCGGGCGATGTCGGAGGCGGAGTAGACCGACGCGCCGCTCTCGCTCACCACGAAGAGGCGCGCGGGGTCGATCACGCGGTAATCCTTGAGAAATTTCTCGGTCTCGCGCGAGGCGGTGCCGTTGCCGAGGGCCACGACTTCGAGACCGTGGCGCGCGATGAGTCGCGACAGCGTGCGTGCGGCCCCGTCGAGGTCAGACTTCGGCGGCACGGGGTATATCACGGTGTCGTCGAGCAAGTTACCCTGCGCGTCGAGGGCCACGACCTTGCAGCCGGTGCGATACCCTGGGTCGAGGGCGAGCACGCGCTTCCCCTTCAGCGGGGCGGCGAGCAGAAGTTGGCGGAGGTTGCCGGCGAAGATGTCGATGGCCACGCGGTCGGCCTCCTCCTTGAGCTCGGCCGAAATCTCATTCTCTACCGACGGGCGCAGCAGACGCTTCGAGGCGTCGGCCACGGCGTCGGCGATCACCTCGGCACACCCGCGCCCTACCCTTCCAGGCGTAAACGCACGCGCCAAGGCATCTTCGAGCGAACCGTCGCGCTCCGAAAGCTGGTATTTCACCTTCACCAACCCCTCGCGTTCGGCACGGCGCAGGGCGAGATACTGATGCGAACTCATCTGCCTGATATTCTTCGAGAAATCGCCATACTGCGCGAAGGGCGTAGCAGCCAATTCGGCCTCCTTCCCTTTCACCACGGAGCAGGCGACGGCTCCCGTGCGGCGATACGTGTTGCGCGTCATATTGCGCAGGCGGGTCGACTCCGAAGCCCACTCGGCGATGATGTCGGAGGCTCCGGCAAGGGCATCCTGGGCGTCGGCCACGCCGTTCTTACCCACGAAGCGGGCGGTGGCAGCCGAGGGGTCGGCCACGCTGCCGCTCATGATCATCTTGGCGAGCGGTTCGAGACCCTTCTCGCGTGCGATGGTGGCTCGCGTGCGCTTTTTCGGCTTGAACGGCAGGTAGATATCCTCCACCTCAGTCATGGTCTGTGCCGCGTCGAGGCGGCGTGCGAGCTCAGGCGTGAGGGCTCCGGCGGCTTCGATGGCCTCGCGCACGAACTGGCGGCGTGCGTCGAGTTCGCGCACGGCCTTGAGGGTGGCCTCGATCTCGCGGATCTGCACCTCGTCGAGCGAGCCCGTGCGCTCCTTGCGGTAGCGGGCGATGAAGGGCACGGTGCAGCCCTCGGCGAGCAGGTCGGCTGTATTCTTTACAGAAGTGGCGGAGAGACCGAGTCGCTCCGCCACCTTATCGAATTCACTCATCATTCATCATTTAAGCATTGACAGGCAGGCGCTTACGTTGCGGAAGATGCGGTAGGTGAGATCCTGCTCGTCGGCCTTCACGAACTTCTGGCCCGTGATGTGCTCGTAGAGCTCGATGTAACGCTCCGATACGCTCTGGATGAACTCGGGCGTCATCTCGGGCACTTTCTGACCCTCCTTGCCCATGAAACCGTGGTCGATAAGCCACTGGCGCACAAACTCTTTGCTGAGCTGACGCTGGGGCTCACCTTTCTCGAAGCGCTCCTCGTAGCCGTCGGCGTAGAAATAGCGTGAGGAGTCGGGCGTGTGGATCTCGTCGATGAGAATCACCTTGCCGTCGCGCAGGCCGAACTCGTATTTGGTATCTACGAGAATGAGCCCCTTCTCGGCTGCCATCTCGCTGCCGAGCTTGAAGAGGCGGCGGGTGTAATCTTCTACCACCTTGTAATTCTCCTCGCTCACGAGGCCCTGGGCGATGATCTGCTCGCGAGAGATGTTTTCGTCGTGACCCTCAGCGGCTTTGGTGGTGGGGGTGATGATAGGCTCGGGGAACTTCTCGTTTTCGCGCATGCCGTCGGGGAGCTTCACGCCGCAGAGCTCGCGGCAACCGGCCTTATACTCTCTCCAGGCCGAGCCGGTGAGGTAGCCGCGGATGATCATTTCTACGGGAAACGACTCGGCTTTCACGCCGACGGTGGCCATGGGGTCGGGCACGGCGAGCTTCCAGTTGGGCACGATGCTGGCTGAGGCGTCGAGGAAGTAGGCGGCTATCTGGTTGAGCACCTGACCTTTGTAGGGGATACCTTCAGGGAGGATTACGTCGAAGGCCGAGATACGGTCGGTGGCGATCATCACCATGAGATCGTTGTCGATAGTGTAGACGTCGCGCACTTTACCATGATATTCGGCGGTCTGTCCGGGGAACTCGAAAGAGGTTTTGACCAATGTAGTTGACATTATTTTATGTTGTTAGTTTTATTTCTACCGCGAAATTAGTAAAAATTTATGAATTATTCAAGGATATACAGGGCGCGGGCGGGAAATTCCATCTGCTCGGTGATCACGACGTCTTGGCCGGTGAGCAGATCGCGTTTGCGGGTGCCGTAGGGAAGTATCTCCAGGGTCTGCTCCATGTCCATCGTCACGGGGGTGTCGTTGCCGTTCATCATCACCACCACCTGCTTGTCGCCGAGGCGGCGCTCGTAGACGTATACGCCCTGGTAGGGCATGAAATGCTTCAGCGAGCCCTTGGCAATCACGTCGTTGCCCTTGCGCCAGTGGAGCAGCTTCTTCATGAACGCCAAGGCCTCCTGCTGCTTCTCCGTAAGCCCCTTGCCAGCAAACACGTCGACCGCATCCCCGGCAGCCGCAGCAGAAGAGAACCCGCCCGGCATATCGCGGCGCACGTAGCCGTCGCTCCCCTCCTTCGAGCCGTTCATCAGGATCTCCGTGCCGTAATAGAGCTGCGGAATGCCGCGCGTGGTGAGCAGAAACGCTATGGCCTGCTTCCACCAGCCCAGGTCGTCGGGCTCCTCCAGCAGGAATCGGTCGGTGTCGTGATTGTCGAGGAAGGTCAGTATCTTCGAGGGGTCGGGGAAGAGATAATCGAGGGCGAGATGGTCATACATCACGTTGAGGCCGTTCCAGGGGTCGGTCGCGCCCGAGAAAGCGTCGCGAGCCTTGATCGAGAGCACGAAGTCCATCACGGTCTCCAGCTCGGGATCCCCTTTGCGGTTGGTGAAGGAGCCCTTCTGCCAGAAAGCCTCGCCCCCCTCGTTGCCATACCAGCACTCCCCCACGATGTTGAAGTCGGGATACTCGCGGCGCACGCTGCGCAGCCAGGATGCCATCCCCTCGAAGTCGGCGTAGGGATGAGTGTCCATGCGGATGCCGTCGATGCCGGCGTCTTCGATCCACCAGATCGAATTCTGCGTGAGATAGCGCATCAGATGGGGGTTGCGCTGGTTGAGGTCGGGCATGGTCTCGACAAACCAGCCGTCTACCGTCCGCTTGTAGTCGTAATCGCTCACGTAGGGGTCGTGAACGGTAGAGAGGCGATAGTTGGTCTGCACGAACTTGTCGGGGAAGTTATACCAATCCTTGGCCGGCATACTCTTCATCCAGGGGTGATTGCTGCCGGAATGATTGAAGATCATGTCCATCACTACCTTTATGCCACGCTGGTGGGCCTCGTCGATAAACGCGCGCCACTCCTCGTTGGAGCCCAGGCGCGGGTCGATACGGTAATAGTCGGTGGTGGCGTAGCCGTGATAGGAGCCGCCGGGCATATCGTTTTCGAGCACGGGGCACACCCACACGGCCGTCACGCCGAGCGAGTCGATATAGTCGAGGTGCTGGCGGAGGCCTCCGATGTTGCCGCCATGGCGTCCGTTGGGGTCAGAGCGGTCGGGGGCCACGGGATAGTCGAGCCCGCGGAGCCCCTCGCGGGGGTCGCGGCCGTCGGAGGCGAAGCGGTCGGGCATCACGAGATAAAGCACGTCGGAGGCGTCGAAGCCCTTGCGCTGTGCCGAGCCCTCCTTGCGGGGGCGGAGCTGGTAAGGGAGCGTGGCCGAGCGCTTCCCCTCGCGCAGACGGATGTCGAGGGTGCCCGGGAGGGCGTCGGGGGCCACCTTTAAATAAAGGAAGAGATAATCGGGGTTATCGAGCTTCACCTGCTCAATGATGCTCACGCCGGGGTATTGCAGCGAAGCGTCGGCCCGTGCTATCTCTTTGCCGGAGATCATGAGCTGAAGGGTGTCATTTTGCATGCCCGTCCACCAATATGGCGGCTCCACGCGGTCGATCTTGAGCTGTGCGGCGTCGGCCGAGCCGGTGATGGCTGCCAAGGCGAGGGCGAGTGAGGAAAACAGATTTCTCATATATTTACTAATTCTTAATGCATAATGCACAATTCATAATTGGGAGGAAATTGGGCTCAAAGTTACCAAAAATCTTTATAAATGCAAAATAAGTGAGCTTAAATAGTTAAAATATCTTTCGATACAATATTTGCTGACAGGGGGCGTTTAGATAGTGAAGACGATAGGAAACCGGCTTCCGGGCTCCTTGATGTTACTAATCCATAACCCCCGCAGATTATCGCTTTAGCCGCGTGCCGGAGGCCTCGGGAGGCCCCTTGCCAAGCAAGCGGATGAGCCGAAGTAAGCAAATTGACTCATAAAAATTGAATAATCTGCGAATTTTTCAATTTTTTCCTAAAACATTGATGAAAATGCAAAAAATTTTTATTAACTTTGCGACTCGAAAACGTCGTTATAGCCCTGCGGCGGCTTTCGGAGATCGCTCAAACACGGCTTCGGCCGCAAAGCGACAACAGGTAACCATTTGAAATCAAACATCCTAGCAGTATTATTGTATGAATAAGAAACTTCTGTTTTTCATGACATTCCTGATGATGTGGTTAGGCTTGGCGGCCGAAATCACAGTGACGGGTGTAGTCATAGAGAAGGGAATCGACGATCCGTTGCCGGGAGTCACTGTACAGGTGAAGGGCAAAAACGGAAAGACGACCCAAGCGACAGCAACCGACATCGACGGTAAATTCTCGATCAAAGTGCCCAACGCCGGAGTGACGCTCCACTTCTCATTCGTGGGCATGGCCCCTGTGGAGAAGAAAGCCACCGCCGAGCCGATGCGCATCGAGATGTCGCCCGAGACGAGCCAGCTCCAGGAGGTGGTCGTGACGGGTATGGGCACACAGGATAAACGACTCTTCACAGGTGCAACCACGAAGATCAAGGCCGACGAGAGCCTGCTCAGCGGCGTGGGCGACGTATCGCGCTCGCTCGAAGGACGCGCTGCCGGCGTGTCGGTGCAGAACGTGAGCGGCACATTCGGCACGGCTCCGAAGATCCGCGTGCGTGGTGCCACATCAATCTACGGCGACTCCAAGCCTCTCTGGGTTGTTGACGGTGTGATTCTCGAAGATAACGTCGAGCTCGGAGCCGACGACCTCTCTTCGGGCGACGCCAACACGCTTATCGCCTCGGCTATCGCTGGCCTCTCGGCCGACGATATCGAATCGTTCCAGATCCTCAAAGATGGCGCCTCTACCTCTATATATGGCGCGCGCGCCATGGCCGGTGTGATCGTCGTGACTACCAAGCAGGGTAAGAGCGGTCACACCTCCGTAAGCTATACAGGCGAGCTCACCTACCGCCTCAAACCTTCCTACCACGATTTCAACATCTGTAACTCTCAGGAGCAGATGGGTATCTACCGTGAGATGGAGGAGAAGGGCTGGCTCAGCTTCGCCTCTCTCGCCAACTCGAGCACTTCGGGCGTATACGGCACGATGTATAAGCTCATCAATACGTATGATCCTATCACAGGTCAGTTCGCTCTCGCCAACACGGAATCGGCACGCAACGCCTATCTCCGCCAGGCCGAGATGCGCAACACCGACTGGTTTGACGAGCTCTTCAACGACAATATCCTCCAGACCCACTCCGTGTCGATTAC
>CAZGJH010000057.1:7143-15356 GCA_964525735.1 uncultured Sangeribacter sp.
GTGCTTGATGTGAAGTTTCAGGGTGAGCTTCAGTGGAAGCCCTGGACATTCCTTACTTTCAATGCCCTCGGATCTCTCCGCTATGTTTCGACCAACCAGAATCACTATGTGCTCGACAAGTCGAACCAGGCAGAGGCATATCGCGCAGGTGTAGATCCGGAGAACGCGACTATCCGCGCCGTCAACCCCTACCTTTACACTGACCCGGACGATCCCAACTCGCTCCCGATCTCAGTGCTCCCCTCGGGTGGTATCTTCTACCACACCAATCGCTCGATGAAGCAGCTCGACTTCCGCGCCAGCGGCACGTTTACCAAGACTTTCGCCAACAAGCATCTTGTAAACCTCTTCGCCGCATTCGAAGCATCGAAGATCGACCGTAACACGGAGGAATTCACCGGCTGGGGTATCAACTACCAGAACGGCAACCTTCCGATGATCGACTACCAGCTCTTCAAGCAGATGATCGAGGAGAACTCGGCCTACTATTCGAAAGAACCTACATATGGCCGCAACTTGGCATACATCGCCAATGGCTCATATATGTTTGACAACCGCTACATCATCAACGGCACATACCGTTATGAGGGCTCCAATAAGCTCGGTAAGGCAAAAAAGAGCCGCTGGCTCCCCACCTGGAACATATCAGGATCTTGGAACGCCGACGCTGAGGAATGGTTTGCCAACCCCGTATTGGCTACCGCTAAGCTTCGTCTGAGCTATTCACTGACCGCAGATGCCGGTCCGGCATATGTATCGAACGCTCTCCCGATTTACTACTCCTCACGTCCCTGGCGTCAGGATACAAAGGCTTTCGAGCAGGCTCTCTACCTCTCAAGCCTCGGAAACTCGGAGCTCACCTACGAGAAGAAGCATGAGTTTGATATCGGAGCTGACCTCGGTTTCCTCGGCAACCGCATCAACCTTGTATTCGACTGGTATACCCGAAACAACTTCGACCTTATCGGCCGAATCTTCACACAGGGTGTCGGCGGCGAGATCATGAAGTGGGCTAACGTTGCATCGATGAAATCGCACGGTGTAGAGTTCACCCTCTCCACCCGCAATATCCAGAGCCGTAACTTCTCTTGGAATACCGACCTTACCTTCTCTTACGCGAAGAATAAGATTACGGATCTGAAGAGCCGTTCACGCGTGATCGACCTTGTACAGGGCACCGGCTTCCCTCTCGAAGGCTATCCCGTGCGAGCTATCTTCTCAATTCCTTTCGTAGGTCTGACAGAGGATGGTCTCCCCCAGATCATCAACGAAAAGGGTGAGGTAACGACAAGCGACATCAACTTCCAGGACTACGAGAATCTCGGTTTCTTGAAATATGAGGGCCCTGTTGACGCCCCCTTCACCGGTGGTTTCGGAAATATTCTCCGCTACAAGGATTTCAACCTGAATATCTTCATGACCTATTCATTCGGCAATGTGGTGCGTCTCGATCCTGTCTTCAAGGCAGCCTACTCCGACCTCTCCTCCATGCCTCGTGAGTTTATGAACCGTTGGGTGCAGGCCGGCGATGAGAAATACACTACTATCCCGACCATCGCTTCATTGCGTCAGTATAAGAACGACTCATATCTGAGCTATGCTTACAATGCATACAACTACTCATCGGAGCGAATCGCCAAAGGCGACTTCATCCGCTTGAAAGAGGTGGCACTCACCTACAACCTCCCCGAGGCAGCTACGCGAGCTCTTCGCATCAACAATGCCTCTGTGAAGTTTGCGGCAACCAACCTTTGCCTCCTCTACTCAGATAAGAAGCTCAACGGTCAGGATCCGGAGTTCTTCAACGCCGGTGGTGTGGCTGCTCCCGTACCGAAGCAGTTCACCTTCACCCTCCACTTCAATCTCTAATCTCCAGTAATCACCAAGAAACGATTAGACAAAAGATGAAAATAACAAAATTCATATATGCCTTCGCGGCAGTGGCAATGTTGTCGATGGGATCCTGTTCGGGATTCCTCGACACTCCTACCGACACCCGTGTGGAACTTCTCTCGGTAGATCAGCTGAAGATGCTCATGAACTCTGCTTATCCTCAAGCCAACTATGCATGGGTTGGTGAGATCATGTCAGATAACGTGGAGGATAATAATGCACCTGATGAGAACGGTCTTCGCTACAATCTTGCTGCCTACGACAGAGGCGATGATGAGATGTTCCGCTTCGAACAGTGCTACTCTTCTTCAGACAGCGATTCGCCCTTCGGCCTTTGGGAAGCTTACTATAATTCGATTGCAACCGCCAATCATGTTCTTGAGGCAGCAGATAAAATTGAACAGACTGAGCTTTCATCTTCTGATAAAGCACGTCTTACAGCTATTCGTGGGGAAGCGATAATGTTGCGTTCTTTCTGCCACTTCACCTTGGCTCAACTCTTCTGTATGCCTTACGGCGGTCCGGATAAATCAAAAGAATATCTTGGCATCACATATATTACTGAGCCAGAGAATACAGTAATGCCGAATTATCAGCGTCCTACTCTCGCGGAGACTTACGACATGATCGTAAAAGACTTCGAAGAAGCTTATCCGATGATTGATAATTCACTTTACGATCAGCCGAAGTATCACTTCAATAAAACCGCTGCGGCAGCTTATGGCGCCCGTCTTTTCTTGACGATGCGTCAGTATAATAAAGCTTTCAACTATGCCAACATGGCATTCGGTGCTCCGAAGCTTGAGAATCCAGGTGCCGAAGCAATAACAGCTGACGCTGTGCCCATCGCTTCCTACCTATCAGATACTTATAGTAAACTCGGACAGTTCTATTATCTTTCGGATATAGGATATTACCAGAACGCCACCGACAAGCAGAGCAACTTTATGCTCTATGCAACCTACTCACGTCTTGTACGGCATCTTTCTGGCGGACGTTATGGCACTATCCGAAATGCCCTGAACTCGACTATGCACAGTTCGGGACCGTCTTGGAGTTCATTCAAATGGAGCAGCGGCAAAGGTAATGGCGGTACTTTCTCTATGCATCCTTCCTTCAACGGTTGCTCTTACCTTAACCAGAAATCAGATTATGGATATTTCTGTGGTGTGAATGCCCAGGAAATGTTTGAGTATACTGATAAGGTTGCAGGTATTGGTTATGCCCATGTAACGCGTCGTGAGTTTAACGCAGAAGAACTCCTTTTTATCCGTGCTGAAGCTCGCCTGTTCCTTGGAGATATTACCGGAGCTTTGGCAGATCTCGACACATGGGAGCGCAACCGTCGCAACTGTCCCGCTGTCTCTGGTGACGAAAGCAGATTCAAAGATCTCTCCATAGCTTCAATCAAGGAGTTCTATGATACAAGAGTTCCTGAAAATCCGGAAGCCACAGATGGTGGAGATTCGGGTTATGGCATTGCTAAACCTATAAATATCAACCTTGTTTGTCCTGTTTCTGATGCTAAAGTCGATATTTCGAATAAGGAAGTTTTGGCCATGCTTCAGTGTATCCAACACTTCCGTCGTATTGAGATGATTAATACCGGTATGCGTTGGTTTGACATAAAACGTTTTGGCATTGAATTTTCTCATTTTGTTGGTAAAGACAAAGAAGAAATCCGTCTTTCATTAAATGATGGTCGCAGAGCAATTCAAATTCCTTCGAATGTTATTGCCGCCGGCCATGAGGCAAACCCGAAAGATCCCGAGATGAATAGGGAAGATAATACGGAAAAAGTGATATTGGTAAAAAATCCCACTGCATCCGGTATCAAATGAAAAATGAATCTCTCTTTCAACCCAAATTAACGATACAATAATGAATATCCTGAAATATATCAAGATGTCGGCCATGGTAGGGGCAATCGCCCTTACCACAGCCTGCAGCAAAGACGATATCGGCCCGTCGATATTCCCTGACGTTTCCGATGAGCCGGATCCCAATAGCTATACTTATAAGTTCGACAAATGGTGTAACGAGAATTTCCGTGATGTCTATAACCTGGACTTCAAGTATAAGATGGAGGATGTGGAGGCCGATATGAACTATAACCTCGTGCCTGCCACCTACGCTAACGCTCGCGACCTTTGTCTTCTTACCAAATATCTTTGGTTTGACACTTATCGCGAGCACTATCTGGAGATGAATCCAGATAAGACAGTAAACGGTCAGCCTATCGATGGAACTGAGTTCCTTAAGCGATATGGTCCGCGAATTCTTCATCTTGTCGGCTCACCGGCCTATAACCCGAATACTGGTACCGAGATTCTCGGTCTTGCCGAAGGCGGTCTAAAGGTAACTCTTTTCAAGGTGAACGAAATGGATCTCACCGACATCAATCAGATGAATGAATACTATTTCCGCACCATGCACCATGAGTTCGGCCACATTCTTCACCAGACTTTGAGCTATCCCGTTGAATTCAACGAGCTCTCAACTGGCCGATATGACGATTCTTCTTGGCAGAGCAAGGCAATCGGCTATGTTGCTTCTCTCGGATTTATCACTCCCTATGCTTCTTCTCAAGCTCGCGAGGATTTTGCAGAGACTATTGCCAACTACTTCACCCGTTCAGACGAAGCTATGGAGCTCATCAAGTGGATGGCTGCTCAGGGCTGGACTACCGGTGACGAAGAGGGTGAATCGGATGTAGATGATGATGACAAGCCTTATTTTTGCCGATACTATACGATTGGTGACGAAAGAATTTATTTTCTTGAATCCATGGAAAAAGATGCTACCTATCGTCCTTGTATAGTTGGTGAAAAAGGAGAGAAAATGTACACTGTAGCTGAGGTTGAAGCTTATCTTGAAAACTTTTCAGCCAAACATACGGTATCCGAAGTAACGGATAAAGATAACTGCAATGGCTTGGAAATCATTGAACGCAAGCAGCAGATTGCCCGTTCATGGTTCAAAGAAACCTGGGAGCTCGACTTCGACAGACTGCGTGAAATTGTACAACGTCGCCAGAGTGATTTCGACATTGAAGCATTGCGTGCTACGGTTGATGCAATTCCCGATCCGGTTGTAAAATAATTTTTAACTTAATGTGATGAAAATGAAAAAATCACTCTTCATATTACCCCTTATGGCTCTGGCCATAACCTCCTGCAACAATACGGAGGATCTTATTTTCGAAAACTCCGCTGCGGAGCGCCTCGAAATAGGTAAAGCCGAAGCAAAGGATAAACTCACTGCCGATGGTGGCCTGTGGGCGATGGAGTACTTTGCCAATGCGGATGAACCCGGTTACGTGATGTTGTTCCGTTTTGACAAGAATGGATCAGTTGAAATCAGCGCCAACCATAAATGGATCAACAATGAGTTCAAACAGGAAACCTCTCTTTGGGATGTTATCAGTGACAATGGCACTGTACTCACTTTCAATTCATACAATAATCTCTTCCATATCTTCTCGGATCCTGCTGATATAACTGGCCCTTATCAGCCAACTAACCCTGATTTGGATGATAAGCCCATTGACGAGACAGGCTTTGGCCATGAGGGTGACTATGAATTCCAGATAATGGATTCAGATGATCATGACGTTGTTCGTCTTCTCGGAAAGAAAAGAGGATATAATGTTTATCTTCGCCGTCTTGACAGCACTACCGATGAGAAATCATATCTTGAAGGTATAGATGCAACTCAGAATGTTTTCAAAACTAAATTTAAAAAATTCATTCTGACTGATAAAGAAGGCAGGGAGTATGTAATGCAGGATTTTGATAAAGGAATTACCTCAATTTTTCCTCGATCACACTTCGATGAAAATAACAAATTCATTGAGGCCGATTCTGTATCTCAAACAACCTCTGCTAATGGGATTTTTACCTACAGGGGTTTCCGCTATGCAAAAGCATTAGTTGCCAAGCATGCTAATGAATCCGAATGGGAAATTAAGGAATTTAATTGGGCAGAAGATGGCACTCTCGTTAACGAAGAAGAGGGTTTGAAAATCACTGCTCCTTCTCCTGCAGAGAACTTTGACTATGCCTCCTTCACATGGACAATAGATCCTGAAAGCTATACAGGTAAATTCGCCACTGCATACACCGCTGCCTACGATGCTGTAGTAGCTGCTCTTGGAGAAAAGAATAAATTAGGAGCGATTGATTTTTCTTGGGCTTCCAACGGATCGGAATTATCTCACCTCGTCCTTTCACGTCTTGGAGCAAAACGCTGTCAGGATTTCTTTGATGTGTCTGGAAAGAAAGGCGAGACAATTGGCGCGACTTATACGAGCTCTAATTCTACCTCGGATAAATATAACAAGGAAATTCCCGAATTATGGGCTTTTAAGCAATTATTCTTCTCAGAATTCAATATGAAGAATAGCGCTCCCATGAATCCATCTACTATTCATTTCACCTTGGTTAGTGATCCTACCAGCGGTTTTGATGTAGTACTTCAGTAAACCATAATGTCATTGGGATGGGGAATTACACAATTGCTCATCCCAATGAAAACATATTCACTAATTAAAACCACAACTATGAAGAAAATTTCCATTCTTCTCGCAGCAGCTACAACAGCTTCTGCGGCTTTTGCGGTAAATCCTGTGCAAAAGGTTGCAACAGGTAAGAGCCAGAACATGCAGAAGGCTGTTCGCTCGGAAAGCGTCATGAAAGCATCCGCTTTCCACAAAGACAGCCAGAAGTCAGTAGCCAAAAGTAAAAGTATGGCTCCTGGAGTTGATGAGCCAATCGTTTCTTCTCCTCTTCAGAACTTCTCAGTAGGTATTGACCTTGATAGAAGGGGTTTCAGCAGTCCCTTTGGTCTTCTCCCAAGTAAAGGAACTGTAACTTTCACAGCTGAAGGTGACTACTTCGACACTGGTGTCTGGACTTGGAACAATGGTCTCATACCTGAGTATTACGAAGAGTATTCGTTCGAAGGTCTTGAGAATGTTGTCACTCTTAAGGCACCCACTATCATTCAGGATATGATGTTTGAGGCTCCTGATGGAACTACGGGGTCGCCTATAGGTGCTCTGTATTTCGCCGGGGCTGGTGCCGAATACTGGGGTTTTGAAGGTGCCGATGGTTGCGGTGCCACTATGTATCCTCTCAAGGATGGAGGTATGAGAGAGGTGATGTTCGATTACTGTGTTAAAAACACACTCGAATACACTCCCGGCGGTGCTCCTCTTGATTGGGTTGAAGTTCTGGAAGATGATGTTGAAGGAGCTGTTGATGATGTAACAATTACTGGGTTCTACAATATCATTCCTGCGATGTCATCGCCCTATTTCTTCACTCATAGCTGGCTTTGGGCTAACGCGGAATTCTCTGCAGCAACTGAGCTCACTATGAAAGTGTATCCTGTAAATGACAATACAATTTCTGACACTCCCATTGCCATAGGCCATGCTTCTGTGGCAAAAGGTGCCACCTCAGATATGATTGATTTTGAGATCCTTCCTGTGGATGAAGATGGTGATGAAATTGATGGTCTCGTGACTGTGAACAATCAGTCAATCGCACTTGTTGTTGAAGGCTTTAACGAAAATCCGGCTGTAAAACAATTCCAGATGGTTTTTGGTAATGGCACAAGCTTTGACTATAACAATGGACATCCTGTTAACCCTTGGTTTACCAATGCTTATGCTGGCATCCAGTATACTGTAGATGGTGAAACCCAGTTCGAAATCAGAAGAAATCCTTACAACTACTGGGAGGATGATGCAAGAACCAGTCTCTGGTGCTCATCAAATTTCTACTGGATGCTCGATGCCAAGTTCCCCTTCGTGAACAATGCAGCCAACGACTCTGATGTATTCGACTTCACAGCTCCTGTTGAAGGTGGTGAGATCGAGGTTGAGGTTGATGCTCTCTACTTCCTTTCTGTGCTCGTAGAAGAGGGTCTTATGGAGTACACAGTAGACGGTGACTGGATTTCAGTAACTGTTGAGGATGTTGATCGCACAACTGGTATCACTCCTGTAAAACTTCAGTGCCAGGCACTTCCCGAGGGTATCGAAGGTCGCACAGCAAAAGTTGAGTTTACTGGCTATGCTCAGGACTTCACCATCAATGTAAAGCAGGGTGAGGTATCAGGTGTTAACGAGATTCAGGTAGCTAACGGCGCAGCCGTTTACTACGATCTCCAGGGCCGCAAGCTCAACCAGGCTCCTGAGAAGGGTATCTACATCCTTAAAGAGGGCAACAAGGTATCCAAAGTAATCCGCTAATCAATCGCCTAACGGCTCCCAATAAAAAAGCAACCATCCGTCGATGGTTGCTTTTTTATTG
>CAZGJH010000058.1:0-7011 GCA_964525735.1 uncultured Sangeribacter sp.
TTGCCCGTATTCAGCCAATAGTCGGCCGCCGTGGTGAGCGCGTAAGCCTTCTCCATATCTATCGGAAGCGACGATCCGCTCCTGTTTTCCGAATAGAGGTAATCGCCACCGGCATCGCTGATGAGGCGCACCATATAGCTCCCCACGGGGGGCATAAACCAGGAATCGCCGTAAGGGGTATTGAGCATCACCTTGGGTCGATCGGCCGCAGTGATGCCCTGCGCTGCCACCCGATCGCGGAGAGCATTATAGCGCACCGGAATCTCCTCGAACCGCTTCACGCCCTCTTCGCGCTTCCCTACCATCTCGGCCAACGGCACCATCCATTCCGCTTTGCCAAGAGGCGACTCTTCAAGGTAATCGCCAACGTAGACGTAAGGGATACCGAGTTCCTTCAGTTTACCCTCCATCGAACTGGCTCCGTTTACGCCATAGAGCAAGACAAGATCGGGATTAAGCGAGAGGAGCACTTCGTAATTTATGTTGCCTTCGAAGCCGACATCTCCCACCTCATCGCGTCGGTTCTGGATAGAGGGTGTGGTGATGAAATCGAGTCCTGAGACTCCCACAATCCTGTCGGCCTCTCCTAAAGCATCGAGCATAGCCACATGGGTCGACGACATCGTGACGATACGTTTCGCATCGCCGCGCAGCACCTGCCCCGTGAAATCGGCCGAGGGCTCTTCGCCATCGCGCGCTATGAAGAGTTGCGACGACACACCCTGCGCACCTTGCCAGGGGTCTGACACCGAAAGTAGCGCGCTCCTCCCCTCTCCGGCTCCCCTAAGCGTGAAACCCGAGGCGTATTCAGGCGCATAAAGCGCGCTGTCGAGCGAAGAAACTTCGATTATCTTATCACCAGATGATGACGCTTGGCCTCCTCCGCTGCAAGAGGCTCCAAGCATCATCAGGCATATTGAAAATATTGAAGCGATTTTTCTCATATGGTTGAATTATTGAAATCGGTTACGGTTGAATTAATTGGAATCGTTTGCAGGCCGGCCCCTCATCACTGAGGCAGCCGGCCTTTCTATGTAACATTTGAAATCAATCTATATTTGGCTCGATCAGCCCGAGAGGCAACTGATCAAGTTACCCGAGAGGCTACTGATCGAGATATTTGCGATAGAGGTTGGCCACATCTTCTGGCGTCAGGCCAAATGATACGAGACGCTTGAAGAAATAATCGGCCTCATCGCGGAAGAAGATATTTCGCCTCATCTCCACGATGCGCTTCTTGGCTTCGGGCTCCACGAAGAAGCCGATGCCGCGACGATTGTAGAGCACACGCTGTTGCTGCAGCCAATCGTAGGAGCGCATCACGGTGTTGGCGTTCACCTCCACCTTGGCGGCATATTCCCTTACGGAGGGAAGGCGCCCATCGGGAGGGAATTCTCCGGCCAGAATAGCGTCCATTATGCTATCGGTGATCTGAAGGTAGATCGGTTTGTTTTCGTTGAATACCATAAAATTCTTACATCCTTATTAGAACAGTTTGTAAATCACCTGACTGCGTGAATACCACCAATACGTCAGCCAATAGAGCGCAAAGCAGATGATAGGCGTAGCGATACACATCGCTGTCTTACTGGGGAACATCAAAGAACCCACATCGATAAAGTTGCCAAACACCCCTTCAAAAACTGCCGCTCCCACAAAGAGCCCTATCTGAATTACCTGCATTGCTGCCAATGTCTTGATAAACGACAATTTGGGCCAAAGGATAGCTCCGAAGAAATAGCAAGCCTGACTCACCAGGCAGTTGGCTATATAATACCAGATGAGATAAGACAGCTGAAACTGCTCCAGGCCAGCGATATCATCGCTCGTTAAATCGGTAGACTCCCCGACAATTGCCCAAAACTCCTCAGACACCGTGTTCTGCATGATTTTCTCTACCCCGGTGCACACCAGCTGGCCGAAAATCCACGCCAAAGCAACCACTATGATCATGCCAGGCACCACGGCCAACCAGCGGACGAAAAATTTCTCGAAACGCGAGGCCGGTAGCATGAGTTCGCTGATGCGCCCCTCCTTAGTCTTCATCGATGAGAAAGCGAATGAGGCTACGATCGTGAAAGCAAGACCCGAGATAAAGGCAAACGCCGGCATTAAAATTGCAGAGCCCAGACCAAACATCATTCCTCCAAACAGGCCAATAATGATGAAGACGCCCCAAATTCCGCAGACAGTGATTATGATTGTCTTCTTATTATCGGTTATTTCCTTCTTCAGAAGGCTTACAAAAGTATTATCCATAGTTTATTAGTATTGATTGTTACCCATTTCAGACATACGGCGCACAAGCTCGAAGAGCGTCTCGAGATTCACATCGCTCTCCTCGCCATCTGCCGGTTCCACGATATTCCAGCCGCCAGGCGCATCGAGAGCCAAGATCGACCGCATGGCACGCTCGCGATCGGTGGTGAAGAGAAACTTCCAACGCCGTGTGATATCCATGAGCGACGCGTCGATCTTCAAGCCAGTGCTGTCGGTGATAATCACATGGTCGATGATCTTCTCAACGTCGTATACCTGATGAGTGGAGATGATAATGGTGCGCTCGTCGGTCATACCGTTGAGCACAGCTTTTCTGAAAAGACGCTTCCCGGGGATGTCGAGCCCGTTGGTCGGTTCGTCGAGCAAGAGCAGGGATGTGTTGCAGGCGAGTGCGAAACTGATGAATACCCTCTTCTTCTGCCCCATCGAGAGCTGGCCGAGATGCACGTCGGGGTTCATTTCGAAAATGGCAAGGTGTTCGAGCAGCTTATCCATCGAAAATTTAGGATAGAAGGGAGCTGTGTTGGCCAGGAAATTGCGCAGCGTCACATTGGGAAGCATGAATTCTTCGGGCACGATGAAGATATCGCTGAGAAACTCCACGCTTCTGTCCCAGGGATTCATACCATTGTAGATCACCTCCCCCATCTGTGGCTTGAGGAGGCCGGCGATCAGGTAAAGGAGGGTTGATTTGCCTGCGCCGTTCGGGCCCAACAAACCGTATACCGTGCCCGGACCGATCTGCAGGGAGAAGTGATCGAGCGCCGGACGGAACTTGCGTCCGTAGGAGAAAGTCACGTCTTGGATTGTCAACATATCTGAAAAAGTTTATTGTTCTTTTTACATGGTTTAGTGTATTAGTTTAATAATACACTGCAAAGTTACTACTATTTCCTGATACAATCCAAATTTTTTCGCAGAAATTTTCAAAAAAATTTGCAGGCCGAACGAGAGAGGCACAAAAAATGCCGGCGACCTTCGCGGACACCGGCACAGAAATAATTCATGAGGTAGGTCTAAATAGTTGCTAATAGTCAACAAATGTTTAAAAAGTAATATTATTTCTTACACTGCCAAGACTCTTGCAACCTATCTGCCACTACCATATAGCGTGCTGAATGCTACTATCCTATGGATTGTCGTTATCGCCACCTGTGGGCGACAATCTGTCTTAACAGGCTAAAATACCATCCTGAAGTGAGACCGATTCTCCTACCGTCTCGCTTCCATGCCGCTAAGTTAAGCATTTAATTTCACTCCAACAAAAAAATTTCAAGAAATTTTAAAAATTTTTAAAATTATCTCAAAACCTTGCTTCCGGCAACCTGATTCTGCCTCCCCCGGCCACTCTGGTTTCAGCCCCAGAAGAAGTAGGCCACCACTACGGCCGCCACCGCTCCCGTGAGATCGGCAAGCAGGGCATAGCCCGCGGCGTAGCGCGTCTTCATCACTCCGACGCTACCGAAATAAACGGCCAAGATGTAGAAGGTGGTATCTGTCGAACCTCTCACGGCGGCCGCCACACGGCTCACGAAGGCGTCGGCTCCATTCTCCTTCATCACATCGAGCATCATGGCGCATGAACCGCTGCCGCTCAAAGGCTTCATCAGCATCGTGGGCAACGCTCCCACCCATTGGGTGTCGAAGCCCAACGCGCTCACACCAGCCTCTACCCATGACGTGAAGAGATCGAGCGCGCCCGAGGCACGAAACATGCCGATAGCCACGAGGATTGCCACAAGGTAAGGGATGATCATCACTGCCGTGCGGAATCCCTCTTTGGCTCCCTCTATAAAGGTGTCGTAGACGTTGATGTGTTTACGCACTCCGGCGGCGATGAAGGCGATTATGACGCTGAAGAGTATCACGTTTGCGGCGAAGGTGGAATAGACCTCCATCTTGTCGGCCGGAAGGGTCGAAAAAAACCATACCACACCGGCCACGATAGCCGCGATGCCTCCCAGCCAACTCCAGATCACGCCATCCATGCGGATGCGCTGCTTGATGCAGAGAGCCGTGAGGCCCACGAGGGTGGCTATCGACGTGGCGATAAGGATCGGGATGAAGATATCCGTAGGGTTGGTGGCGCCTCCTTGCGCCCTATACATCATGATGCTCACCGGAATGAGACAGAGCCCCGAAGAATTGAGCACCAAGAACATGATCATGGCGTCGGTGGCCGTGTCTTTCTGCGGGTTGAGGCTCTGCATCTCCTGCATGGCGCGCAGGCCCATAGGCGTGGCGGCATTGTCAAGACCGAGCATATTGGCCGAAATATTCATGAAGATGGCTCCCATGGCGGGATGTCCCTTTGGTATGCCGGGAAAGAGGCGCGAGAAGAATGGCGAGATGAGGCGACCGAAAAACTCGATCACCCCCCCCTTCTCCCCTATCTTCATGATGCCCATCCAGAGTGTGAGCACACCCGTGAGGCCAAGCGAGATCTCGAAGGCGAAAGAGGCCTGCGAGAAGGAGCTATTCATGATGTCGGTCCATATGGAAAGGTCGCCAGACGTGAGAGTGCGTCCGGCGGCCATAAGGAATGCAATCGCGAAAAAGGCGATCCAGATCCAATTGAGCACCATCAGATCTTGCGGATACCCATTATCTCGCGCACATCTTTCAGGGTGTCGGCGGCATAAGCGCGTGCGCGCTCAGCTCCGCTCTTCACCACCTTCGAGAGATATTCGTCGTTGTTGCGGATGTCAAGAATACGCTCGCGTATCGGGAGCGTCACCTTAAGCATATCTTCAGCCAATTGCTTTTTCATATCGCCGTAGCGTATGGAGCAGTCGGCGTAAGCCTGGCGGTAGTGGTCGGCCACTTCCTTGCCGCTCACGAGGTCGAGCAGCATGAAGAGATTCTCCACGGGCTGGCTCACGGGCTGATTCGGCACCTTCGGGCCCTCGTCGGTGACGGCACGCATCACCTTCTTGCGAAGCGTCTTCTCATCGTCGATAAGATAGATGCAGTTGCCTTCGCTCTTGCCCATCTTGCCGCTGCCGTCGAGACCGGGCACTTTGATGGCCTCGCCGCCGAAGTTGAAGTTGACGGGTTCGCCGAAATAGTCGGTCTTGTAGAAGGAGTTGAAACGGCGAGCGAATCTGCGTGTGAGCTCAAGATGCTGTTCCTGGTCTTTACCCACAGGCACATAGTCGGCATGATGGATAAGGATATCCACAGCCATGAGAGTGGGATAAGTGAGCAGGCCGGCGTTGACACGCTGGTTGGTCTGGTTGCCGATAATCTCCTTCTCGATCTCGTCGCTATCTGAAGTGATGCCGAGAGCCTTGCGTGCCTTATCCTTGAAAGAGGCCGTGCGCATAAGCTCGCCTATGCCCACGTGCATATTAAGAAGGAGATACATCTCGGATATTTCCGGGATATCGCTCTGCACGTAAAGGATATTCTTCTCGGGGTCGAGACCGGCTGCGAGATATTCAGCCAAGATATCTTTCACGCTTTCGTGGAGCTGACGCGGGTCGGGGTTGGTGGTCAGCGCGTGGAGGTCGGCTATAAAGAAGCGGCAGTCGTAATCGTCCTGCATACGGAGAAACTTGCTGAGCGCTCCGTAATAGTTGCCCAAGTGGAGATTGCCCGTAGAGCGGATTCCGCTGAGCACCACTTTTTTGTCGTGTTGTTGACTCATCAGTATTTTTTGGTGTTTTATTAATTGCAAATTTAGCTACTTTCGTATTTACTCGCAAAATTAACTATTTTCGTAGTTACACGCAAATTTTTCTTCCTTTCGGCTGAACTCTACACTTATTACTTTGTTAATATTGAATAACGGGAAACGCCTCAGCGTGGCCTCTCTTGGGGCATGAGGCTGAAATAATCCATAGATTCCGTTGGTTACTAATAAATTATGAAGAAGACTCAACGATATATAAAACACCTGACAAAGATCTTGTCGATCGGAGCGCTCCTGGCCTCGGGAGCTGTGCTTCCGGCATGCTCTCACAGTGTGAGCCATGCCGCCAATGTAGACGCCCCTCTCCTTCAGCAGGATGAGGATGCGGCCGCTCCGGCCGACGCTGAGCCGACGCTGCCGGCTAAACCGACAGTAGGCAAGATTCTTTTCATCGGCGATTCGATGACAGGATGGATGGCAGAACGCCTCAACGCCTATGGCGACCAGAATGGGTTCGAGGTTGCCACAGTGGTGTGGGACGGCTCGACGCTCCCGAAATGGGGCTCAAGCGACAAACTGAAACAGCTCATCGCCGAGCAGCAACCAGACGCTATCATGGTGAGCCTCGGCATGAACGATATGTTTGAGACGCATCCCGAAGCACGCTTCGGCGACGACCTCAACGCCATACTTGCCGCTTTCGGCAACACACCCTATCTCTGGGTGGGCCCTCCGACATGGCCTGGCCATCAGCAGGGCGATATCTTCAACGCATGGCTTGAAGAACGCCTCGGAAAGGGGAATTTCTATCGCAGCGACGCTCTGACGCTCCCGCGCCAGAGCAGCTCAAACCCCCACCCCACACGCGCCGGCATCGAGAAATGGATCGATCAGGTGGTGGAATGGATTCCTGAAAATGCCAACTTTACCCTACCCGGCACATCCGACCCGGGCAATGGGAAGATGACACGAGGGAAGACTTTCATCTATAAGCGTATGAAAGAGAAACTCTGAAAAAGCATACATAAAAAGAAGATAATTTCCGGCTTACATAACTCGAGACCCGGGCCAAGATGTGAATCAAGGTCCGGGTCGCC
>CAZGJH010000058.1:7111-9546 GCA_964525735.1 uncultured Sangeribacter sp.
CCGGCTTACATAACTCGAGACCCGGGCCAAGATGTGAATCAAGGTCCGGGTCGCCCATTTTTAATGAATTATGAATTACTCTGGTTTCGAGATAGTCTCTTTCTTCTTTTTGAGGCGTATCTTCATGGTGTCGAAGCCTTTGCCGTAGACACCGTTGACATTGGCCTGCGTGATGAAGGCATCTTCGTCGATGCTCTTCACGATTCGGAAAATCGTGACGCTCTCGATCTTGCGACACCACACCATAAGCACCTTCACCGGATGCTTCGAATACCAGCCCATCCCGTCGATCACGGTCACGCCACGCTTGGCCTCTTTGTTGACACGGTCGGCTATCTCGGCCCATTTCGATGAGAAAATCACAAACTGGGTGGCCTGGCGGTTGGTGTTGATGATCATATCAGTCATGTAAGCTATGACGAACGTCACCACAAGGCCGTAGACGATGAGAGGCACGCGCATCTCCAGGCGCTCGTTGAAGGGGCCGTCGAAAGGGAGGAAGATCGAACACATCACGATGAGCATATCGGTGTAGATCATCGTGCGGCCGATGCTGACGTTGCTCACTTTCGACACCATCGCTGCCACGATATCTGTGCCGCCCGATGAACCGTTGTGTACGAACACTATTCCGATACCAGTGCCGCAAAGTATCGCTCCGAGAATCGCGCTCATCGAAATGTCGGCTATGAGCGGATGCCCCAAAGCCATGAAGAAATTCTCGAAGATACCGATGCCCAGCGAGATCACGGTGGCGCCGAAAATCGTGCGCAAAACGAAAGTCTTACCCACTAACTTGTAGGCGATGCTGAGCAGCAGGAGGTTGCAGGCGTATTGGGTCACGGCCACGGAGATCAATCCGTCGGTAGCGAAATAAACGAGCGTGCCCACGCCGCTGAGTCCGCCGATCACAATCTTGTGAGGGAGGATGAAGGCGGTGAAGCCCACGGCGTAGAGCGTGAGCCCCAGGATTATCATGACGTAGTCGTGCAGGCCCGTCATGAGATTGTGTTCTTTGGTCGGTGCCATTGATAAGATTGAAAGAATTATGGATGTAAACCTGATATTTGTCGGGGTTGTGTTTGGCTATTTGCCAAAAATCCCACAAAATTAACCAATAAATTTCAATTCCGAATTATTTTGCCTAATTTTGCCGAGCGATTAGAGCCCTGCTATATCTCGCCGCTTCTTTCAATTGTAAATCTGAAAGAGTGTTTTTCCATATTATTTCTGTAAAATCAACGCTTATGAAAATATTACGATTCTTTTTAGGGGTGCTTGCCCTCACTGCCGTCAATCTGATGCACGCGCAGGAATTTTTCTCTACAGCTCCTGCCGAAACCACTTTCGGCTTCGGGGCACGGCTCGGCATGAACGCTTCAAACCAGACTTTCCTGAAAGACGCCTTCCCGGCCTGGAACGTCAACAGCTGGGGCACGGGCTTCGACATCGGTTTCGTGGTCGACCTCAATCTGCGCGACTATCTCACCATTCAGCCCGGCATCTTCTATGAATCGCGCAGCGGCAATTATGCCTACGCGCAGAATTTCTTCGACAATTCGGGCAAGGTGAGCGATTTCACCCAACTCGGACACACCCGCTCCTATAATATCAACATCCCTATCTTGGCGTCGCTGCGTTTCAACCTCACCGAAAACCTGCGCTGGCTCGTGGAGGTAGGGCCCTACTTCCAGATGTGCATGAAAAATACGGCGAGCGGCAAGATTCAGGTGATCTATCCGCAGGCCACGTCGTCGGCTCCCGTGGTGGTAAAGACGGCGAAATCTAATTTCTTTGATTTCGGTTTGAAGATCGGCACGGGTTTCTCGCTCTACAAGCGCTATTCTCTATTCGTGCATTACATGGGGGGAATGACGAAAGTGTGGAAGCAGCCTATCCCCGGGGGCCACAACAAGGCCTGGGTTTTCACGATGGGATACGACCTATAACCTCTTCAAGCTGACCGGCGATCGGCTTTTCGAAATCGATCCAAACCAGACTATCATCGCGTTTATGCCAAGTGAGTTGCTTCTTGGCGTAGACGCGAGTATTTTTTTGTATTCTCGCTATCGCCTCCTCGCGCGTCATCAGGCCGTCGAACCACGCGAACATCTCTTTGAGGCCTACGGTGTTGAGCGAATTGAGTTGCCGCATGGGGTAGACACTTCGCGCCTCCTCTTCGAGTCCGGCCTCCACCATTCGCTCCACGCGGCGATTGATGCGGTCGAAGAGCCGGGCGCGTTCGCCGGTGAGGGCAATCTTGATGATGTCGAACGGCCGCTCCACGCGCGCACCTGTGAGCAGCGAACTGTAAGGCTGCCCGGCTGTGAGCGACACCTCCACTGCGTGGAACACGCGCTTCATATTCTTGCGATCTACGCGCCCGTAATGATCGGGATCGAGCTCAAGCAGACGGCTGAGGAGCCATTCATCAC
>CAZGJH010000058.1:9646-15355 GCA_964525735.1 uncultured Sangeribacter sp.
ATGCGAAGCGCGTCTTGCTCAAACTCGCTCGCGCTGTAGTAGGCCTCCAAAGGGAGCATCTCCATGAGATGATGGGCTACGCCCTGGCGCTCCTCTTCGGTGGGGACGGCCGTCACGATGGGTATGCCGCGATAAATCTGCCGGCTGTCGGCCGAGATGATCTCCGTGCCGAGCCTGCGGGCCACTTCGACGGCAAGGGCCGACTTCCCGGAGGCAGTCGGCCCTGTTATGACGATCAGCGTAGGTCGGCTCATGCGCCGATTATTCTGCATATGTTCACGATAACGTCGGTGGCTTTCTCCATGCTCTGGATAGCCACAAACTCGAAGCGGCCGTGGAAGTTTTCACCTCCGGCGAAGATGTTGGGGCAAGGCAATCCCTTGAAGGAGAGCTGTGCGCCGTCTGTTCCGCCACGGATGGGCTGCACTTTGGGCTCTACCCCGGCCTCGCGCATAGCCTTCTCGGCGATCTCGATGATGTGCATCACGGGCTCGATCTTCTCGCGCATGTTGTAATATTGATCTTTGATCTCTACTGATGCACATCCAGGGAATTCCATATTGGTCTTGCGCACGAGGTGCTCTATTTCGCGCTTGCGGCTTTCGAAGCGTGCGCGGTCGTGATCGCGGATGATGTAAGTGAGCACGGTCTGCTCCACAGTGCCTTCGATGCCGATAAGATGGTAGAAGCCCTCGTAGCCTTCGGTGTGCTCGGGAGTCTCCCAGCGTGGAAGCATCACGATAAACTGTGTGGCCACGCGTATGGAGTTGATCATCTTGTGCTTGGCAGTACCGGGGTGAACGTTGCGGCCTTTGATGGTCACTTTCGCGCTGGCGGCGTTGAAATTCTCGAATTCGAGCTCGCCCACTGCGCCGCCGTCCATCGTATAGCCGAAATCAGCGCCGAAGAGCTTCACGTCGAATTTGTGGGCGCCCTGCCCTATCTCCTCGTCGGGATTGAAAGCGATGCGCACCTTGCCGTGCTTGATCTCGGGGTGAGCCTGGAGGTAGGCTACGGCTGTAATGATCTCGGCGATGCCGGCTTTGTCGTCGGCTCCGAGCAGCGTAGTGCCGTCGGTCACGATAAGGTCTTGGCCGAGGTAGTTGTTGAGTTCGGGGAATTCAACGGGCGAGAGAAGGATGCCCTGCTCGGAGTTGAGCACGATGTCGGTGCCGTCGTAGTTTTTCACGATGCGGGGACGCACGTGCTTTCCGCTCATGTCGGGCGATGTGTCGAGGTGGGAGATGAAGCCTACTGTAGGCACCTCCTTATCTGTGTTGGCCGGAAGTGTGGCCATGAGATATCCGTTGTCGTCGAGAGAGATCTCCTCAAGACCCATTTTTTCGAGTTCCTCTTTGAGGAAGCGAGCGAAGACCATCTGCCCTGGCGTTGAGGGGGTCATATTAGTCAGTTCATCGCTCTGGGTATCGAAAGCGACATAGCTTAAAAATCTGTCGGTAACAGTCATAATTCATAAGTATTAGCCGGGAGCAGACATGAAGGGAGAGCGATGCCGGCGGCCGGTGGGTTTGTATGGGTACAAAATTAGTAAAAAAACCTCAGAATGCCAAACATCAGTTGCTCAGACATCGGGGTTCAGACGGGCGACACCTCTTTTACATCTACGAGATTGTTGATTATGGCGAATATCACGAGGCCTGCCGGGGAGTGTATGCCGAGTTTGGCGCTGATGTTGCGGCGATGAGTCGTGACGGTGTGCACGGAGATGAAGAGCTCTTCAGCTATCTCTTTGTTTGATTTCCCTTTGGCTACGGCGCGCACGATATCTTTCTCGCGCTCGCTCAGCACGTCGAGCAGCGATTTCTCGCTTTCGGCCGTGGGCTCGGGCTGTTCGTCGCGACGCTGGTTGAGATCGGCGCGTAGCTTGCGTTCGAGCTTCTCGACAGTGGGGAGCAGTATTTTATCTTCTACGTCGAAGTGCGACATAAGGTCGCGTTCGCAGATTATTATGTCGAGCAGGGCCGCGCTGAGGCGGGCGTTTTCCTTTTGTTTGTAGTGGTAGATGAAGATATCTTTCAACTCCTTGAGCTTGGCTGCCATCGGGGAGTGATGGCCGGAGAAGGTGTTGATGGAGAAGTCGGCCGTGATAGAGCCATCGAGCAGATTCTCAACGTACTTGAATAGGATTTCGTTTTCCTGATCCATGTGTCGGCGCACCTCCACCACGTAATTGTCGAAGAAACGAATGAGGAGCAGCGCGGCCTCGTTGGTTTCTGCATTATTGATGGCGTCGATGAGGTTGTGGCGAATCTGCGGGAGTGTCACGTCGAGGAAGGCTGTGTGGGCACGCTTCAGGTAGCCCATCAGCGACGGCAGTGAGATGGAGGTGGTGTCATAATGGTAGCCGCTGAGAAGGTTGCATACGCAAAGGAAGGTGGCAGCGTCGACACCGTTGTCGCGGCATACGCGCTCCACTGGGGCATCGCCGAAACCGAAGGCTATATCGAAGCGGCTTACGGCGGGGAGTAGATGGGCGTTATCTTCTATGAGTTCCCTCATGGAATTGGAGGGGAGATAACCTTGTTGTCGGTCAATCATGATGCAAAGTTAGCGAATCTGCGGCTTCTTCGCAACAGGGAGCGGCGAAAATATTTTTAAAGAGATAGGCCGACGGGAATTGCAACCGTCGGCCTATCTGCGGGGTTGATTTTCCGGGATTGTGGGGTCGGAAAATCTTTTTTGGACTTTCGAGGATTCACATCCGCTAAGTCCCGGGGATTATAATTATGCGAAAGTTGTCAGTTTGTGGTGATCAGAAACGCACTTTGCGAACGATCGAGTTGCCCTGGGCGTCGGTAGCCTTCACTACGTAAACGCCGGCGTTGAGACCAGTGGAGAGAGCGCCGTTGGCGTTGGCAGCCTCAAATACGTTGCGGCCGTTGAGATCGTAAACCTTGATTGAAGAAGCGTTGCCCTTCACGAGGATCACGCTGCCGGGGAGGGCGTTGATTGCGAGCTCTTTGCTCTCTACAGCCTTCACGCCAGTTTCAACAGCGGCAGGAAGGATGTAAGAGTAAGTAAGAGTCATGCTGTCTTCGAAGAAGTTTTCAACATGAGTGGCGATAACCGACATATCGGGAGTGGCGTGAGGAACACCGGTGATCATCAGGTCTTCGATGATAAGGTCTTCCCATGTATCCGGATCAAACGTAAGGACATCGTGCACCATGTTCTCGTTCATCCAAGCAGCTGTGTTGGCGTTGGCGTTCTGCATGTAAGAGTAGAGGGTGACAGGAGCCTCGGCATCAGCGGGCCATACCTTAGCCACAAAGTTGTCGGGATTTCTCTGCATGGAGTAGCCAAGGATAGTGTTTGAAGAAGTGATGCACATCGGCATTACGTTATACTCCTTGTCGTAAACATTGACCTCGCCGTTTTCGAGGTTGAATACTGCGGGAGCATAGTTAACTATGCGAGGCCAAGTCCACATATCAGATTCAACGTATTCCTGGGCAGCGATATAAGTCTTACCGTCGCCAGAGAGAATAACCTGATTGAATACGTAGCTGGGAGCGTTGTCAGTTACGGCATTAAACACCTCATAGAATGCTGATGAGAGAGCTGCCCATTCCTCGTAAGCAATCTGATACTCGGCTAAAACCTCGTTGTAGGCAGCGAGCTCCTCGGGAGTCATATAGTCGAAAGGATCGGGATATTCTCCTTCAAAAGTCATCCAATATTCGTTTACGGCTTCATTGTATGCCTCGAGCTCCTCGGGAGTCATAAAATTCTCATAGGAAGGACCCTCAGGGCCATCACCTGGATCAATGGGGAACTCAACGTTGTCGGGGTTGAGAAGATGACGTGCGGGGAGGCTGTATTCCCAAACGTTATCATCGTTGAGAGTGTAGACGATAGGCTCGCAGTAGCCGCCTGAATAGTCGCGGATCTGGCCAGCCACTACGCGACCGTTTTCGCTGATAGCGATAGCTGTGATATACTGGGGCGTACGACCCGAGAAATCAACCTCGGGATAAGGAAGGATCACAGCGTCGGAGTATTCGCCATTCTCCTGGAGATTCCATACAGCGGGCACCAACATGATAGTTTCAGAATCGGGGGAGAAAGCTGCGCCACCTACCGAGCCGCATATACGAAGACCGTCGGGGGTGATACCGTTGGCCATGTTGGAGTAAGCGGGATTGGGCACTGAGAGCTCTTTCCATTCACCATTCTGATAATAAGCGGCATTGAGATTGTCGAAAGTAGATCCGAGCACGATGCCGGTGTTTGAAACATAGTTGCCTATACCGGTAGAGTAAGATGTAGCACCCATATCGCCCTCTGTGAAAGAGGTGATTTCGCCGGTAGTGAGGTCGATGATATCTACATTGCCGTAAAGTTCAGACACGGCGATACGGCCATCGGGTGAAAGGCCGGTGATTTGGAAATCGGGGTAGACGGCGGGGTCTACTGCAAAGGCCTGCGCTGCAAGCATCGCGGCCGCGAAAGAGATGTAAATTTTCTTCATCATGTATACGTTAGTTAATGATACGTGATGCAAAGGTAAGATATATTTTTCACATATACAAGAAATAAACGTCGGTATTTTCAGTAAAAAGTGTGATTTTTTTCATTTCCCTTGGCTTTAGGGCGTTCTTCAGATGATATGGCAGCGGCTATCCTATATATACATTATGCGTGCATATAGAGGCGAAAAACGGCAAAAGGTTTAACGAGTTTTCTTGGTTTTATACTTTTTTATTATTTGTGTTAATAATGAGTTAATCAGCATATTGTGTTTAAACGATATCTGATTTGGGGTGTCATAATGCCGTAACGTCACTGAAAAAGACGTTGCCTGTTGAGCCTCTCTCCTACTCTCCTCTCCGGTTTTGAGGAGGCGGCTTCAACAGATTTTTAAAACTGAATAATAACGAAAATAAATAGAAGAATAAGATGAAGAAGTTTTTTGTAAGCGCAGCACTCGCAGCGATGATGTTCGCCCCAGTTTCAGTTTTCGCACAGCAGCCCGCATCGGCAGGCGTTCAGACTGAAAAAACCTGCAAGAAGGATGGCAAGTGCCAGAAAGATGGCAAAGACAAGAAAGAGCGTGGCGAAAGAAAAGGCATGGAGAAGCGTGATCCCTTCCAGGGCTTGAATCTCACCGCCGACCAGCAGAGCAAGATCCAGCAGCTCAACGAGAAGCGCAAGGCCGCTTTCGAGGCTAAGCGTAACGCCGCAAAGGCCGAGAAGGAGCAGAACAAAGCTAACAAAGAGAATAAGCAGCAGCTCACCGACGAGCAGAAAGCTGAGATGCGTAAGCAGAAAGAGGCTAAGCGCCAGCAGAAAGCAGCTGAGCGTCAGGCTGAGCAGAAAGCTTACCTCACGGAGATAGAGACTATCCTCACTCCGGACCAGTATGTGACTTTCCTTGAGAATTTCTACACCACTTCCGGCAAGCAGGGTGGCAAAATGAAAGCCGCCAAGATGGATGGCAGCAAGAAGAAAGGCGCCAAGATGGACGGCAGCAAGAAGCAAATGGCCAAGAAAGGCGATCGCAAGGGCATGAAAGCCGACAAGCAGCGCTCTGACAGCCAGAAATCTTAAGTTATGTAAGCATTCTCTAATCTATCGCCGACCCCGGTGTGAAATCACTCTAATCTATCCAATCCCGGAATGAACCGTGGATTCCCAAACATATATTTCAAAAAATCGGAAGCTCCTGTGATGCTTCCGATTTTTTTT
>CAZGJH010000059.1:0-14919 GCA_964525735.1 uncultured Sangeribacter sp.
TTTTATTGGATAAAGGATAGTTTTTTACCTCTTTTTTAATGATATTTCGGCTTTTATATTTCGGTAATGCCGAATTTTTTGTAACTTTGCGCTCAAATGTGCTAATGCGTCAGGCTTCCCGACGCATATCAACCGCAAAGAAGACAATCAGTAAAGGATAAACAAAAATGACAAAGGCAGAAATCGCAAGCGAAATCGCAAGAACAACCGGCATCGACAAGGCTGTGGTTGTCACAGTAATCGAACAGTTCATGACCGTGGTCAAGGATAGCCTCGCCAACGGTGAGAACGTATACCTCCGTGGCTTCGGCAGCTTCATCATCAAGCAGCGTGCTGAGAAAACCGCCCGTAACATCAGCAAGAACACTACTCTCCTCGTTCCTGCTCACAACATCCCGGCTTTCAAGCCCGCCCCCGTCTTCAAAGACGAAGTCGCTAAGCTCGACAACAAGTAAGTCAAAAGAACTCCGGTCAAAATCAACGAAATTAGGCCCTGCATGCTCCATGAGCTGCAGGGCCTTTATTTTAAAGCGGCCATCGCAAGCAAGCAAAAAGAGCTTGCGATGGCCGTCGCGAAAAAACTATCAGCCTTTCTTGAAAAGTCTTACCAACTCGCCGATCCAGAGCACCAGCGAAGTCACTCCGATTATGATTGCCCAATCGGCCACTCTCAGCGGCACCACATTGAAGAACTGGCCGCCGATCGTGACGATCACGATCTGGCCCACCAGAATCAGCAACGCTATCATGATAAACCCGCTGCACCCCTTGAAATGGAAAGCTGAACGCCCCGTCTCAAACGCGCGCGCGTTAAACATATTCCAGAACTGCAGGAACACGAAGATCGTGAAGAACATCGAAAGCTCATACGGCGTAAGGTTGGCCGCTCCGTCGGTGCCCGTCTGGGGAATAAACGAGAATATATCCGTGATGCGGTCTACCTGATAATGCTCGAAGATCCAGAGGATACCCAAAAGCAACAGGAAGAAAATACCGCCCACGCCCGTAATCGACTGCCACATAGGCTTATTGATGATAAACGCTTGACGCGAACGAGGCTTCTCCTTCATCACAGAAGCCGACGGCGGCAGCGACGCCAAAGCCATGGCCGCAAACGTATCCATAATCAGGTTTACCCAAAGCATCTGCGTCACCGTAAGCGGCGACTGCATACCCATGAACGCGCCGAAAAGCACGATAAGACAGGCGGCCACGTTCACCGTCATCTGGAAGAGAATGAAGCGCTGTATGTTCTGATAGAGCGAGCGGCCCCACATCACGGCGCGCCCGATCGACGAGAAGGAGTTGTCTACAATCGTGATATCCGAAGCCTCCTTCGCCACAGATGTGCCGTCGCCCATCGAGAGGCCCACATGTGCCGCCTTCAGAGCCGGAGCGTCGTTCGTGCCGTCGCCCGTCACTGCAACCACCTCATTGTTACCCTGAAGCGACTCCACAAGACGCTTCTTATCCATCGGGCGTGCGCGCGCTATAATCTTGATGTCGCCCACACGCTCCTTCAGTTCCTTGTCAGAAAGCTCGGCAAACTCCGTGCCGGTGATGATGTTGCGGTCGGTGTCGGTAGCATCGTTCCAGAGACCGATCTGGCGGCCGATCTCCTTCGCCGTGCCAGGAGTGTCGCCGGTCACGATCTTCACCTTGATGCCCGCGTCGAGCACCTCTCTCACGGCCTCGGGCACATCGGCGCGCACAGGGTCGGAGATGGCTACGATGCCCAAGAACGTAAGCCCCGTGGCCACAACCTTGTTGTTCTCGATAGTCTTGTCGCCTGGCTGAAGCTCCTGGTAAGCGAACCCGAGTGTACGCATCGCCTGATTCTGATACTCAAGCAGTTGGGCATCGATCTCCTGCTTTGTCACTCCGGCCGTGTCCTTACACATGCCGAAGATGATCTCCGGAGCCCCCTTCACGTAGAGTATCGTCTTGCCCGAAGCCGACTTCACCACCGTGGCCATATACTTGCGCTCGGTGCTGAAAGGTAGCTCCTCCACGCGTGTCGTCTTGTCTTTCAACGCCATATAATCTACGCCGCGCTCATTGAGCCAGAGCAGAAGCGCGCCCTCCGTCGGGTTGCCGAGCACCTGCGGCTTCTCACCCGAAAGGTCGAGCTGAGCCGTGGAGTTGACAGCGATTCCCTCGTAGAGCACCTCATCCGACGGCTGACCGAAGAAGTTGGTCTTGTAGATCTGCATCTGGTTCTGCGTCAGCGTGCCGGTCTTGTCCGTGCAGATCACCGTTGTCGCGCCCATCGTCTCGCAGGCATGCATCTTGCGCACCAAGTTGTTGGTCTTCAGCATACGGCGCATCGAGTAAGCCAGCGAGAGTGTCACGGCCATCGGCAAGCCCTCTGGCACGGCCACCACCACGAGCGTCACGGCAATCATCAGAGTCTGAAGTGCATACGTGATGAAATGAATCCAATCGAAGGGCTCGTTGATGAAGTAGAGCGCCAAGCGACCCACGATGATAGCGGCCGCGAAACCGTAAGAGATCTTCGTGATCAGATCCCCCAGGCCGTCGAGCTGCTCATTGAGCGGCGTCTTCACGGAGTCGTCGATCTGAGCGGCCTCAAACACCTTGCCGTTCTCCGTCTGGTCGCCCACGGCGAGCACCTTCATCACGCCGTGGCCCTCCATGATCTTCGTGCCGCGCATGGCATGGTTGGAGGGGAAAGTCGACTCTTTGTCAAATTCGGCCGGATCGGTGGTCTTGTGGCAGATCGGCTCGCCCGTCAAGGTAGATTCGTCGATGTTAAGATGCACGGCCTCAATCAGTTCACCGTCGGCAGGCACCTCCTCGCCCGTGTTCAGAATCACGATATCGCCCACCACGACGTCCTTCTTCGGAATCTGCATGGCGTTGCCGTTGCGAATCACCTGCACCGGCTCGTCGTCGTTCACCTGATTGAGCAGAGCGAATTCCTTGTCGGCCTTCAGCTCGAAAACGAAAGCGAGCCCCGTGGCCAGCAGGATAGCAATGATGATGCCGAGCGGTTCGAAGAACACGCCCGCGCCCTCGCCGAGCCCCCAGAATTCATAGCAGGAGATGCCTATCGAAAGCACACCCGCTATCATGAGGATAATGATCAGGGGGTCACCGAATTTTTCGAGAAAGCGCTTCCACAGAGGGTCTTTCTCCGGCGGCGTCAGAATATTGACGCCATACTTTTGGCGGCTTTCAGCGACTTGAGCGTCGTTGAGCCCAGTGTAATGATGTTGTTGAGCCATAAACTGGAATAAGTGGTTTTCAAGCTACAAAGTTAATATTTTTTTCCCAACGTAAGGGGACTTTGATAGCACGTATCGCAAATTTTTTGTAACTTTGTGGCTGACTACTCCCCGGCCTCTCGACTGGGGAGGCTCCTGACCTAAGTCAACCAACCACATAATACTTCTGTATATGAGTAGATTAATTACTTTTCTTACGCTCCTGCTGGCAGCCGTGATGCCCACCCTGGCACAGGAGATTGTCTCCGGCACGATCCTCGACCGCGATGGCGAGCCCATGCCGGGCGTGCGCGTCGAGATTGTCGGCCGCAACGAGTTCGCTTACACTGATATCGACGGAGCGTTCCGTATCGAAGTGCCCGTAAAGGCCTCGAAAGTGCGCGTGTCGTATCCCGGCTTCAAACCCATCGAGCGCAAAATCAAACCCGACATGACCATCAAGATCGGCCACGGCTGGCAGGGTCGCGACAGCGGCTATCGCGGCTTCTTCGACTGGAACCTCGGCTTCGGCTTCGGCGGCAACGCCTCGATCTCGACCGACGACGGCCGCATGGCAGTTTACGCCTTGCGCCCCTGGGCAGAATTCGGCATGACCACCTCCCACGGCTATCAGATCAACCGCAACCTCTACGTGGGCGTCGGTGCGGGCGTCAACTTCATGTTCTCTCACGCTTACAACCGCGGCATCTATTCCGAATTCGCGTTCGACTTGGATACCGGCGAGCACATCGTGGGAGATTCATGGCGTTACACAAATAATTACGTCGAATTTGCTGGATTTCAATTTCCTTTCTTCGTCGATGTTAGATGGGATTTCGGTCTCGGCAATCGTATCGCCCCCTTCATCGGCCTCAAAATGGGCTATCAGATCAACCTCGCAGTCGACCAGGATTACGAGCTTTTCGGCTCTTACAATGTCCTCGGTCCCGTGACAGATCTATGGGTCTACCATCATAATGTCAACGGCTTCTTCCTCCAGCCTACAATCGGTCTGCGCCGCAGCATCGGAGCGAAAAGGGCTGTCAACCTTGGCCTTACGATGAACGTATTCGCTCTTCATAACCTTACAGCTGAAGAATGGACTTACGTCCCAAGTCAGGGCGACCAGTTACTTCGCACCATCGACATGGGCCGCAGCACGGGCAGCGTGCTCATGCTCAATATCGGATTCGATTTCTAAAACCAATCGGAATCCTCAAGCCTCTCCAAGAATTCCTCAAAAATCGACTAAACAATTATGAAACAGATTAAAATATTTATATTAGCTCTGATTCTCGCCCTCCCCGCCCTCGCCTCGGCTCAAAGCGAGAACACTCATCAATGGAAAGGTTTCTTCGACTTCTCCTGGGGCTTCGCCTCCACCGGTGTGGGCAACTTTGACCATGGCATGGCCCGATTGGAACCGAAAATGTCGTTCGGAGTCAACTTCACTGAGGGATATCAATTCACTGATTATCTTTTTGCAGGCGTAGGCTTCGGCGCATACACACTCGGCTTCCACAATGAGGAGTATTATTATGATTATTGGGACAACTATTACGAGGGGCGCACCTTTTACCCCGGCATATACGCTCCAATTTTTGCCGACGTGAGATGGACTCTTGATATCAATCGCACAATAAATCCCTTCGTAGATCTGAAAATCGGATATCAGTTTGCCATAAACATTCAAGATGAAGGAGTTTCCGATGGCGATTCGAGAGGACTGCTTATACGTCCCAAAGGAGGCTACTATTGTCTTCCCACAATCGGTGTTCGATTCGGGAAACGTTCGGGGTTCAATCTTGGCATCGGCTTTAATATCAGCACTCTAACAGAAGATTACGGGATAAACAACAATCCAGGAAGCCCTCATCAGGAATATCCTGTCAGAAAGAAAACCTCAGGCACTTTCGTAGTAACCTTCGGCGCCGACTTCTAACTCCCATCGTCTACACCCCGCTGGCCGGCGCGCCCCAGTGCCCGCCAAGCGCGACACTCGCCGCCGACGCCATAAACCGCTCTCCATCAGCCGTCTCCCATTCGAGCAGCGACAGCATATCCCCCGGTCTCATCGCCGTAGAGAGCAGTTGGCCCCCGCGCGCCGCAGCCACACCACGCATATCATCGAGCGCAAGTTCCGCAAGGGGCTTGCGCTCGTCGTATCCGAGCGGCCTCACCGCCGGAATGTCCGACGGGCGACTCACGTCTGTCCCCTCCCAGCCGGGCAACGCCTCCCAGGCCTCCAAGCTCCCGAAATGCGCGTCGATGCGCTCCTTCACCCCATGCCTCTTCCAATAGAGCGGCGCGAGCCTGTTGCGACCCGCCACCCAGTGCATCACGCTCTTCATTACCCATGCCGGCACCACCGGCGTGAGCTTGAAATACCATGGCATCTCCCGCGCCATCTGCGCGAAATATTCCTCGGCCCCTACCTTCCCCCTGAAGGGCACAAGCTCCTCCAGACGATCGGAATCGGTATACCACATCCCGTGAAAATTGCCTGTGGCAAACCATCTTACGTCAAACACCTTCTCCGGCGGCGGACATCCCAACGCCCGCATCACCATCGACTCCATCTCGTAGTTCGTCAGCCGGTAGCCCGCGCCTCCGCCGATGTTGTAGAAGCGGCACCAGAACTCCTCGGGCACGTCGGCCTCGCAAACGTTGGCCATCAGCCGCCCGGAATCTTCAGCCGTGACCCACTCCAACACACCCTTCACGGGCACGTGAAACGCTATCGGGTCGGTGGCGTTCAGCAGCATCGCCTTCGAAAGTATACCGCTCTGCCGCAGCGAAACCCATTTCGGCAAGCCCGAATCGGTCAGTATGCGCTCGGCCGCCATCTTCGAGAGGGCGTAGCCGTCGAGCTTCGGGGGCTTCAGAGGGTCGCCGCAACGCCCCCAGTGATGCGGCGGGTCGTAGGGGCCGTATTGAGCCACCGAACCGACGTACACCACCCCCACCCTCTCGGGATCCTTGCGCCTCTTCACGGCATCCACGATGTTGCGCATCGCGGTGGTGTTCACCTTGAAAGTCTTCTCGGGGTAGTAGTCAGCGCTCGGCGTCACCATGCCGCCGATGTGAAGCACGATGTCGGCGTCGGCCACTCCGCGCTCCACGGCCTCGCGGTCCATCAGGTCGCCCCAGATCACTCTCACCCCCTCCATCTTCTCGTAAGGGGCGAGCAATTTCCTGTTTTTCTTACTGTTGCGTGCCAGCAGCGTCAGGTTGAAACGGTCAAGACGCTGCGAGAGTTCGCCGAGTGTAGCCTGGCCCATTGTCCCCGTGGCTCCCGTGATGAATACGTTGCGCTTCGGCTGCGATGTGCGGTTTGCTGTTTTCATGGTGCGAAATTACGAATTATTTTTGGATTTATCGGCCGTGTTGCGTACTTTTGCACCCGAAAAAACCTACACCTCAGCAACGATGACCCAGACCTCCAAACCCACACCCGACGACGGCGGCAACTCCTACCGTGGCATCCTGAAGGGGATCTCCCTCTTCGGCGGGGTCAAAGTGTTTGAAATTCTGATAAATCTGGTGCGCGGCAAGTTCGTGGCCCTAATTCTCGGCCCCGAAGGCATGGGTGTAAACTCTATCTTCTCCACTTCGGCCACCACCATGACCCAGATCTCCTCTTTAGGCCTCAACCTGGCCATCGTGAAGGAGACGGCCGCCGCCAAAGACTCCCCCGATGCCCTCAGCGTTGTAGCCGGTGTGGCTCTGCGACTTACGGCTCTCACGGCCCTCGCCGGAGCCCTCGTTTGCGTGATCGGCTGCCGCTGGCTCTCGCGCCTCTCGTTCGGCTCCGAGGCCTACGCCTGGCAATTTCTCCTGCTCGGCATCGCGGTGGGCCTGATGGTGGCCAACGGGAGCCGACTCTCTCTCCTTCAGGGACTTCACGAGGTGCGCCGCCTCTCGAAAGCCTCTCTCGTGGGCAGCCTCACGGGACTCGTGGCCGGAGTGCCGCTCTACTACTTCTTCGGGCTCCACGGCATCGTGCCGGCCATCATCATCCTGGCCCTCTCGATGTATATCTTCTATACCCTCAATCTGCGTAAGGCCGGTGTGAAGCTCCACACCGGGGGCATCTCGCTCAAGGGCCACGCCCCGCTGGTGAAGAAATTGCTCGGGCTCGGGCTGGTGCTCGTAGTGGGCGACGTAATCCTCAACCTCTGCAACTATCTGCTGATCATCTTCGTGCGTGAGCAGGGTGGCCTCGACACCGTGGGCCTCTTCCAGGCCTCCACGAGCGTCACGAATCAGATGGCCTCGGTGGTGTTTGCCGCGATGGCCATGGACTATTTCCCGCGCCTCTCGGCCTTGGCCGGCGACAATGAGGCCATGATACGCGCCGTCAACCGCCAGACGGAAATGATCACGTGGGTGCTTCTCCCTCTCTCCCTTATACTTGTGATTGCCGCTCCCCTCGTGATTCAGCTCCTCTTCAGCTCGCGTTTCGAAGCCGCCATGCCGCTGCTGCGCCTCATGTCGGTCGGTATCCTGCTGAAGGCCCTTTCTTTCCCGATGGGCTACATCACACTGGTCAAGGACAACCGCCGACTCTATTTCTGGATGGAGTGCATCTTCGCCAATCTCCTCACTCTCGGCGCGTTAGGCGGCGGCTACCTCCTCTTCGGCCTCGACGGCCTCGGCTGGGGCATGATTGTGGAGCAAAGCGTGATCCTGCTCCTCTATTATATAGTCAACCGCCGCCTCTACGGCTATCGTCCCTCGCGTGAGGCGTGGATAGCTTTCGTGGCAGCGGTAGTCTTCGCGCTCACAGCTCTCGCGGGGTGCGTGGTGGCCTCCCCTCTGCTTGGCGATTGCCTGCGTCTGCTCGCGGCATCGCTGGCGGCCTCGATAGCCGCAATTAAACTCAAAAAGCTCTTGAAATCAAAATCTTAGCAGTATAACTTTTGAAATCAAAATCTTAGCGTTACTATAATGAAAACTACAATCGTCACGATTCTCCTCCTCATCATTTCAAACGTATTCATGACCTTCGCCTGGTATGGCCACCTCAAATTGCAGAATACGGGCATATCGAAAAACTGGCCCCTCTTCGTGGTGATTCTCGCCTCCTGGGGCGTGGCCCTGCTCGAATACTGCTTCATGATTCCGGCCAACCGCATAGGCTATCAGGAGAACGGCGGCCCCTTCTCCCTCTTCCAATTGAAAGTGATACAGGAGGTTATCACGCTCACGGTGTTCACCGTCGTGGCCATGTTCTTCTTTTCCGGGGAGAGGCTCCACTGGAATCATATAGCCGCCTTCATTTGCCTTGTGGCGGCCGTATGCTTCGTGTTCCTCCCCTCGAAATAAGCTCTCCGATGGCGCGCGTCTCGCGTCATTCCTGCATCTCAAGAATCTCGTGAGGCGTGAGAATCTCCAAGGCTCTCGCGCCTCTTCTTGTGCCCGTAAGGTAAGCGATACGGTCGTGCAAGCCTACGCCGCCGTCGTTCACGATCTTGCGCACGGCCTCCACCGAGTGGGGCATGAAGAATTTCGGATTAGGCTGCTCGTAGAAGTAGGCCGTAACGCCGAAACTCAACGCCAGCCAGCGTTGCACGTGCTTGTTGTGGCAGATGGCAAACGTAGGGTTGCTGCCTCTGAATGAGGCGATAAAGCGCGCCGACACGCCACGGTAGGCGTCAGTGAAGATTGCCTTCGTCCCCACTTTCGTCTCCGACATCACGGCCTCGCGTGCCAGGAAGGAGGTGATGTCGCCGTCAAGCATCGGGGGCACTTCCCGCTTGTTGCCTATCGAACCCTCCACCTCGTGGGCCACGCTCGTCATGATCTTAACCGCCTCGATCGGATATTTTCCGTAGGCCGTCTCCCCCGAGAGCATCATGGCGTCGGCACGCTGGTAAACGGCGTTGGCCACGTCTGAAATCTCGGCGCGCGTGGGGCGCGGATGCTCAATCATCGTGTGAAGCATCTGAGTGGCCACGATCACCGGCTTATGCGCTGTGATACACTTGTTTATGAGGTTCGACTGTATACCCGGTATGCGCTCCGGAGCCACCTCGATGCCGAGGTCGCCGCGCGCCACCATGATGCCGTAGGAGGCTTTCAGAATACCGTCGAAATTGTCGATACCCTCCTGATTTTCAATCTTCGAGATAATTTTCGTCTCGGCTCCGAGCGAGTCGAGTATATCCTGCACCTCCTTCACGTCGGCCGCAGAGCGCACGAACGAGTGGGCTATGAAATCTACGCCCAGCTCCACGCCGTAGCCGATGTTGCGGCGGTCGCGCTCCGTCACAGCAGGCAGATCCACCTTCACTCCGGGCAGATTCACGCTCTTGCGCGAACCCAATTCGCCGTCGTTGGCAGCCACAGCCGTCACCTCCGCGCCGTCGATTGCCGTCACGTCAAATTCCAGCTCACCGTCGTCGATAAGCATCTTCACCCCAGGGCGAAGCACTTTAGCTATATCCTTGTAATTCAGATTGATCTCCTTGTTCGAAGTCTTTCCCTCCGGGTTGCCGTAGATCTTCACCACGTCGCCCGTATGGAAAGCCACCGGATCGCCCATCACAGTCACCGTAGTGCGAATCTCCGGACCCTTCGTATCCATCATGATTGCCAGCGCAGGGTCGGCCGCGCGCGTATTATCCACAATCTTCTTAAACCCCTCATATTCCAGATGGGCCGAATTCATTCTCACCACATTCACACCGGCCTCCGAAAGGGCCTTGATAAACTCCACATCGCAACGCTTATCCGAAACCGTAGCGACAATCTTCGTATATTTATTCTGCATAATAGCTTAGTAATTTCCATTAGCCCGAGCCTTACGGCCCCAGCATCTATATAATATAAACCCCTTGCGCCCCCCGATAGTTGCAAATCAAAAAAAATTTCCCCCTCCCATAGGGGTTTCCGCTAATTTCCGCGTCATTGATGTAGGGACCCTCATCCCCTCCCTCAAATTTGCTAATCCCCTATGCAATCACTAATTTTGCAAAAAAAATGACAGAATTCGAGACATACTTCCGCCGCTACTATACCCCCCTCAGCAGATACGTCCTTCGCATCTGCCACGACCCCGTCGAAGCCGAAGACATCGTCCAGGAGACCTTCTCCACAGCCTGGCAAAAATTCTCCGGCTCCACCCTTCCCGTCCATTTCAAATCCTACCTCTTCCGAATGGCCCACAACATCGCCATCGACCGTCTCCGGGCCTCCGCCCCCACCGAAACCCTCGAAGCTCTCGAAGCAGCCACCCCGATAATGGCTCCCGAAGCACTGGAGCCCGACACCGCCGAACGCGACGCCGCCCTCTGGCGCGCCATCGGTCGCCTACCCCAACGCTGCCGTCAGGTCTTTCTCCTCAGCAAACGCGATGGCCTCTCCAACGCCCAGATTGCCGAAGAGCTCTCCATCTCCGTCAAAACCGTTGAAAATCAAATGACAAAAGCTTTCAAAGCCCTCCGCTCAAACCTCCGCCGCAACATCGCCGTAGCTGCCGTAGCCATCGCAGTAGCCGCTATGGCCGCGCTTACCGTCTACTACATCGTCTCCTCGAAAGCACCGGAAGAGCCCGCTCCAGCACCCGTCGAAATCCCCGTAGAAGTCCCTGCGGTCAGCCCCGTCTCCAAAAAAATCGAATTCCGCGACGCTTCCCTCCTCCAAGTCGTAGCCGAAATCGAGCGTCTCTACGGTGTGAAGATCGCTGACATTCCCCAAGAAGAAATCAGAGTATCAATCTCTTACGAAGGCACCGCCGAAGATGTAGTAGCCACTCTCAACGACCTCTTCGACACCCGTCTCCAAATCGTAGCCGAATGAATCGTAGCCGAATGAATCCCAAGTTTTTCACTGTAGCGGCGGCCGCTCTCCTCGCCGCCTATATCTCGGCCGCCGCCCAAAACGTCACGCTTTCCGCCTCCAACCGAAACGCCGAGAGCGTCTTCACCGAACTGATCCATCAGACCGGCAAGAATTTCATCTACCCCTCCGGACTGTTGAATGGCCTGAAAGTCAGCGTAAACGCTGCCGACACCCCGCTCCCGAAGGTGCTCGACGATATGTTTCGCGGCACGGGCATCACCTACCGTATCCGTGGCAACAACGTCACCTTGAAACGCGAACGCCCGAAGCCCGTCGCGCCCCCCGCGCCGAAACCGGCCCCACAGCAGCCCAGCGAGTTCACCACCCTTCACGAGCTCGAGGAACTGGTGGTAAGCACCACGGCCAACAACAACCGGGCCATGCGTAGCACCGAAATCGGCGCCCTCAACCTCACCCCGGGCGACATCAAGGCCACGCCGGTTGTGTTCGGCGAGAGCGACGTGATCAAAACCCTCCAGCTCGAACCAGGCATCTCCACCGGCATCGAGGGAATGGCCGGAATGTACGTCCACGGCGGCGATGCCGACGAAAACCTCTTTATGCTCGACAATATCCCTCTGTATCAGGTGAACCACTTCGGCGGACTCTTCTCGGCTTTCAACGTCGACGCCCTCCGCAACATAGATTTTTACAAGACCTCCTTCCCGGCGAAATACGACGGCCGCCTCGCCTCGTTCATGGATGTACACACCAAAGACGGCTCCCTCTCGGAGCATCACGGAAGCTTCCGCCTGGGCCTCACTTCGGGTGCGTTCGATTTCAATGGTCCCCTCTGGAAGGGGCGCACCTCCTACTCCGTGGCCATGCGCCGCTCCTGGTTCGACATCCTCACAATCCCGGCCCTCGCGATCGCCAACAAGATCAATAAGGATGGCAACACGCGGTTCCGCTACGCCTTCACCGATATCAACGCCAAAGTCAACCACAACTTCTCGGCGAAGTCGAGCGCCTACGTAATGTTCTATTATGGTGAAGATTACCTCTCCACGGGCGAAGACGACAAGGGCGCGTCGCAGAATTACCATTACGATGCCTACACCGACACCCGCACCCGCCTCCTCTGGGGCAATATCGTGGCCTCGGCCGGCTGGAAGTATGTATTCTCACCGAAAATCTACGGCGAAGTCACCGGCGCCTTCACCCGCTATTTCTCGTCGCTCCGCAATTCGAAGGAGCAATTCGGCATCACCGATGGCGTAACCGACTCATACTCACGCCTCTCCTTCAGCCATCACAACAATATCAACGACGTCATCGCGCGCGCCGACTTCAACTGGCTCCTCAGCGCGGAGAATAAGATGGATTTCGGCGCCTCGTTCACCCGCCACTCTTTCCTCCCGGCGCGCGGCGCCTACAATCTCACGAAGGAGAACGAGACGGCCGTGGCTTACGACAACGTCCCCTCTTATCGCGCCAACGAACTTAATTTCTATCTTTCAGACGATTATTCACCGGCCGACTGGCTTCGCCTCAACGCCGGCCTCCACTACAGCCTCTTCCGTATCGACGGCCGCACGAAGAGCGGTCTCTCGCCCCGTATCTCGCTGCGTGTCACGCCGATGCAAGATCTCGCGCTCAAGGCTGCCTATTCGCGCTCCGTGCAATACGTCCACCAGTTGGCCGAGAGCAACATCTCGCTCCCTACCGACCAGTGGATTCCGATCACCGGCAACCAACGTCCGCAGACGGCCGACAAACTCGCCCTCGCAGCCTATTGGACGACGCCCGACAAGCAGTTTACCGTCTCTGTAGAAGGTTATTACAAGTGGATGCGCAATCTCCTCGATTACACCGACGATTACTATCTCGTGCCCCCGTCGGCCAGTTGGACCGAGAAGATGGCCGTCGGCGAAGGGCGCGCGAAGGGTGTCGATTTCAAGGTCACGAAGGAGTATGGCAAGATTACGGGCCACGTGTCCTACTCGCTCCTTTGGGCCGACCGCCGTTTCCCGGGAAAGAACGGCGGCGAGTGGTATCCCGCTCGGTTCGATAATCGCCACAAAATCAACGTGTCGCTTGCCTGGAAGATCAACGATAAGTGGGAAGTGGGCGCGGCCTGGACCGGCATGAGCGGCAACCGCATCACCCTCCCGCTTCAATGCTGGCAGGATCCCGGACTCGGCCCGTGGCATTTCGATATGGTCTACTATGAGAAGACCAACAACTACCGCCTCCCCTTCTACCATCGCCTCGACCTCTCGGCCACGCGCAAGACTCGACGCGGCTACTGGACCTTCAGTGTCTACAACGCCTACAGCTACATGAACGTCATCGCCGTGCGCCGCGACGTCTCCGACAACAGCTACATCATCCCGGCCCCCTCCGGCAGCAGCTCCTACATCGCCGACGAAGTCTTCCAGCACGTCCGCGCCATCCCCATCATCCCCTCCGTCTCCTACACCTGGCTCTTTTAGCTGACTGGGAAGAGGCGCGCCCCCGCGCCTCCCAGAAGCACCGCCCATAAAACACAAAAAACAATGAAAAATATCATCTTAATAATATCTCTGCTCATGCTAACGGGGTGCTATACAGATTTCGAGCCCACCCTCGAGTCCACCCCCGTCGTCTGCATGAACTCCCTAATCACCGCCGGCCAAGAAATCCAGCTCGAACTCACCCGCACCTGGCGCTGGTCGGAAGGCAACCCCGTAGGCCAACTCGACATCTACCTCCGCGATGCCGAGGTAGCCCTCTACGTCAACGACCGCTTCCAGGAAAACCTCACCCTCACCACATCCTTCGACGATTACCGTCACGAAAAAGCCATCTACGTGGCAAGTTACATCCCCCAATCCGGCGACCGTCTCCGCTTCCACGCCACCGACCCCACCTACGGCGAGGCCGACGCCGAAGTCACCATCCCATACCCCGTAGCCATCGACAACGTCGAAACCCGCATCAAGGAAAACGTCACCCAATTCCACCCCGACGAGCAGATCTTCACCTCCACCTTCGAGATGATACTCAGCGTCACCCTCACCGACCCCGCCGATGCGTCCAACTACTACACTTTCGATATGCCCACGTATCGCGCAATCCGCTACGAATCAGACGATCCCTACCTCTACAACCCCATAGCTGAAGTCGTACACGTCACCCCCGACTACAGCTACGAACCCATCTTCTCCGAACACATCACCCCCATCGAGACCGTAATCTCCGACGCCTATGGCCTCTACACCATGTTCTCCGACCGCCAATTCTCCGGCCGTCCCTACACCCTCGAGATCCCCGTCCACGGCTCCTACTACTGCGACTTCGCCAACCATCCCGACCTCGACGATATGCTCACGCTCGAAGTCCACTTGGCCCACATCTCCACCCCTTACTATCAATACCTGCTGTCACTGTGGGCCGAAACCGAAGGCGTGGCGGGAGCCCTCGGTGGCGTAGGCTTGGCCGACGCCGTCTTCGAGCACAGCAACGTCTCCACGCGCGCCGGCATCGTCGCCACCCGCGCCCTCTCTACCGCCCCCATCCCCCTAAAATTAACTTTGCACCCATGAAGCACCCAATAATAATCCGCAACAACATAATCCCCTTCAAAGGCTACGCCGCCATAAACCTCTTCGGCATCTTCTTCGTGCGCAAAGACGCCCGCATCGACCCCACGTTGCTAAACCACGAACGCATCCACACCCGCCAGATGCGCGAAACCCTCTACATCGGCTTCTACCTCCTCTACCTCCTGATGTGGCTCATCCTGTTGATAAAGCACCGCTTCAACTCCCACGCCGCCTACCTCCACATCCCCTTCGAGCGCGAAGCCTACGCCCACCAATCCGACCCCACCTACCTCCACCGCCGCCCCCCCTTCGCCTGGCTC
>CAZGJH010000060.1:0-14916 GCA_964525735.1 uncultured Sangeribacter sp.
GCATCTCCATCTGCTCGAACTCGCGCATACGGAAGATGAACTGGCGGGCCACGATTTCGTTACGGAAGGCCTTACCGATCTGAGCGATACCGAAGGGGATGCGCATACGGCCGGTCTTCTGCACGTTGAGATAGTTGACAAAGATACCCTGGGCAGTCTCCGGGCGGAGATAAACGTTCATCGCGCCGTCGGCCGTAGAACCCATCTCGGTCTTGAACATGAGGTTGAACTGACGCACGTCGGTCCAGTTGCGGGTGCCGGAGATAGGATCGACAATCTCATAGTCGAGAATGATCTGACGAAGGTCGCCCAGGTCGTTGCCGTTCATGGCCACGGAGAAACGCTCGTGAAGCTCATCGCGCTTCTTCTGGTTTTCCAACACATGGGGATTAGTCTGGCGGAACATAGCTTCGTCGAAAGAATCGCCGAAACGCTTGGCGGCTTTGGCCACCTCCTTATTGATTTTATCGTCGAATTTAGCGATCTGCTCCTCGATGAGCACATCGGCGCGATAGCGCTTCTTGGAGTCTTTGTTGTCGATCAGAGGGTCGTTGAAGGCGTCGACGTGGCCCGACGCTTTCCAGATAGTGGGGTGCATGAAGATAGCGGAGTCGATGCCCACGATATTGTCGTGGAGCATAGTCATCGCCTCCCACCAGTAGCGTTTGATATTATTTTTGAGTTCTACGCCGTTCTGTCCGTAGTCGTATACGGCAGAGAGGCCGTCGTAGATTTCACTTGATTGAAATACGAATCCATATTCTTTGGCATGAGCCACAATGGTCTTGAAAACGTCTTCTTGTTTTGCCATTTTTATATGATTGTTTATCAGAGGCCGCGAGGGCTCCGGATTGTTTATAGTCGCAATAATTTGCAAATTTACGAAAAATCGTGTTATAAACCAAAATATAGGGAAGTTTGTTTTAAAAATGAAGGGTAATCAGAGTGAAAACGCTGACTTCCGACCATAAAACCCACCATAGAAATGGGCAAATAATTGAATTGATAAAAAAGAAGATTATGAAAAACATCAGCATACTCCGCAAAGCCGGCATGATGGCTTTGGCAATAGGTATCCTTTCGGGGATCGGCACCATAGATATTAACGCCCAGAGCGCACCGGCTCCCGGCAGCGGGGGCTCGTTTAATCCGGCTCCGGCCAACGGAATCGGTTGGAATCCGGGCCCGGGCGCAGGCAACAGTGCTCCGGCTCCTGGCAGCGGCGGTTCGTTCAAGCCGGCTCCCGTAGGAGGCCCAAACGGCATCGGCTGGAATCCTGGGCCGAGCTGGAACAATCCTGGCTGGAACAACCCCGGCTGGAACGGTATCAACAATCCGTCGGCCTGGACCAACCAGGGCACGGAGAATGTAATAGCCTGCGGCTACGACGCCCAGGGCATCTGGCGCACGATCCCGCTTCAGGTGGCGTATACCTGGACCGGTTTCCAGTATGACGTGACAGTCCTTAACGCCTGGAACCCCTGGACCAGCAGCTGGAACATAGGCGTGGATATGCCCGCTTACAACACGAGCTATTACATCAACGGCAACACGTATGATTTCTACACGCCCCTCTCGACGGGCACGTACTACTTCAACCTCTAAACCAACTACAACCCTACATAAACATGCCATCAGGGCCGGCACGGTGAGACACCGCGCCGGCCCTGAAACGTATATGTGCCAAGGGAATTAACCCTCCATGTTGTCGTAGCCCGAGCCATCCATCGGCTCGCCATCCTGATTGCGTTTGTTGGGCTTGGCGTTCATATTGCCGAAGGAGAATTTCACCGTGAGGCGCACCGTGCGTCCGCCACGCCAGCGTTCGTTAAACTGGGTATAGTCGGGGCCGTTGGTAGTGCTCTTCCATTTGCGGGAGTCGAAAAGGTCGCGGCAGTTGAGCGACACCGACCACGGGCCGAACACGCGACGCACGCCGAGATCGACGCTCCAGCCGCCTTGACGCGAACCCTGCGCCGAGAGCATCTTCGAATTATAGTTGCCCGTAGCCTGAAGAGAGAGCGACCAGGGTAGGCGGGCGTTGGCCATCATGCGCACGCTCCAGGCGAAGCTGTTCTGCTCCTTTCCGCTCAGGGGGATGAGATTGCCGCTGTCGGCGAGGAAGTCGTAGTTCCACGATGAGATGTGGTTGTTGTAGAGGTTGAGCGTCGTGGTGAGATCGAGCTTGCTCTTGAAGAGAGAGTTCTTGGCCACGATCTCACAGCCGGAGTTGACTTCGTCGGCGATATTGGCCCATGTGCTATACATCACGTCGCCGTCGAGATAGCTGATACGGTTGATCATATCGGAGCTCGTGCGCACGTAGGCCGAAAGGCTTACCATGTGGAAGGTCCACGACTTCAGGTAATTGAGCTCGAACGCGTTCGAATACTGCGGCTGAAGCTCCGGATTGCCATAGCTTACGTTGGTAGGGTCGGAGATATCGTGGAACGAATTGAGCTGTCCGCCCCACGGACGGCGCAGACGACGTGTGTAATTTACCTGCACCTCATTGTCGTGAGGGAGACTGTAGGAGAGGAAGAGGCTCGGGAAGAGGGCGAAATTATTCTTCTTGAACTCCGGCACGTCGGCATCCGTCTGGCCGAACGCCAGCGAGCGCGTGCGCACCTGCCACGCCTCGGCTCTGAGACCGGCCGAGAAGCTGAATTTCTTGACGTTGCCGCCGAGAGTGGCGTAGAGCGCGCTCACATTGTTGCGATAGATGAAACGGTTGTAGAGGTCTTGGTTTTGCGAGAGGTCGGCTCCCGAGGTTCCGGTGTAAGTGTCGGTGGGAGTGTCTTCCTTGCTGTAGTTGCCGTTGAAGCCCGTCTCCAGTTTCAGCCAGTCGGTGAGCTTGTTGGTGTAGTCGATCTTCGCCTCCCAGGAGTTTGTGCCGAGATCCATAGTCTGCTCCTGATACTTCTTGTCGGCGTGGTCGGCATATTCGATATCCTCGTAATAGCTTCTCCAGCTTGGGCCGCCCCAATGGTTGAACGAGCCGACTACGTCGAGCTGATGATTATCGTTCCACTTATGGGTATAGTTGAGCTCGGCGTGCATGCCGCGATGGTCGCCGCGATTGTGGGCGATATCGTTGTTTACGAGCCAGTTGCCGGGGACGTTGGAGGTGTAGAGAGTGGTGGAGTGTCCCCAGTTGTGGCCGAACATGCCGAATCCGGCCACACCGAGATCATCCTTATCCGTGAGATGATACGTGAGGCCGAGGCGCATGAAGACGTTGTTGCCATGATTGGGGCTTTCACCTTCGGAGCGGGTGAAGAGGCCGTTGGGAGTGCCGTAGTCGTTAAGGAATTGGCGATCCATGTGAGAGCCGCCCTTGTTGTGGCGCATACGGAAACCGAGTCCGGCGTAGGCATCGAGGCGAGGGGAGTTGTAGTTGAAATTGCCGTTGACGTTGCCGCCGCCACGCGAGTTGGCGCTGATTTCGGCGCTGCCATAATAGCCGGCCTTACGGTCTTTCTTAAGGACGATGTTGATAATGCCTGCGGTGCCTTCGGGGCTGTATTTCGCCGAGGGGTTGGTGATCACCTCGATACGGTCGATAGTTTCGGCTGGAATCTGTTCGAGAATCTGGGCGCGGTTGTCGGCCGTGAGGCCAGACTCCTTGCCGTTGATCCAGACAGTGACGGAAGAGTTACCACGCAGCGAGACCTCGCCGTCTTGGTCGACCTCGACAGAAGGGATAGATTCGAGCAGCTCAGATGCCGACTGTCCGGCCGCGTTGATGTTGGCGTCGACAGAGAAGACCTTCTTATCGAGCTCGAAGCGCATCTGGCTACGGATGCCCTCTACCACGACTTCCTGCAGCATCTTGGTGTCGTCGGCCAGTTTCACATTGCCGATGCTCACATTTGCGCCGGCCACTTTAGCCTCCCTCTCCTGCGAAATTGAACCTATGTTGGAGATGCGCACGAGATATGAGCCATCTTTCACGCCTTTGAGAATGAAAGCGCCGTTTTCGTCGGTGTTTGTGCCGATCGGGAGCGGTTTCCCGGTTTTGGCGTCGATGAGCTGAACGGTTGCAAAGTCCATCGGTTCGCCGGTTTCCTTGTTGAATACCTTACCTGTAATGTCGCCTGCCGCGAGAGCCTGGAGTGAGATCAGTCCCAAGCAGCAGGGGAGTAGAAACTTAAGATTCATGATTGAGATTAGAATCGCCTATGGTGGAATAATGAAAATACGAAATAACGGAAGCCTCGGGGAGAGACTTCCGTTATTTGTGACCCTTGCGGGGTGAAAAAGTTTAAAACTATAGTGAAGAAAATGTTTTTTCGAGAGGAATCAGAATGTGCCGTAGCGGAGCTGGCGATAGAAATTGTAGTTGGCCATATACATGTAGGGAGTGAGCCAGAGGTTGCCGATTCCGCAAGTGAGCATACAGAGGAGGATCCAGCCGATGAAGCGGAAATTGAGGCAGAAGAGATCCCACTTATGGCCCTTCATCATCTCCCAGCTTGCTTTGAGAGCGTCGGTGCCGGAGATGTTCTGATCGTCGGCCATGATGAAGAAAGTGAAGTTGAGGCCGCAGGCTGCGATAATGCCTGGCACGATGAGCAGGCATGAGCCAACGAACACGATGAGAGAGTAGAGGAGGCCAGCCACGAGAGTCTCGGCGAAGCGGTTTTTGAAGAGCGAGAAGAGGAGATCCATCTTGCTGAGGCCCGTATCTACGAGGCAACCCAGATAGAGGATATAACCGATGGTGAGGGGTCCGTAGATAATGAATTGACCTACATACACCATAGATGCGGCACCCATAAGGAGCATATACACGAGGGTTCCGAGCACTGCGTCGCCCCATTTGCCTGCGAGCTGCATCTTGGCTTTACGCATAAAAGCAACATTGTCCATAACTAAAATAAGATAAGAGTTAATAATGCGAAAATAAGGGATATGCGGCCCGTTGAGGTGCGCATATCGCTGAATAATGTGCGAATTTACGAAAAAAGTTTTAATTATCTATAAAAAATTAGTAAATTCGCCCGAAATTTGTAAATCATACAAAAAATAATACAAAAACAACCAGACAGACATGCAAGAAACCGACGAAAACATCACCACCGGTACGGGTCTGCCGGAGAACGCGTTTCGCGAGCTCGGGGCCGACGAGAAGTACACGCCTGTGATGCATCCCGCTCACGATCAGAGCGAGGTGACGCCCTATTCAGTGGGTATGGGTCTACTGATGGCCATAGTGTTCTCGGCAGCGGCCGCCTACCTCGGCTTGAAGGTAGGGCAGGTGTTCGAGGCGGCGATACCGATCGCCATCATTGCCGTAGGCCTGAGCCAGGCCCTCAAGAAAAAGAGTCCGTTAGGACAGAACGTCATCATCCAGAGCATCGGCGCCTGCTCGGGCGTGATAGTAGCGGGAGCCATCTTCACACTCCCCGCGCTCTTCATACTCCAGGCGAAGTATCCCGAGATCACGGTGCAATTCTATCAGATTTTCCTCTCCTCGCTGCTTGGCGGCATTTTGGGCATTCTCTTCTTCATCCCATTCCGCAAGTATTTCGTAAAAGACATGCACGGCAAATATCCCTTCCCGGAGGCTACGGCCACGACGCAGGTGCTCATTTCGGGCGAGACGTCAGGAGCCGAGGGCGGAGGACAGGCCAAGACCCTCATCATCGCCTCGCTCATCGGCGGTATCTACGACTACATCGTGGCCACGTTCGGCTGGTGGGCTGAAAACGTCACTTCGGTGGCCTCAGCGGCCGGACAGGCTGTGGCAGAGAAGACGAAGCTCGTACTCAGTTGCAACACAGGCGCGGCGCTTCTCGGCTTGGGCTACATCGTGGGTCTCAAATATGCGTTCGTGATCTTCGCCGGTTCGATTTTCGTATGGTGGATCGTGATTCCGTTGATGGGCACGTATGGCGACGCGGCGATGGTAGAGATGTCGCCCGACGCTATCTTCCGCGATTATGCCCGTATGATTGGTATCGGCGGTATCGCCATGGCCGGTGTGATCGGCATCATCAAATCGTGGCCCATCATCCGTCAGGCCGTGGGCTTGGCCGGGCGCGAGCTCAAAGGGAAGAGCGGCGACGTGAAAGAGGTGCGCTGGCAGATGGATATCTCGATGAAGCACATTGTATTCTTCATCGGCCTGGCACTCGTGGCCGTGTTGCTCTTCTTCTGGTTTGGCGTGATACATACCTTCTGGCAGGCCGTGATAGCCTGGGCTGTGGTGACTATCATCGCATTCCTCTTCACTACCGTGGCTGCCAACGCCATCGCAATCGTGGGCTCCAACCCGGTGTCGGGCATGACGCTGATGACCCTTATCATCGCTTCGGCTATCTTCGTGGCCATAGGTTTGAACGGCACGTCGGGCATCGTGGCTTCGATGGTGATAGGCGGTGTGGTTTGTACGGCACTTTCGATGGCCGGCGGTTTCGTGACCGACCTCAAGATCGGTTACTGGCTTGGCTCCACTCCTAAGAAACAGGAGAGCTGGAAATTTCTCGGCACACTTGTATCGGCTGCCACAGTGGGCGGCGTGATCATGGTGCTCAACCAGGTGTATGGTTTCACGGGAGAGAACGCACTCGTGGCTCCTCAGGCCAACGCCATGGCGAAGGTGATAGAGCCACTGATGATGGGTGGCGACACTCCCTGGATTCTCTATATGGTGGGCGCGATCTTGGCCTGCATACTCAACTGGCTCGGCGTTCCGGCCTTGGCTTTCTGCCTCGGCATGTTCATCCCCTTGAGCCTCAACACACCGATGCTCGTGGGCGGCGCCATCTCATGGTATGTGAGCAACTCTTCAGACAGCAAGGAGCTCAACGACGCGCGTCGCGACCGCGGCACACTGCTCTCTTCGGGTCTTATAGCAGGCGGCGCCCTCTTCGGAGTGTTTGCAGCCATCACCCGCTTCGCAGGTTTCGAATATGTGAATCCTCTGAGCGAGGAGGTGACACAGATTTTGGGCTGCGTGGCTTACCTGCTTCTGATCATCTATCTCATCTGGGATAGCAGAAGAGCCAAAATCTGATTTCTTATGCCTTAACGGGCGAAATATCACAGAATGACCCCGAGGCAAGCAGCCCCGGGGTCATATCATAAAAATCTCTCTTATTCAGCATTTTTCTGCCTACCGATATGCTACGATTATTGTCTCTACTGACTCTTTTCATCTCATTTATAAGTGTGTATGGCCAAACCGACACCACCGATTCGGCACGTCTTCATGCGCTCTCGCTCCAGATCGAGGAGATGAGGCAGAATGAGGTGCAACTGCGTGCCGAGCTGGCCCGCACGGCGAAGCTCAAGCAGACGACCGACTCCATCAAACTTGCCGAACAGATACGACGGATCGACTCTCTGCGGGCCGTGACGCCGGGTGAACCGGTGGTGGTGGAGAACGACACGCTTTTCCGGATCTTCGCTTCGCGAGGGGGCTATTCGGCGGCCGACCGTGCCGAGATGGTGAGCGAGATCATGACCAAGATCGGCAAGAACCCGAGCTTGCGGATGGATTCGATCTATCTGCTCGACAACGAGCATTTCGTAGATATCATGTATGGCAAGAAGGTGATACTCAGCGTGACGGAAGACGACGGCTATTGGCATCACACCACGCCGCTTAAGCTTGCCAAGATCTATATGCCCCTTGTGGAAGACAAGATCAAGATGATGAGGGCCGAAAACAGTCTGTGGACGCTGTTGAAGCGTTCGCTGATATTCGTATCGGTATTGTTTGTGCTTTATCTTTTGATAAGGTTGATCAACTATCTTTTCAAGAAGCTCCAGTATGCCATAATACGCTTCAAGCAGCAGAAGATGAAGCCGTTGGTGGTGCGCAACTACGAGTTGCTCAACACCGACACTCTTTGCCATATGGTGTTGGTGATCACCAAATTTCTGCGTTACGTAGTTCTGCTTATACTGCTCATTTTCACCGTACCGATCCTTTTTTCGATCTTTCCGCAGACCGAAGGGTTGGCCTATAAGATATTCTACTATATTGTAGACCCCATCAAGATGGTGTTGACGTCGATCATAGACTATATACCCAACCTCTTTATCATCCTGATAATCTGGTATTGTGTAAGATACATCATCAAGGGGTTGCGCTACATTTCGCATGAGATTGCCTCCGAGAAGCTGAAGATTTCCGGGTTTTATCCCGATTGGGCAGAGCCGACATTCAATATCATCCGGTTTTTGCTCTACGCCTTCATGATCGCCATGATTTATCCTTACTTGCCTGGGTCGGAATCGGGTGTGTTTCAGGGTATATCGGTGTTTGTGGGTTTGATAGTGTCGTTGGGGTCGAGCACCGTGATCTCCAACTTCATAGCGGGTTTCGTGATCACGTATATGCGTCCGTTCAAGCCTGGCGATTTCATCAAGGTAAACGACACTGTCGGTAATGTGATAGAGAAGTCGCCCTTCGTGACCCGCATACGCACCATCAAGAATGAGGTGGTGACGATACCGAATTCTTTCATAATCTCTTCGAATACAGTAAACTATTCAGCCTCGGCTCGCAAGTATGGGTTGATTATCCACACTGTGCTCACGATGGGTTATGATGTGCCTTGGCGGGAGGTGCATCAGTTGCTGATAGATTCTGCTTTGGCCACACCGGGAGTGTTGCATCATCCGTTGCCGTTTGTATTGGAGACGGAGCTCAACGACAATTACATGTGCTATCAGATCAACGCCTATATCAAGAACGCCGATGATATGCCTGTGATCATGTCAGACCTGCTCCAGAATATCCAAGACAACTTCAACAATGCTGGAATCGAGCTCTTCGCACCTCACCATTTCACTACGCGGCAGTGGGCTACGGGTTTACAATGAGGCAAGTTGATCGGCTACGGAGAGGAGCACCGGAGCCATCTCGAGATCGTCGAGATAGTGCTGAGGAATTGCTGAATAGCCGAGTATCGCGCCGATGATGTTGCCGGCTATCGCACCGGTGGAGTCGCTGTCGCCGTCATGATTTACGGCGCAGACGATGCAATCTTCGAAACTGTCGATATGGCGCATTACGCTGAAGATTGCTATCGCAAGAGCCTCATCGCCCACCCATCCTTCGCCTAACTCACGGATTGCCTCGCGCTCCGGGAGATCGCTTTCGCCCAGTTCCAAGGCCCGCTTTATCAGGTTAGTAAACTTCTGCAGTTGATGTTCATGAGGTGTGGGATTTACGGGATTGTAATCCCCATACAGAAAATAGTGTTTCTCGTGGGGTTTCTGAGGATCAGCAAAGTATTCTTGCAAGCACATCAAGCCACCTGTTACTATGAAACCGAACTCCGTTCGGCCAACCTTTTTGTCTTGAATACAATTCTCCACGGTAGTTGCCAAAAGAGCCGACGCGAAAGTGCTGGCGATGTGGCAGTGAGTCAACTTGGCAGACCAGCCTGCGAGATGGGCTGTATCCTCGTATGAATATACGTTGGAGTGGGCGGCGTTGAAAATTCCGATTGGAGCCACACGCATAACGCCTCCGCAACCTTTGGAATTGTTTTTTACGGGGATATCTTTAGCAAGATTGCTCAGGGCACTCATACACGTGTTGCCTGGCGCTCTGCGCGACCAAAGCTCTTTTTGCTGGCTCAGCGGGCTGCCTTCTACCGGCTGAGGCCATTCCGTCTGGGTCTTATACCATATCAGGTAGGCATCCTTGATGTAGGGGAGGAGTAGCTCGGGGCGGCCGGCTTTGGTAGCCTTGACGCCGTTGAGGAGTCCTTCGGCTGTGAAGAGTGTCATCTGGGTATCGTCGGAAAACAGTGCGACGCCATGATGCTTCACATAATGTGTGATGCCCTTTTCACCGAAACGCTTCAGTATGGCAGCCAACGACATAAACTCCACCTCATAACCGAGAGCGTCGCCGATGGCTCCTCCAATGAGCGAGCCGCGACATTTATCTTGTATTATCTTAACATCCATATTTTCTTGTGTAATATATACGCCGCAAAGTTACATCAAATAATCCAAGCCACCAAATATTTCGCGTAAAAATTACACAAGAGTTGTCTTTATCCAGGGCATATCCATGCCTTGGTGGTTTTCTGATCTCGTCGGTAGGGTTCATTTGGGTGTTGGAGTTGTAGTGATGCTCCAGGTCATTTTAATCTGTGCGTCGGAGGGCAGCTTATCGGTGACGAAAGCGATTTGATAAATTCGATATTGGCTTTCATCTTCAAGCACTTCAACTGGGTAGGAGTTGTAAGTCTCATCGATATTAAGCACATAGTCGCCGTGTTGGAGATAACTATCATCTTCTCCATTGTAAAGAGAGAAGTTTAATACCTTGGTGTATTGCCAGTAATCATAGGCATCTAAAAGCGTTCTGACGGCAACAATCGATTTCGTAGAAAAATCTACGTTCAACCAATTTGAATTTTCAGAGATAAATCGTTCGGATTGTGTGGCATATACTTCACCTACCGAATTAATAATCTCCAAATGATAAAGTCCTTTCCAAGGTAATAAATCATTATCCTTCTGCCCGGGTGCCACGACCGTATTCAGCGGAGTAATTTTCTTAGGCAAATAGAGAGGAGGATTCGAGTGATGACACGCCGACAGCCCAATCATCACCGCGGTAGCCATACAGCCACTAATAATTTTCAAATCTTTCATAATCAACTTTTTTGAACATCCAATCTGTTTCCTATCTAACGCAGCTCCTCATTCAATATTGCCTCACACTTGAAACGTAAAATAAGATATGGTAGAAAAAACAGACAACGCTGTGCGGTGATGAAGCCGCACAGCGTTGTCTGTTTATTGGTGGTAAAGGATTGTCTTACTTGCGGAAAAACTCACGGGTGGCTTTGTCACCTCTTCTTACGATGACAATTTCGCCAGCTTTCGGAGAAGAGATCTCCACACCCTGGAGGTTGTAGTATTTAGGAGCTACTTCCTCTGCATTGGCAATCTCATCGACACCCACAGTTGAGGTGGTGTAATCAACCTTGATATTGTCGAGACAGGTGAGCACGTGGCTGTTTACGGTATTCAGCCAAGCTATCTGAATTGTCTTGCCGGCATAGGCAGAGAGATCTGCAGAGAAGGGAGCCCAACCGGGAGTGCCGTTCTGGCTTTCGGAGGCTACTACGATCTGTTCGCCGTCGACGATTGCGATCACATCGAGAGTGTTACGATTGGGGTTGTCAGAAGCGCCGTTGAGGTAGGTATCGTAGGTAACGGTTACGGTCTCTGCATCCTCGGGGAGATGAACTTTAGCAGTGCCGATCATAGCTGTCTCGCCGGCATTATAGGCTCTGTGATAGAGGAAACCGCCATCGTTGTCTGAACCCTCAGAGGGATAAGGATATTCGTAATCACCGATTTTTGCAATATCCCAAGATGCGGCATATTGAGCCAGGCCACGGCTGAACATGAGAGAAGTGAGCTCACCAGCGGGTACCGACTCCGTGTAAGGAAGCGCGTAGGGCTGACCGGCATAGAAGATGCCGCTGCCCGTGCCTGCGCTCTGGCCGTAAGATGTGTTAGACATTACAGTATACTGCACATCTCTCTGGAAATCATCTGCCTCGCAAACCTGATCGATATACATCGGCTCTGTCAGACCGTCTACGAGTTTGCCAACGTTGCCACCGTGGATACGGTAGATAGTATAGGTCACCTGATCCTCGTTCAAGGGATTGCCTTTCTGATCTACGAGACAGGGAGTCCATTCGAGCTTCACCTGACCCTCGTTTTCGCCTACAGTAGCTGTAACCTTCTCGGGCCATACAGCTATGTAGATGCCGATGAAAGTCATCTGGGTTGCCTGCAGACCGGCACCATCAGCGTTGACACATTCAGCCACATAATTATAATCGGCAGCCGCGTCTACTACATCCTCGATAGAGTAAGTCTGACCCGGCACAACATTCTCGATAGTATTCACAAGCTCTCCATTGCGGTAGATGCGCACACAGTCGAGAGCGGAAAGTTCGGCTCCTGCTGCTGTGAGAGTGGGAGTTGTTACATTGATTGTAGCCTTCAGTTCGCCGTTCGGATCACGGACTACGTCAAGCTGGGGACGAGCGGGCACCAGACCATTGACACCTTCGCTCACTTTGAAATCGTTTACAAGGAGAGCATACATGTCGGCATCCGACACAGCGCGTACTGCGAAATAGTAGACGCCATCTTCAGGCGCGATGAAGTCGGCGCTCTGAGGCAGCCAGTCTTCCTGAGTGAGAGTGGTAGTGGGAAGAATACACTCGGTAAAACCATCAGCTGTGGGAGCTGTGCCAACCCAGAGTTCGAGTTTCTCGGGATAGGCGCTTTGATAAGCACGTGCATTGACAGTGAAGGTGTAGATGTAATCTTTCTGGAGATTCAAGCCCGGCGACACCAGATAGTCGTTGAGCGATTGCCAGGAATTGTACATACAAGCCATGAAACCTGAGTTGTTGTAACCCCAAGTACTATTATCGCGGTTGGCATCGATTGCACTGAAGAGATCAACGTCGGAGGCTGAAGAGAAATCGCTGAAGAAGGGAGGAGTGAAAACCTCGTCGGTCACTTTCAGAGGAGCACGAAAAGCAGGGGCTCCGTTCGTCAAAGCACCTTTAGCAGGCATAAGGAGCATTGTCTGCTGATTATCAGCAACAACTTTTTGATCTTGGTTCAACTGGGCATTCGCACCAGTTGCAGCAGAAAGCATAGCCAAGACCATTGCATAAGATGTAAAATTATTCATAGATGTTAAATTGAATAATGGAATAAAACAGATTTTCTCGATTGCATAAAGTAAGTGGCCTTATGCAATCGATTCGCAAATTTAATACAAAAACTTAAATTTTGCAAATGCTTCTTGAATATCGGCGTTATTTTTATACAAGTTGATGGTAAATAACCTCCGTGGCTTTGACTCATCTTCAGGAAGCGAAAGATTTAGTTGAGCTTGTTCGCCATCAAGGTTTCACGATTAAGTATTCAATAAACTCCCTGACATGCACTAAAGGTGTGGACATATTTGAGGCTTTTTGCTAATATGGTTTACACGTATTGTTCGCTCAACTGATTTACTTGACACGTTTCCTTGATTTGATAAAGACGAGTTTGGTGAGGATTTTGGAGATAAGCCACCCTCGTGGGGTCATTATAAATAGAGCGGCGACCGGAAGAGGGTCGTCGCTTTACTTATCATTTAGAATTCAAGGCGGAAACCGCGCTGTTTGAGTTCCTTATATTTCTCTATGTTGAATTGATAGAGATTGGCTTCACGCTTGGGAGTGGGCCAGACGGTTTCATCAAGTTGCGTGAGCAAATCGAGATGGAGCATCTTCTTGGCGAAATTCCGACGGTCGAAATGCACACCGAGCACCGATTCGTAGAGCGTCTGCAACTCCTTAAGGGTAAACTTCTCCGGAAGCAAATCGTAGCCAATCGGATGGAAATGAATGCGTTCGCGCAGGCGAGCCATAGCATCGCGTAGAATCATGTCGTGGTCGAAAGCCAACTGCGGCACATCGTTCACTGCAAACCATTGAGCGTCGGCCGCATCGTCGCCACCCTTCACTTCCTGCAGTTTCACGAGAGCAAGGAAGGCGATTGTGATGACGCGTTCGCGGGGGTCGCGATCGGGAGTGGAGTAAGCGTGAAACTGCTCCACGTAGGCCGATTCGAGGCCCGTCTCCTCTTTCAGTTCACGCAACGCGCCCTCCTCGGCCGATTCGTCGGGGTTAAGGAAACCACCAGGGAGCGCCCACTTACCCTTATAGGGTTCAATGCCCCTCTGCACCAGCAAAATCTTGAGATTCGTGCCGTCGAAACCGAAAATCACGCAGTCGGTTGTCACAGCCGGATGCGGATACTTGTAGCAAAATTTTTTATCATCCATGTTTTGCCTCCAACACTTTATCAAACTGATTTATAACTGCTACGATATCGGCAGGAAGGCTTTCCATGCATGGTTTGAGAATTTTCTCTGGAATCTTGCCGTAGTATGCCCCTGCTATGCTGCCAGCTATCGCCCCTTGCGTGTCTGAATCTCCGCCCAAAGCAATGGCTCGTCGGATAGCCGACTCGTAATCGTGGCTTCCGAGGAAAGCGATGATAGCCTCCGGCACACTTTCCTGACAGCTTACTTTAAACGAATAATCACGCTTTATCTCTTCGTAATCCCTTGAAAGGTCGTACCCAAAACGGCTCTCCAATTCGGTCTTGATAGCCTCCTTGCCAAGTCCTTCGATTGCGAGATAGATTGCGAGTGCCACAGCCTGTGCGCCCTTGATTCCTTCGGGATGATTATGGGTTACCTCTGCCGATCTCTTGGCAAGCTCCAGACACTCCTCAATGCTGGTGGCCACAGCTCCCGCGGAACTGACTCTCATAGCCGAGCCATTGCCGAAACTATTGTAAGGCTGAGGGTTGGGTAATACAATCCAGCGACGGAACATGCCGCCGTAACCCGCTTTTGGATACTTCATACACCACTCCTGAAGCTTCTTATCGAACGGTTGCTTCGAAATAATGGCATCGGCGATTGCTATTGAGCAAACAGTGTCATCGGTAAATCGGCTGAAACGTGTAAACAACTTGAAATCATAATTCTTTGTAGAATGCCACTCGTAAACCGAGCCGACGATATCTCCGCAAATAGCCCCGCGCAAAGCCATCTGCGCTTTCGTAACTTTGTTTTTATTATCCTTTTCCATAGTCGTAAAATCTTAAAAATAACCTCTTGCGTAATAATTACGCCGCAAAGTTACATCAAATAATCTGAACCACCAAATTTATTCGCGTAAAAATTACGCCAGAAATCAGTTTTGATACTTACTTCTTGACCAGATATAGAGCATATATAAAAACGAGCGGCGGCCGGGGAGGTCGCCGCTCGTTTTTATTGTAGGGTGGGGAGGAGCGAGGGGAGGTCGTGGGCGGAGAGGAAGCGGCGAAGAATGG
>CAZGJH010000061.1:0-11498 GCA_964525735.1 uncultured Sangeribacter sp.
CACCTGCGGGAATGATGATGAAATTCGCTTCCGAGACCACCAAACCCTTCGTCGACGACTATCTGCTCTCGTCGAGGGTGAAGCAGGCCGTACGCAACAATTACATCCACATCCACGACAAAGACTACTACCCTACCAAGAGTCTGACCTGTGTGCAGCATCCTCTCGACAAGATTCTGAAGAACGGTTTTGTGGCCGGTCATGGCGAGTCGCGCCCCGCGAAACGCATAGAGACGGCCAGCGTGATAGCCTGTATCTCGCTTGAGACCGCCCAGAACGAGATGCACGGAGGCCAAGCCATACCTGCGCTCGATTTCTACCTTGCGCCCTACGTGCGCCTCTCCTTCATAGAGGAGGTGAAGAATCTTGAGCAGTTTACCGGCAAGGATCTCAAACATCTCTACCATGCCGAGTTGAAAGACTATCTGAAACGTCCGCTCGAAGGGCTCGAAGGAGACGAGCGATTGCTCCAGCACGCCGTAAACAAGACCGTGGAGCGCGTGCATCAGTCGATGGAGGCTTTCATACACAATATGAATACGATTCACTCACGCGGCGGCAACCAGGTGGTGTTCTCCTCCGTAAACTACGGCACCGACACCTCAGCCGAGGGTCGCTGCGTGATACGCGAGATGCTCAACTCCACCTACGAAGGTGTGGGCAACGGCGCGACGGCCATCTTCCCCATCCAGATATGGAAGAAGAAACGCGGCGTGAGCTACCTGCCCGAAGACCCCAACTACGACCTCTATCGCCTCGCCTGCAAGGTGACGGCACGCCGTTTCTTCCCCAACTTCCTCAACCTCGACGCGAGCTACAACCATCATGAGAAATGGCGCGCCGACGATCCCGAACGCTATCGTTATGAGGTGGCCACGATGGGCTGCCGCACGAGAGTGTTTGAAAACCGCTACGGGGAGAAGACATCCGTAGGGCGCGGCAATCTCTCCTTCACCACGGTGAATATCGTGCGCCTCGCCCTTGAGGTGATGAATATCGAAAACCAGGAGGAGCGCATAGCCGCCTTCTTCGAGAAGCTCGACTCGACGCTCGACGTGACAGCCGCGCAGCTTGATGAGCGTTTCCAATTCCAGAAGACAGCCCTCGCGAAGCAATTCCCGCTCGTGATGAGCGTGCTCTGGAACGGTTCCGAGCAACTGGAGCCTAACGACACAATCGAGAAGGTGATAAACCAAGGGACACTCGGCATCGGCTTCATCGGCCTGGCCGAGACACTCATCGCGCTCACAGGGAAGCATCATGGCGAATCGGAGGAGGCTCAGCAACTCGGTTTGCGCATCGTGAGCCGCATGAGAGAGCGTGTGCAGGAATATTGCGAGCAGTATGGCCACAACTACTCCGTGCTCGCCACGCCCGCCGAGGGTTTGTCGGGTAAGTTTACGAAGGTTGACCGCAAAGTGTTTGGTGTGGTGCCCGGTGTTACGGACAAAGACTATTACACCAACTCCAACCATGTGCCCGTGTATTACCATTGCTCCCCTCGCCACAAGGCGAAGGTGGAGGCTCCCTATCACAAGCTGACCGGCGGCGGCCACATCTTCTATGTGGAGATCGATGGCGACGCCACCCACAATGAGGAGGCTATCATGCAGATCGTAGACATGATGGACAAGTATGACATCGGTTACGGATCGGTGAACCACAACCGCAACCATTGCCCGAAGTGCGGCTACGAGAATGCGGAGAAAGATACGACCCACTGCCCGAAATGCGGCGCGAAGTTTGAGACGATTCAGCGCATCACGGGTTATCTTGTGGGCACGACCGACCGTTGGAACTCCGGTAAGCTCGCAGAATTGAAAGACCGCGTAGTGCATGAGTAAGACGATCAATATACTATCGATAATGCGCGGAACCACGGTCGACGGGCCGGGGTTCCGCACATCTATTTATATGGCGGGGTGCACGCATGCATGCCCGGGGTGTCATAATCCGCAGTCGTGGGATTTCGCGGGGGGTACGCCGATGACGATCGATGAGATCATGGAGATTGTAAGGGAGGAGGATTTCGACGTGACGCTGTCGGGGGGCGATCCGTTGTGCTCGCCTGCGGCGACGCTGGAGCTTGTGAAGGCGTTGAAGGAGGATGGGAGGAATGTGTGGGTTTATACGGGATATACTTGGGAGGAGATTATGGAGCGGGGGGATTTGCGGGAAATTGTGGGGATGGTGGATGCTGTGGTGGAGGGGCCGTATGTGGAGGGGCTCAGGGATCCGGATTTGCGGTTTAGGGGATCAAGCAATCAGAGGATTGTGAATATTTCGGGGGAAGGGGTCTGAAGACCCCTCACGGAACCAGGACACTGGCTGGGGAGAATCTGGGGGCTTTGCTACATGCCGAAGGCATGTCTCTACATTGCTGGTAATAAGCTAATTGTGGAATTATTTGTAATATTCTTGAGAATTTTTTCGATTGGGATCGAACCAAAATATGTTTAATTCCGTTATGAAAGTATAATTCACGAGAGAGTTACAAAATTTATGAAAAACACTGAGGTCTGACACATTTTGTCGGATTCCACTACAAAAAAATCAGACCTCCATTAACATTCAACGACTATGTTTACTTTAGGAATCACCTTGATTATCATTGGGGCGGTGCTCCGGATTTATCTCAAAACGAAAGCTCACCATGTTGCACGTACACTGGCGCCACAGTTTGTAAGACAGCGTAATACAGAGCTTTATCTACTGAAAAGCAGCCAAACGCCAGCTAATGTGGCGGCGGTGCTGTTGATGCTCTCGGGAGCGGCGATCGTGCTTTTGACGGGAGTGTTTAATTAGGAGATTGGCTAAGATAGCCGGAAGGCGGGATTTAGCAAATTGATATTTTATTGGAAAAAATTTATGGAGGAATCATCAAAAATGGATTTTTGATGATTCCTCCAGTTTTTTTGGCGCGCCTGAAGGCGCTTCACGGAACCAGGACTCGGGGGGCTCCGCTACATGCCGAAGGCATGTCCCTACGTTGAGGCGGTAAGGCCTGAGCGACGCGTTGAGGCGGGAGGACCTGTTTTTAGGCTTCTTCGGCTAATTCGGCTTGGGCTTCGTCGGCGGCGGTGAGGACGTCTTGCTGAACGGAGGGGTCTTGGTATTTTTCTGCTTCCTCTTTCAGCACTTCGTCGGCGTGAGCTTTCTGGGCTTCGGTGGGTTGCACTTCTTCGGCTTCCTCGCCCTTCTCGGCTTCGGCGGGAGCTTCTTCGGTGAATTTGGTGTAGCCGTTGTCGATGAGGATGTTATACCAGGTGAAGAGCTTTTTGATGTCGGTGGGATATACACGCTCCTGATCGAAATCGGGGAGGATTTCTGCGAAGACTTCTTTGAGGGTGCCCGCCTTTACGAGAGCCTTAACGTCGACGGGTTGGCCGTTGAAGTGAGCATAAACGAGGTCGAGGATTTCGCCGAGGGGTTTGTCGTCGCCGTAGGTGTACATGGCGATGTCGCCGAGGGATACAACTTTGTCGCGGCTGCTTGCAGGGAAACGTTTTTTGTTTCCGAGTTCTTCAACGAGCAACATTTTGTTGCTGTGTGATACGATTTTAAAAAGACCGGGTTTGCCGGTGATTGCCAATATTTCTCTTAACATATTAGTTAACTTTTAGTTATATTCTGGTGTAGGGACGCGATTTATCGCGTCCACGTATGATGGGAAACAGTTTAATTGCGCACCAGGTGCTCGGTGGACGCGATGAATCGCGTCCCTACATTCATTTTTTGTTTCCGAGGAGGTTAAGGATGAGGGGGAGGAGGAGGGAGTTGTCGGCGTTGGGGATTTCGATTACCTTGTCGGGAGGGAGGGCATCGAATTCGCGGTTTTGGGAGGCGATTCGTTTTGCGATTTCGGATTCGGGGAGACCGTTGCGACGTTTTATGCGTTCGATGCGTTGGTGTTCGGGAGCTGTCACGAGCCAGATTTGGTCGCAGGCATCGGCGATGCCTGACGTGCAGAGGATTGCCGATTCGCAATAGATTCTGGCAGGAGTACCGATAGGTTTTGCTTCGGTGGACTCCGCTACATGCCAAAGGCATGTCCCTACGTTGCTATCGGAAGTCCCTACGTTGCTATCGGAAGTCCCTACGAGGGTATGTTTCTTTGCATTCAGGTCGTGGCGGACGGCGGCGTGGACGATGGCGTTGACGGCGTTGCGGAGAGTGGCGTCGGTGAAGATGCGGGCTACGTGGGGCTTATTGAGATGGCCGTCAGAGGTGTAGGCTTCTTCGCCGAGCAGGGCCCGGAGTTGGCCGATTACGGCCTCGTCGGTTTCCATGATGCGACGCGCTTCGGTGTCGCAATCATAGACCATCTCGCCGTTTAGCCGCAGGATGCGCGACACTACGCTTTTGCCGCTTCCGATCCCTCCGGTTATTCCGATCAATTCACAATGCATAATTCATAATTCATGATTCATAATTCATAATTTTATTCATTACTCTTAATCAATTCATAATTCATAATTACTTCATAATCAATTCATAATTCATAATCAATTCATAATTCATAATTACTTCATAATTATTTTACAATCCATTATACATTATGCATTATGAATTATGCATTTAAATTAATTGCGGACTATGGTGTATTCGACGCTGTCGCGTTTGAGGGAGAGATTCTGGAGACGCTCGGGATAGCTGACCACGCGGACGTGAAGCTTGGTGGAGTTTGAGCCGTGGAGGTCGTTGTAGTCGACCTGCAGTTCGATGCTGGGATCGTCGTCGTCGCCGAGGCGGCTCATCGCCACGTAATAGTCTACCGGCACTTTCGAGGGGAAGAGGAGCAGGCTTTCGTGGTGAGGCACGTTTATTGGTGTGACGGTGATCATCGACTCTTTCTTCACGAGCGGCTCCACGGGGATTGTGACGTCGACTTTCGAGGGCATGATCTTTGCGTCTCTCAGTTTGCGGAAACCGACCTTGACGGTGGTGGTTTCCGACAAATCTTTGAGAGCGAGCAACTCAGTGTTGACGTGGGTGACGGTGTCGAGCACCGTGGGATCGCCAAACACGAGTACACTGGCGGGGGCTATCTTCAGATTGCCTTCGATCACACTTCCGGAGGCGGCCATGATGTTGGTCTCCAACACCACAGGCACTTTCTTACCTTTGTTGGTGGTGTAGTCGAGTCGAAGCGAGTCGATCGAGACGGAAGTGATAGTGGAAGAAGAGCCGAAGATGCTTTTGAGCGAAGTGTTGAGGTCGGCTTTTGTGAATCGGAGTTCGCCGTTTTCAGCGTAGTCTTTGAAATTGATAGCGAGCACGGGGTGGCGGTAATGGTTACGCCAGAGCACCGTGCCCTTGTCGCGCAGACCAACGTGGAATTTGTCGGGGATATCGCTGATGAAGGTGACGGAATCGGGAACGTTTGTGATAGAAATGCGCACACTGAAGCTATCCTGCGCGCTATCGTTGAGCGCGAGAATATACCAGAACAATGTGGCGGCTGCCACAAAGATAAGAAACACCAGAGTGTCGTGAAACGTGCGAGTCTCACGCAGACGGCGCCACTTGATCAGCAGTTCTTCCGCTCTCCTTTTCATCAGAATCCAGATGGCAGGTATTACTTGCCGTTCTCCTTATTATTATTGTTGTTGACGAGTTCGCTGGCGGGATAAACAGAGGTTTTGTCGACCTTGATAGTCACACCAGGGGCGATCTCGATGTTGACAGTTACGTCGTTGAGGTCTTTGATTTTGCCATGGATACCGCCGGCAGTGACAACCTTGTCGCCGGTTTTCATAGCCTCTCTGGCCTTCTTGATCTCCTTCTGTTTTTTGTTTTGCGGACGGATCATGAAGAAGTAGAAGATCACTACCATAGCGACGATCATCAGCATACCGCTGAGGCCGCCGCCACCTTCGCCAGCAGCCTGGAGAAGGAACATTGAATTCAGTGTATTCATTTTTTTATTTTGTTGTTATTGTTTTAGTTATTACTGTTTGTGAAATGCTTCGGTAGGCTCCGCTACATGCCAAAGGCATGTCCCTACGTTGACTCGGAAAGTTTTTCCCACGTTGACTCGGAATGGCATTTCCAACGTTGACTCGGAAAGGTTTTTCCTACCTTGACTCGGAAAGGTTTTCCTTATTTATTGATTTTGCCTTCTTCTTTGAGGCGGGTCACGATTGAATAGAGGAGGCCGTTGACGAAGGCGCCGCTCTTGGAGGTGCTGTAGCTTTTGGCGATCTCTATGTATTCGTTTATGCTCACGGGGAGCGGAATCTTCGGGAAGTTGATAATCTCCGAGAGGGCAGCCATGGTGATGACGACGTCCATTATTGCGAGGCGGTCGGTGTCCCAATGGTCGGCCTTGATGAAATCGTCGATGTAGCGGCGATATACATCCTTGTTTTTCACCACATCGCTGAATAGAATCTTTCCAAAGCGGGCATCCTCCTCATCCTTATACATGGGGAGCACGGGGTTGCCTTCGCCACCCTCCTCAAACTTCTTCATAGATTTGAGCACGAAGGTGCCGATAATCTCAAGGTCGTCGTTCCAGAACACCGACTCCGTCTCGAGGGCTTCGAGGAAGTCTTCGTTGTGGAGGATGATGTGTTTGAAGACGTTGCGCCAGAATTCAGTGTCGTTATGAAGATCCGTAGCGGGGAAATCCATATAGTCGGCATAGATGTCGCTTTCGAGGATCGTCTTGAGGAGCGACTCCAAGAGTTCGCGATGAGCGGGGAGCCAGGAGATCTTGTTTTTCTCGCAATATTCGTTGATATCCTCGTTGGTTTCGAGCATATGGACAAATTCATTGTCGACGAAACGCATGTTCGGGTTGAGATCTTCGGCCGTGGGGACGTATTTGTTGCGATTTTCCTCCAACTGATTGTCGCGCATACGGACGAGCTCGACGGGGAGCGTGAGGAGGCGGAAATAGAGGTCGCGCGCCTTATTCATGCTCATCTGGAGAGTGCGGAGGGCGTCGTCGAGATTATCGCGCGAGGCGTAGAAATTCTTGAAAGTCTCTACCAACATGCCCTGCATACGCTCGACGCCACGGAGGGTGTAATGCTCACGCTGCGCGATAGAGGCGCGCACGAGGGGATCGGGAAGAATGACCATATTCGTCAGTTTCTCCCAGATCTGATCGTCTTCTGCGGCGAGAGGGTCATTGTTTGATTTGTCGAAATTCTTGTAGACACCGCTCTCCTTTATCTTCTCAGCAAGCTGAGGGATAACAGATTCGAAAGGGAACGGCTGGAGCTGATACTTTTTGAGGAGAGCTTTGATAGTTTCGTCGGCCAAAATTTTCTTAATAAACCTTGTGTCGGCGAGCGGACGATATCCTCCTCTTTTTTCGATTCTATCAGCAAGTTTAGCCATCAGCACCAACAGATCGAGATATAGACTATAAGCGAATCTCTTCTCCTTAGTGGGGGCCGACGGCTGCGATTCCAACATGAAGTGGTTTTCAATCAATAGATAAGAATAAAGGAGCTGAACCACCTTAATTCTTATCAACACACGATTTATCATAACTCTTTATGCTCGTTTGTTTAATTGGCTGAGTTGTATCTGCTTTTTTTCGCCGAACTGAAACCCGGAGAAGAAAAAGCGGAAAACAACTTCGGTGCAAAATTACACTAAATAGGGATAACTTACAAATTATCCCTATTATATTTTCCGAAAAAAGTTTTACGAATGGGCTCAGGAATGGCCGAAACCGGCTGCCAAGCGCTGGCGAACGGCCTCATAGAGCATCACTCCGGCAGCCACCGACACGTTGAGCGAGCCGATGTTGCCGAGGATGGGAATTGCTGCGAGAGTGTCGCACTGACGGAGCACCTCGGGGGAGATACCGGTGTCTTCGGCTCCCATCACGATGGCCACGGGGACAGTGAAATCGGCATCTACATAGCTTGCCGCCCCCTTCTCAGAGGCACCCACGATGAGATAGCCATTCTCCTTCAGTTTCTTCACGGCGGTGAGAATGTCGCGCTCGCGGCAGACAGGCACATAGAAGAGAGCCCCGGCAGAGGCCTTTACGGCATCGCTCGTGACGGATGCGCTGCCACGCTCAGGGATGACCACGGCATCGACACCGGCACAGTCGGCCGTGCGGGCGATGGCTCCGAAATTGCGGGCATCCGTAATGCCATCGAGCAAGAGGAGCAGCGGCGTGCGACCCTCCTCATAGAGCGCGGGGATGAGATTATCGAGGCGGTGATAGCCCACGGGTGAGAGAATGGCTATCGCGCCCTGGTGATTTTTCATGGTGATGCGGTTGAGTTTCTCAGCCGGCACGCGTTGCACCACGATATCGTATTCCTTGATCTTGTCGAGCAGTTCCTTGGCCAGGTCGCCACCCAAATCGCGGCGCAGCAGCACTTTATCGATGCTTTTGCCGGCGTCAATGGCTTCCATGATAGCCCGAAGTCCAAATATGTAATCGGTTTTATCCATTTGTATTAACTAATTATCAATTAATCACGCTGTTGCTCTGTGGACGCGAAGAATCGCGTCGCTACAATTGGCCATAGCACTACGATTTCTATTCGAGGCCGAGGAGGACGCGGGCGTTGAGACGCGCGGCATCGTTGACCTCCGTGCCCGAGAGCATACCGGCCAATTCGTCGATGCGTTGCTCAACGGAGAGCACGCGCACGTGAGAGACAGTGCGCTCCTCCTCGTCGGTTTTATACACCTTGAAATGATAGTCGCCCTTCGCGGCCACCTGCGGGAGGTGGGTTATGGCGAGCACCTGCATCTCGCGTCCCATCTGGCGCATCATGGCTCCCATCTTGTCGGCAATCTCGCCCGACACACCCGTGTCGACCTCATCGAAGATCACCGTGGGGAGGTGCATGCATCTGGCCATTATCGACTTGATGCTCAGCATAAGACGGGCCGTTTCGCCGCCACTGGCCACGCGGGCCATGGGTTGAAGGTCGTGGTTTTTGTTGAAGCTACAGATAAACTCCGCCGTATCCTGACCGTCGGCCGTAAGCTTGCCCTGAGTGAGTTCGACAGCGAAACGGAGGTTGGGCATACCGAGCGGTTTGGCCGTTTCGATAAGCGTAGCGGCAAATGCTTCGGCAGCCTCGCGGCGAGTCTCCGTGAGCGCGTCGGCCTTACCTTTGAGCACCTTCGCCAGGCGTTTGGCCTCCTGCTCAAGCTCGGCGATATTGTCGTCGCCAAAATCTATCGCGTTGAGACGGTGACGAAGATCTTTGCGCAACTTGATGAGGCCATCCTCATCTTCTGTCTTGAAGCGTTTTATCGCATCGTAAAGTTGATTCATACGCGCTGTGACGCGAGCCAGTCGGTTGGGGTCGCAGCTAACGCGCTCCAGATAATCGCGCACCGTCTCCGATATATCCTTCAATTCGATGCGCACCTGTTCGAGGCGCTTCATCAGTTCGGCGTCGTCGTTTTCGTCGAAAAGGAGGAGATTCACCTTCGAGAGATAATCGGTGGCCTCCGTCAGTTGCGGGAGGGCACTGCTGTCGCTACCGTCGAGCAGATTGTAGCTCGCGCCAAGGTCTTCGCGCAATTGATCGGCATCGCTGAGCATGTCGAACTCCTGCTCCACCTGCTTGAGCTCACCCTCTTTAGGATTGATCTTATCGAGCTGTTCGAGCTGGAAGACAATGAATTCGCGGTTTTCGCGGCTCTTCTCCATGCGCTCCTTGATTTTGCGGATCTTGGCGCGGAGAGTGACGTAGCGGCCGAAATCGGCGCGATATTCGGATAGTTGGCTTGTGTTGCCGCAGAAAGCGTCGAGGATGGCGAGATGGCTCGTAGACTGCGAGAGCTGGATGTTGCTGTTTTGCGAGTGGATATCGACAAGGTTGCCCGTCACGGCCGTAAGCACGGGGAGAGTGACCGGCGTATCATTTATGAAAGCGCGCGAACGGCCATTGGGGGCCACTTCGCGGCGCACGAGAATTTCGGAGGGGTTCCATTCGAGCCCCTGCTCCTCGAAGATGGGGAGCAGCTCCGGATCGGGGTCGGTGAAGACGGCTTCGATCACCGATTTACGGCTCTTGTCGGAGATCGCCTTCGATTCGGCTCGTTCACCCAAGAGGAGAGAGAGCGCGCCGAGCATGATCGATTTGCCCGCGCCCGTCTCGCCCGTGATGATCGTGAATCCAGGGTCGAACTCAAGGCTGACGTGATCGATCAGCGCATAATTCTTTATGATAAGCGATTGTAGCATTACTATTTACTTAATTAGCGCGTGGATGACAGCTCTGGCTTATTGCTCTTCGGCACCCTTTCGAATCTTCTCAAGGCGATCGGTGTCGGTAGGATAAATCGGGCGGAGAAGCTCGTAGACCTCATCGCGCTCCGACTGAGGCGCCTTGGAATAGATATTGACCAATTCGTCGAGTTTGGCATCGCGAAACATAGAGAGGGCCACCGACATGGGAGCGTTTTTATACACCTCCCCTATCGCCTTGATGGCCTGCGTGATAGCCGCGCGACCCTTGTCGGGACTCGTGACCATCTCGTCGAGACCCTTGCGATAATACTTGTAAGACATATCGCGGATCATCGAGGTGTTGCTCTCAGTGAGCGTGCTGAGCACCGCGCTACGATTTTTCGTATCTTCGAAAGCGCGCCACCCTATCTCGCCGCTCGATTGAGCCATCTGCACCACCGAGGCCGCCTTGTCGATGTAAGGCTGGCCACCTTCGGGAGAGAAGCTGTCGAAATCGAGAGCCAGGATGAGATAGGCGTAGAAATCGAGAATGCCCGTAAGGTTGCTGTCCCAGCTATTGTCGTTGCGAATCAGCTGATCGCCCTCACGATAATCGAACTCCACTTTCGTATCCTTGAAATTGAGCAGAGTCGTGGTGTAGGTGCTGTTGTAGACCGGGCGCGACACCTGAATCTGGATATCGCCCTTCACCTTATCATCCGTATACTCCTTGACGGTGAGGAAGAAACGGCAATCGATCTTCTCATTGGGCATGAACTGGGTGTTGGTCCATTTCGTGTCGTTGAAATAGTCGGAAATATCCTGGCGCAGGCTTTCGAACACAGCCTTGTAGGTGCCCTCGACCGAAGCCGAGTTCACCTCCACCTGGCAGTTGAGCTCTTGCGCGGCCATTTCGGCTGCTCCGCCAATAAACAGCGCCGCTGCAGATAAAATGATTCTTTTCCCTATAGTCATCAATTTATTTATTCTCCTGGAAGATAGTGTCGACGATGTCGGCAGCCACCTCCCTTTTGCTTTTGGCCGGGAAATCGAACTTGCGGCCATCGGCCGAGACGATCGTCACCCGGTTGGTATCTTTCATGAATCCTGCCTGCGGGTCGCGAAGCGAATTTAGCACAATCCAATCGAGATTTTTCTTTTTAAGTTTGTGCTGGGCATTCTCGAGCTCATGGTCGGTTTCGAGCGCGAAACCGACGAGTATCCTGTCGCCCTTCCGCTGGCCGAGCGAGGCAGCGATGTCGGGGTTGCGCACGAGACGGAGCTCCATCTCTTCGGCTCCCTCACGTTTGATCTTGCTTTCGGCCAC
>CAZGJH010000061.1:11598-14853 GCA_964525735.1 uncultured Sangeribacter sp.
GGCTCTACCACGATCACGCCGTCGCGCTTGAGAGTGGCGATGTTGCGCTGGGTGGAGGGATGCGCCCACATGTCGAGGTCCATCGCCGGGGCCACCATAACCTGCTCCTTGGCAGAGAGATAAGTTGTGATGAGCATATTGTCGGCAATGCCGTTGGCCATCTTGCCGATCGTAGAGGCTGTGGCCGGGGCCACGATCATGAGGTCGGCCCAAAGACCGAGATCTACGTGGCTATGCCATTCGCCAGTGTTTGCGGCGAAAAACTCGCTCACGACCGGTTTGCCGCTCAGAGCCGCGAGTGTGGCCGGAGTGATAAACTCCTTGCCGTTGGGGGTGATGACCACCTGCACCTCGGCCCCCTTCTTGATGAGGAGGCGAAGGAGATAGGCCGACTTATAGGCAGCGATGCCCCCCGAAATTCCGAGCACTATATGTTTACCCTTCAGCATTTCAGTAACGCTTTTTAGCCTCCGCGGGGCGACCCTGACGCTTCTCCTGCTCAAACTGATACTTGAGCTGGAAGAGCACATCTTTCGTATTCTTCGGGAAATCGCCCTGCATCATCCAATCGTAGAAAGAGGGTTCGCGGCGGAAGACATCTTTCACCTTCTTACCCTTGTGTTTGCCGAAGTTGAAGATCGGTTCGTCGTCATCGTCGAGCACGATACGGGCCGCGAGGTCGACGTTGCGACCTATCGTAGAGAACTTCGCGAGGAAGTCGACGTCGTTTTCCAACTCGTCGTAGCGGTCGAGCTGACCCATGAGCACCTCATATGTGGCCTGAGTGTCGGCCAGGGCGCTGTGGGCATCCTCCAGGTTGGCTCCGCAATAGAACTTATAGGCCGCCACGAGCGTGCGCTGCTCCATCTTGTGGAAGATATTCTGCACGTCGATGAAGCGGCGGCCAGAGATGTCGAAGTTGATGCCGCAGCGGGCAAACTCCTCCATGAGCACAGGCACGTCAAACTTATTGCTGTTGTAGCCGGCAATGTCGCAGCCCTCGAAGATAGCCAGGAGCGACTTTGCTATCTGTTTGAAAGTGAGCTCATCTTTCACATCTTCGTCGGTGATGTGATGCACAGCCGTGCTCGCCGGGGGGATGGGCATCTCCGGGTTGAGGCGGCGGCTCTTCTTCTCCTCAGTGCCATCGGGATATACCTTGATGTAGGATATCTCCACGATACGGTCGTGGGTGACGTTGGTGCCGGTGGTTTCGAGGTCGAAGAAAATTATGGGACGTTGAAGATTGAGTCGCATCGTTATTCAATTACTTGCAAAGGCATCTGGATAGTGACAATATTCTCGTTGGGCTCCTGCTCGAGGGGTTCGAACACACCTGGGCGAGCGGGATCGGAGAGGCGCACCACCACGCTTTCGCCGCCGAGGTTGCTGAGAATCTCCATCGTGTAGGTGGCGTTGAAACCGATAGTCATCGCGTTGCCTTCATATTCGCACATCACCTTCTCTTCGGCCGACGTGCCATAGTCGAGATCTTGCGCGCTGAGCTTCATCGTGACGGGAGAAAGGTCGAACTTCACGAGATTCGAAGCCTTGCTCGCGAAGATAGCTACGCGGCGCATAGCGTTGAGGAATGTGTCGCGGTCGGCCTGCATCGTGAAGGGGTTGCTTGAGGGGATCACGCGGTTGTAGTTGGGGTAATTACCCTTTATGAAGCGGCAAGTGAGGGTGTAGCCGCCGAATTCGAAGCGCGCGCCCTTCTGGCCGATAGTGATCTTGACGTTTTCAACCTCCTTGTCGAGGATACCCTTGATGATAGAAGCGGGTTTGGCCGGCATGATGAAAGAGGTTTTCACCTCGGGAGAAACCTCATAGTTGATGTAGCGCACGAGCTTGTGGGTGTCGCTGGCCACGAAAGTGATGTCGCCCTCATGGATATCCCAGAAGATACCGGTCATCATAGGGCGGATGGGTTCGAGGCTCACGGCGTAGATAGTTTTTTCGATGCCCTTCTTCACTACTGAGGCAGGGACGGTGAGTTCGATAGCGTCGGCTTCCATATTCTCCCCTTTGGGATATTCATTGGCGTTGATGCCCATGAAATTGAAATGGCCCGTGAGGAAAGAGATCACGATCTCGTTGGTGTTTTCATCGAGATAGAACGTGATGGGCTGGTTGCTGATCTCCTTGGTGATTTCGAGGAGAGTCTTTGCGGGCACTGCGATAGCCCCCTCCCCTTCGGGATCCATGACTTCGACGCAAGAAGAAACGATATTCTCCTGGTCGGAGCCAGTGACACGGAGTTGGCCGTCGTTGAGTTCGAAGAGGAAATTATCGAGAATAGACAAGGCATTTTTCGAATTGATCACCTTGTTGACTGCCTGAAGCTGCTGCTGGAAAATTTTTCCGTCGATATTAAAGCGCATATGTAGTGATGTTTTTTATTCATTTTGAAGAAGGCCGTCTGTTGTTTCTTTTTTGGGGATGAATTCGGGCTGGGGATGAATTCGGGCTTTTTAGAGGAAGACTTCGAGGCGGCTTCTGAATGTGCAAATTTACGCAAAAAAATTGACATTCCCAAATAAAGATGGGCTACACTCCGAATTACGGAATGCAGCCCGATATAAGGGATGAATTGTGGGGCTGAAATTACTCAGCGACAACTTCGAATTCGATATCCTTGGAAACCTCCTTGTGGAATTTGATAGTGGCAGTGTAGGTGCCAACTTCCTTAACGGGCTCCTTGATAAAGATGATCTTGCGATCGACGTTATGGCCGAGCTTCTCGAGAGCCTCGGCGATCTGGATAGCGTTGACAGAACCGAATACAGTGCCGGTAGAGCTTGTCTTGGCACCGATAGTGAGCTTCACGCCCTCGAGAGCTGCTGCGGCAGCCTCGGCGTCGGCTTTAAGCTGAGCGATTTTGTGGGCGCGCTGTTTCTGATCTTCCGCGAGCTGCTTGAGGGCTGCGGCAGAAGCGATGATAGCCTTTCCCTGGGGGATGAGGTAGTTGCGGCCATAACCATCCTTGACCTCGACAACATCGTCTTTGTAGCCGAGATTGGCCACGTTTTCTTTGAGTATGATCTTCATATTGATTCTATTTGTCGGTGTTAAAGTTGATTATTTCATCAAGTCTGTTACATAGGGAAGAAGGGCGAGGTGACGGGCACGCTTAACGGCCTGAGCCACACGGCGCTGGAACTTCAGGGAAGTGCCGGTGATACGACGGGGAAGGATTTTGCCCTGCTCGTTGAGGAATTTCTTGAGGAACTCGGGATCCTTATAGTCGATATA
>CAZGJH010000062.1:0-2928 GCA_964525735.1 uncultured Sangeribacter sp.
GAATAGAGTTGGCTGCTTTCATCGAAGAGATAGCGGCGGCGCAGCGCATGAGAGGCGACAAAGAGATAGATATCGCAGTAGAAGCCACGCCCGGCCTCATTGTGGCAGCCGATAAGTCGCACTTGGCCAATGTCTTGAATAATCTGATTGACAATGCTGTCAAATACTCGGGCGATGCCGTGGCGATACGCATCGTAGCCGACGAGGGCGGCATAGCGATTACCGACAACGGAATCGGCATACCGACAAGAAGCCTGCCGTTTATCTTCGACAAGTTCTACCGCGTGCCACACGGTAATCGCCAGGATGTGCGCGGCTACGGAATCGGCCTGTATTATGTGAAGCAGATACTCGAAAAAATGGGCTGGAGCATTGCTGTTAGGAGCAAGATGGGAGAAGGCTCCACATTCGTAATAAAATTTGAAGAAGATGAAAGCAAAGATACTTCTCGTTGAGGATGAACGCGACCTGTCGCTCATTGTATGCGACACTCTCCGTGAGCAGGGCTACGAGGCAGTGGCGGCCTTCGACGGCATAGATGGGTTGGCGAAATACAAAGCCCACGGTGCCGATCTCGTGGTAGCCGACGTGATGATGCCTCGCCTCGACGGGTTTGCCATGGCCAGGGAGATACGTCGCATCTCGGCCTCTGTGCCGATTATTTTCCTGACGGCGAAGAGCACGATCGACGATATCGAGGAGGGTTTCGACATCGGGGCCAACGACTATCTCAAGAAACCGTTTGAGCTGCGCGAACTGCTCATTCGGGTCAAGGCCTTGTTGCGCAACAAGGTGAGTCAATCGGCTGAAGCGATTGTATATCAGATTGGTAATTACGAATTCAATCTTACCGGCCAGACGTTGAGTATCAACGGAAAGGAAACCGTGATTTCGAATATCGAAGCCCGCATATTGGAGAAGTTGGCGGCCAATATCGGCAAAACGGTAGACGCCTCCGAGTTGATGATCGCCGTTTGGGGTCGCGACGAGGTGAGCAACCGCAATTCTCTTCACGGCTACATCCACAAGTTGCGTCGCGCCCTCCGCTACGATCCCTCAGCGGCCATCATCAACCAGCGCGGCTTCGGCTACATGCTCACTGATGGAGGCGGGCGGCGGAGGCGGTGAGGGCGGCTGTGGCGCCGGCGCCGATGGCGATGACGATCTGTTTGTAGGGGGCGTCGGTGACGTCGCCGGCGGCGTAGACGTTGTTGACGGAGGTGCGGCCCAAGGCGTCGGTGATCACTTCGCCTCGCTCGTTGAGAGCTACCTGTCCTTCAAATTCTTGCGTGTTGGGGGTAAGGCCGATTTGTACGAAGATGCCATCGACGGCGTATTCCTTTGTCCCGCCAGTGGAGCGGGTGCGCGCTACGACGGCGGTAAGCTTCTTTCCGTCGCCTTTCACCTGGGTGAGGGCGGTGGAGAGGTGGATGTCGACGTTGGCGAAGGTGGCCAGTTTCTTCTGGAGCACTTCATCGGCGTTGAGGGTGTCGGTGAATTCGAAGAGGTCGACGTGAGTGGCTAATGCGGCCAGGTCGATCGCTGCCTCCACGCCCGAATTGCCGCCTCCCACGACGGCCACTCGTTTGCCGCGATAGAAGGGGCCGTCGCAATGAGTGCAGAAGGCGACGCCCTTACCGAGGTAGTCTTCCTCGCCGGGCACATTGAGCTTGCGCCAGGAAGCACCCGTGGCGATGATTACTTGCGGAGCCTCGAAGATCTCGCCACTATCTACGGTGAGACGTTTACGGTCGGAGCGCAGGTCGGCTTTCACGATACGGCGATGGTCGAAAACGGCTATGTCGTAGGCATCGAGATCTTTACGGAGATCATCGGCGAGGGCAGAGCCCGTTGTCACGTCTATAGAGATGAGGTTGGCTATTTCTGTTGTATCCTTTACTTGACCGCCGATGCGGCCTGCCACTACGGCCACTTTCATACCCTTTCGTGCAAGGTAGATCGCTGCCGACACACCGGCCGGGCCACCGCCTGCGATCAGTGCATCGAAACCGAGCGGCACATTGTCTTCGACGCCATTCTTGGCGGTGGTGCCGAATTGATCCTCCAGTTTGCCAACGAGTTCGGCGAGCGACGCCTGTCCGATATTGAGCAATTCGCCGTCGGCATACACTACCGGTACGCCGCTTACGTTGAACGACTTAGCGAATTCGGGAGCGGCTTCGGCATCGACTACGGTGTTGGAAATCTGTGGGTTAAGGAGCGAGATGAGATTGAGGGCTTGCACCACGTCGGGGCAGATGGCACACGATAGCGTAACGAAGGTGAAAATCTTCACCGGCCCTGTGATGGCTTCGATGCGTGTTTGCATCGCCTCATCGGGAAGGTTGTAGCCCTGACCTACAGCATTTTGAATGGCACAGACGAGCGATTCGAGTTCACGATCGCCGGGCACGCCGACGAACGTAACGCCCACGGGTTGGCCATTGCGCCATATTTCCAGTTTGGGGGCGTTTTCTTCGGTGGGGGTGTCTTCTGTGCGAAGCATCATTGAATCGGAAGCCGAAGTGAAATCTTCGGCAAATTCTACCATGTCGTTATATTTCACATCATCGGCTTTACCTTTCACCAGGAGCATGATTTCGGCATCGAGAGAGGCGAAGGTATTTTTCAGCTTTTGAAGAGTGTCGCTATCGAGTTTCATAAATCAAATTTTTTTAGAGAGTTACCAGAGTGGTTTTTTATGAGAAGTTACCAGGGTTTTTGAGAGAGAAGGGGATAGTATTTGACCCGAGCCCGAAGCTAACTCGGACCCGGGTCTGGATTATCCATTTCTTTCTGCATTCATTGGTAAAACTCCCGGCAAGCCTTTTTGGTTCGGGGCGTTCAAATTCTTTAACATGTGGCATGGGACTGGTGCTTCGGGGGCTCCGCTACATGCCAAAGGCATGTCCCTACGTTGACGACCCT
>CAZGJH010000062.1:3028-7797 GCA_964525735.1 uncultured Sangeribacter sp.
GGGCGCGCCTCGTCCCAGTCAGCAAGGGGATTATTTGAGGGGGGCGCGGAAGGGGCCGGCGACGGAGTTGAAGAGGAGGCTGCCGTCGGAGAGGTATTGGATCACGGCGTAGGCTCCGTTGCCTCGGTTGTTGGTGCCGAAGGATACGCGTTGACGCGTGGCGCCGGTCTTCCAGTCCATGCCGGTCACTGTCCAGCCATCGCTCTCGTAGCCGTTGACGAAGACTACCTCTGAGGGAACGCTGACGGAGGGAATCATGCTGATAGAGCTGACGTCGGGACGGGTCCATTTGCTCTCCCAACGATGTTCTTTCACATTCCATCTTACACACTCGGCTCCTTTGGGGCCAGGGGTCAAGGGGCCGATTGCCAAGACGCCGATCACTTTATCGGAGATCACTTCTGTGGCGGCATCTATATTGTTGACTACGAATGCATCGTAGCCGCCGGCCACTACCGACTGCTCCGACTGAATCCATTCTGTGGCTGCGGGGAGTCCGCAGCTTACCTCGTATTCGCCGGCAATGCGGGCTTTGCCGTGGGCAGGGATCTCGTCGCGCCAGAATGCCACCAGCTTCATGCGCTTCGCGCCGTCGGTGATCACAACGAGCTTGTCTTCCTCATCGCCGAAGCCCATCAAGGTGGGGGTGGAGCCTGTGCCGTAGCCGTGCTTGATGGCAGGAGCTTCGGGGCCGCCGTCGTAGTAGGCCTGCCATGCGCCATCAGCCTCAGCATCGGAGAATTTACCCTCCTTGCATATCACCTTGCGCATCAAGCCTTTGCCGCCAGAGACGGTGCTGTTGCTGGCCACGTATACGCCGCCGTTCTCATCGTTGGAGATAGAATTGGTGAGAATCTGGTCGTCGCCGAAAGGATAGGAATCGATCACTCCGGTCAGGGCGCGGTCGAGAGTTACAAGACCTTTCTGCGAAGCCACGATCAGATAGCCGTCGTAGCTCATCGAGACGCCCACAATGGTATACGAGCCGAAGATGTGAGGGGTCATGTCGATCTGGCCGTTGAGCTTGATACCCTTCGCGGGATCGTTCTTGTCGACCAGGGAGTAGCTTGCCAAGACACGGCCGGCGTTGACAAAGATATTGTTGTCGCGATCGCAGAGCACATAGTTGCCATTGGCAATGGCCAACTGAGGCATCGCGCCCAACACCTCTTTCACAGCCGTTTCGAGCTCAGCGATAGATGAATAGTTGGCCGTAAGTTTCTCGAGGTCAGCCTTCGAGCGCATCGTGACGCCCGGCATAGCGGCCTCAGCCACTTTCTCGAAACCACCGCCCGACACCTTAATATACGAGACGCGGTCGCTGCCTACGCCCCACATATAATCTGAAGAGGGTGAGGCGATTGTCATCAGATTGACGGGGCCGCTCCAGCTCGCCTGGCAATCGTCGGGATTGACATTGAAATGGCCATCTCTCACGGCGTAGGGGAAAGCGTCGGTCTGCGCCGAATTGAAATGGGTGATGCTGTAGACGCTGCTCGCCAACCAGGGGTTGGGAGCGGGAGTGTTGTACTGCGAGAGCGGTTTGTCGGTAGAGGGGGCAGGGCCGTCGTTGTTGTCGCTATGGCAGGCGGCAAGGAGCATTGAGCAGCTTAATGCGCTCAATGCCAATGCCTTGTTGAAAATATTGTTAGCTTTCATTATCATAATCGGGTTTGTGGGTTAGATACTGGTGCGGTTGCTGAAGGGGCAATTACGGAGCACGGGGCCATTGGCCGACATCTCCCACTTATTCTTGAAGTCGAGGCCGCCGAAAGAGCTCTGTTTGTTGAAGTTGGCCTTGCTGACGCTCGTTGCGCTCGGCCAGTTGGAGCCAGTGCCTTCGAGGTAGAAAAGGCCGCCGTGATTGAAGAACGAGCCGGCCTTGTGGGTGCCGATCGTGGCGTTGCCATGCGACACCATACCCTGATTCACAACATTATAGATGTTGGTGAGATGGTCGACGCAACCGACGATGCCGCCGGAATCGTGATTCTGCTTGCAAGGCACGGCGCCAGTGTTGTGGCAATCGCTTACCCAGCTCTTCGTGCCCTCTTCGAGGTAACCTACCACGCCGCCCACGAAAGAGTCGGCGTGGGTAGAGGTGACGGTAGCCGTGTTCATACACTCGTGAACGTCGGTGTTGAGGTAATTGTCGAGGAGTCCGGCGCCAGCAGAGTCGATACCCGCGATGCCGAGCACGCCGCCAACGCCCTGGAAATGACCCTTGCCGGTGATATCGCCATGATTGGCGCAACCCACGATGCCCGACATGCTCTGCGCGTGGCCGGCGATGCCGCCAATGCCACTTGTGCCGCCGTCGGCCTCACCAGTGACCTTGCCACAGTTCATCGAATTAGAGAGGAGCATATCTACAGAGTTGTACTCGCCTACGAAATAGACGTAGAAATGGCCTACGATGCCGCCGATATAGGTTTGCCCCTCGACGTCGCCGCCATTGACGCACCACGTCATCTCGAAATAACGCTCGTCGGCGCTACACTCTACGGCGGGGACACTCTTCTCTACCAAACCAGCCACGCCGCCAGTGCAGTAGCCGCCGCGAATGTCGGAATAGTTGAGACATTGGGTGATAACGCCCTGGGCATGAGAGTAATACTTGCCTATGATGCCGCCTACGTAAGATACGCCCGGGAGATCGATCGTGCCCTTGAAGGCACAGGCTTTCAGGAGAGTGACGTTGCTCGGCTCATAGAAATAGCCCACGATACCGCCAACGTTTTTCGTGCCGTTGACGGTGGCGGCGCAGCAGAGATTCTCAACCACCGAGCCTTCGGCGTGGCCGACCATACCGCCCGTGTTTTCGCCACCCATCACTACGCCCGAGAACTCCGAAATCGGTTCAGGAAACTTCGGGGGCTGGAAATTGTGGGGAGGCTCGATCTTATAATTACCAGACAACGTGCTGTTGGTGAGCAGGCCTACGAAACCTCCGGTAGAGGTGTGGCCCGTGATGCGCATAGTGTTTGTGGCCGAATTGTCTTTGCCAGGGCCGAACACGATGTTGTTGGTCTTGACGGTAGAGGTGTTGATAGCACCGAACGCGCCGCCCACATACTTATCGCCGCTGATGGGGAGATTGATGCGGATCGGGTTTTCTACCTTGTAATATCCTCTCCACCAACCGGCTATGCCGCCTACACATTCCGAACCGGAGATCTTGGCATCGGCATCGTCGGCCGAGACGCGGGTGCCGAAATCGCTACCGCCAACGCGGAGTCCGTCGCCGATGTCAGGGATATCGGCCTTACCGATCAGGCCGCCTACGCAATTCTTTCCGGTGACGACAGACTGCATGCGGCAATCGGTGATAAAGATATGCAAAGCCTGGGCCATATAGCCAACGAACCCGCCTACACACTCCGCTTGGTCGCCGCCGATAGGGCAGAGCACGTAGCAATTTTTCAGTTCCTGGGCGGAAGCTTCGGCGGGGATAGTGCCGATTATGCCGCCCACACAGCCCGTCTTAGCCTCGATAATCTTGATGTCGGCATCCTCTCCGCTCACCTTATGCTCAAGGCGCGCGCCGGTGATATTGGTAGATCCTACGGCCTGGCCCACGATGCCGCCTACATTCTTATTTCCGGCAATCGAGAAATGATAGTCGGGTGTAGAGACGCCGTTGGCGATCAGTCTGCCGGCTTTCTCAATCTTGCCGACCAGGCCGCCGATATCCTCATTTCCTTCCACATTCATGCGCAGGACGATATCCTTGAGGGTGAGAGTGCCGCTCTCGATCTTGCCCACGAGGCCGCCGATCTGGTCGCCATCGTTGATATAGCCCGAGATTGAGACATTCGAAACGGAGGTCTCACCCGAAGTGCAGGCCGCCAACGCGCCACACTCCTTATAGAGGCCGGCCATCGCCACGCTCGAAAGCGAGAGATTAGACACAGAGGCCGTGCCGAGCAACTGGGTGAAGAGACCGATACCAGTGTCGGAGCTTTCGCGCTGGCTGCCGTGATAGAAGAGGCTGCTGATAGTGTGGCTTCCGCCCTCGTAGATGCCGGCGAAGGGTGCGCCCCAATAGCCGCGCCCGGAAATTATAGAGCTCTGGTCGGGGGCGATCACGTCGGCCGTCTGCTTGAACACGAGGCCCGCGCCGTAGCTTTCGGAATCGTCGGCGAGGTTGGTGAGAAACATCGAGAAATCTTCGCTGCTCTTAATCAGGTAGGGGTCTTCTTCCGTGCCCGAGCCGTCGAGTACATACTTCGGGATGATGATAGAGACGTTGGAGAGGATGCCTGATTTGAAATCGGCGGAGAGACGCCCCGGAATCGAACCGCCGTCGGGGTGGCGCATCGTGAGGATGTAGCGGCCGTCGGGGAGGGAGGCGTCGGAGGGGATCACCATACGGAAACGGATAGTCTCGTCGATATGCTCCACGCCGGCTCCGAAACACTCGCTCGCGCCCGACTGGCCGATCAGGGCCACGCGCACCGAGTCGACGCTCTCCGGCATGTAGAAATGAGACGATTGCAGAGAGAAGGAGGTGACGGTGTGTCCGTCGTTCTCAGTGAGGTCGGGATTGATGGAGGGATACTTCACATCGTCGCTCCCGCACGAGCTCAGCATCGAGGCCATGAGGCCCGAGAGAGCAAAACTGTATAACAATATCTTTTTCATCGCTTTAATACTATCTCATACTTACTTTCTGGGGCTTAGTATTTTCTCATTTCCGAACGGTTGGGGATAGGGAAGGAATTGTTAGAGGAAGTGGCTCGCTTCCAGCCGTGGGTGGTGCCGTCGAT
>CAZGJH010000062.1:7897-14623 GCA_964525735.1 uncultured Sangeribacter sp.
TTGCCCACGAATGGGAAGCCGTGGCCAGGGCCGTCGCCCGTGTTGAGACAGTCGCGCAAGATGCTGTTGTCTTGCAAGATGCCCACGAGTCCGCCCGTGGCAGAGCCATTGGCAGAGGAGATCTTTCCGGCGTTGATACACTGCGAGATAATCACCGCATTCTCCTGAAACTCCATGCAGGTCTTGGTGATGGCGTTGAGGCCGCCGGCCAAAGATGCAGCCGCACCGGCCACGATGAAGGGAGCCGCGGCGCCACCCGTTACCACCATGCCGCCGATCGTAGCCGCCGCGCCCACCACGATGCAGACGCCGCTCACGACGGTGTGGATAATCTCGTTGGTTTCGTGCACACGCTCCAGATAGCCCTCGCGCTCCTCGCGGGTGATATTGATCTGCTCGTTGAATTGCTCGGCGCCATTCTCCGACTCGTAATAGCCGAGCAGATCGTCGACCAATGCGGGAGCGGTTTCCTTAAGCCCCTGCTGATCAAAGTCGTCGAGCTTAAAGGTGGCGATGCGACGGAGCTGAGCCATCTGGTTCTTAACGTCGGCATTGATCTCGTTGACGGCCTGAGAGAGCGAAGAAGAGAGCTCTTCAACCTCCTCGCCTTCAATCATCTCGGCCACTCCGATGCCGAAGAGGGCAGTGTCGGAGATGAGCAGGCCGCAGTCGGTAGTGACCTCCGTGATGTGGAGCACCACCTCGAGCGTCTCGCTGAGGGCCTCGATAGCCTCGCCGGCGATAGCCATTACAGGGCCGATGATGCCCATGGCGCACTCCATGCCGCCGATGATGCACTCCGTGGTGTTCATGGCCGTCCACTCGCGGGGATCGCCAATCTCGCCTACGATGCCGCCAACGGGGCCTTTGCCTGTAGATTTGAGGTCGCCGTAATTGCCGCAATAGTGAATGATGGTGTTATTGCCGGCAAGGGCCGTGATGCCGCCGAGGTGAGAGCCTGTGCCGATCACCTCGCCATAGTTATGGTCGAGCGCCAGGGAGCCGAAGGTGGTCTTGCCTACGATACCGGCCACGTAATCCGCGCCCTCGATCTTGCCGAGGTTGATCGCGTTGTGAGTCACGGCGATAGAGGTGGCGCCGGCGATGCCGCCCACATAGCGGGTGCCCTTCACGTGGCCCTTGTTGTAGGCAGCATACGTGCCGCATTGAGCCTCGCCCGTAAGGCCTCCCACGCAGTCGGTGCCGCTGACTTCACCCTCATTATAGGAGTAGCGGAACATCACGTTGTTGTACATATAAGCGTCGGTGTCGCTGCCCTTTACGCGGGCCGAACCGACGAGGCCGCCCACACCGGCGTAGCCCGAGACGGAGCCCGTGTTGGAGCAGGAGGTGACGGTGGCTGTGCCTGTGCCGCCAACCAGTCCGCCTGCACCGATGCCGGAATTCTTCGTGTCGGCCGGCTGATAGGCCGTGGCAGCCTTGATGCGACCGGCGTTAGAGGAGGCGGCCGCCTGCACCGTGTCGCAAGTGCCGATCAGGCCACCCGCGCCGGAATACTGGCTCTCGACGGAGGAGGTGTTGCGGCAGGAATTGAAAGATACAGATGAGTATAGACCCGAACCGCCTACGAGGCCGCCGGCGTTGTAGGTGCCCTGGATAGTGTTGTCGGTAGAGGTGCAATTCTGAAAACATGCGCGCGACTGGATATCGACCGCGCCCAACAGAGCGCCCACGGCAACCGACTGGTCGCTGCCCGTGATTTCGCAACCCGAGACGTCGCAGCCGATCATCGTTACGAGGCCGCGGTCGGTGCCCGACATGAGCGACACGCCGGCCACGCCGCCCGCGCCAAAGTTGCCCGAAACGGCTGAGTTTGAGAGCTTCACGTCGTAGATGGCGGCGTTGTGGACGTAGCCGAAGAGGCCAACGGCAGCCGAGTTAGGACGGTCGACAATCATCGTGGATAGTTGGCCGCCATGATAATGGCCGCGGAAGGGGAGGGCCGAATTGGCACCGATAGGCATCCAGCCGTAGCGGCGGTCGACTTCGCGCGAAGCCTGGTAGAGGTCGATCTTGCCGGTCTGGCGGAAGTGGGTGTCCTTGGTAATGAGGCGGTTTTTCTCCTCGCTGTTGATGATCTGGGCGAGTTTGATGAGGCTATTGTAAGAGGAGATCTCGTAGGGTTCGTCGGCTGTGCCGCGACCCGGTAGACCGAGCTCCTCGTCGTAATGGTCGAGCACGGTGATGGTGCCGTTTTTCACCTCCACGCGGCTTCCGAGACCGAACTGCGTGGTGGGAAACTGGTCGGCAAGATCCTTCAGATCAGGGTTATCCGTGATGGGATACTCCAGATAGAGAAGGCGATAGATGCCGTCGGCCAGACCCGTGGAGAGGTTGAGATGCGAGCGGCTGTTGAGGCGCATATGGTTGCCCTCGCGCTCAATGATGGTGCCGTCGGGGGTTTCAAGAGCGAGCGTGAACGAGTCGGAGTTGAAACCGTCGGTTTCCGGACCGAGATCCATGTCGGTAGTCGGGCCCTGGTATTGGTCGCCACCGGCAGGCACGATGTTGTCGTTTTCATCGTGGCAAGAGGTTAGCGTAAGGAGCGAAACGGCAATGAGAGAGAACGTTACCGAACTTTGGATGGCCACGCCACGCTTCCACTTCATGAAGAAGGCCGTGCAGATGGCCATGGCGGCCACTCCCACGAACTCGCTGTAATGGATCGGGAGACCCATACCCTCTACGTAAGAGCCCATCGGGGCATAGCAGATGAAGGTGACGCAGAGGGCCGTCATGAACATGGCCGGAATCATAGTGAGCAGATAGGCCATGCTGGTGCTGTTGTTGCGGGCAAGATAGACGCTGCAGGCCCAGAGGGTGAAGATAGAGAGGGTCTGGTTGCACCATGCGAAGTAGCGCCAGAGCACGTCGAAATTGACGTTGAGCAGGAGGTAGCTGAGCCCGACGATGGGGAGAGTGACGAGGAGACGCTTCACGAATTTCTTCTGGCTCAGGCCGATAGCGTCGGCGATGATGAGGCGGAGGCTTCGCATGGCGGTGTCGCCCGTAGTGATGGGGGCTGCGATCACGCCGAGAATAGCGAGGATGCCGCCGAAAGTGCCGAGCCACTGGACGCAGACTTCATGCACGAGGATTCCGGCGTCTTGGCCGTGAGAGGCCATGTAGCCGGCCAGTTTGTCGTAGCCTCCGGTGAAAGCGATGGCAGCGGCCGCCCAGATCAGGGCCACGATACCCTCGGAGACCATCGCGCCGTAGAACACCATGCGGCCGTGTTTCTCATTCTGGAGGCAACGGGCCATCATCGGGCTCTGCGTGGCGTGGAAGCCGGAAATGGCACCGCAGGCGATAGAGATGCACATCATCGGGAATATCGGGGCGTCTTCGCCCGCGGGATGGCGACTGAAGAGACCTTCGGAGAATCCGTCGGGGATCTGCACGCCGTTTACTATCATATAGCCCATGATGCCCACGGCCATGAAGAGGAGAGCGAAGCCGAAGAGCGGGTAGAGGTTGCCGATCAGTTTGTCGACGGGGAGGAGGGTGGCCAGGATGTAATAGAGGAAGATGCAGGATGCCCAGAACGTGGCGTTGAGGTGCTCCGGGGTGAGGGTGCCGAGGAGGTTGGCCGGAGTGCGGACGAAGACGGCGATCACCATCACGAGGAGCACGCATGTGAAGACGCTCATCACGATCTTGATCTTCTTGCCGAGCTCCGAACCGACGATTTCGGGGAGCGATTTGCCGCCGAGCCGCAGGGAGATCATGCCCGACATGAAGTCGTGGACGGCTCCGGCGAAGATAGTGCCGAGCACAATCCAGAGGAACGCGGCGGGGCCGTACATAATGCCCATTATAGCGCCGAAGATCGGGCCGACGCCGGCGATGTTGAGAAACTGGATAAGGTAGACTTTCCAGGTAGGCATCGCCACATAGTCGATGCCGTCGGCCATTGTCGTGGCCGGCGTGGGGCGATTGGGGTCGGTCTTGAAGACTCGTTCCACGAGACCGCCATAGATGAAGTAGCCCGCTATGAGAGCTACCAAAGCTATTATGAATGATGTCATGATGTAAAGTTGTTTTATCTTTCAGACTACAAAAATAGATATTTTCGCGCTAACGGGCTCAATTTGCTTAGCGACAAAATCGGGGGCCGCGTGCGACAATTTTTAACTGCGTGGAAATCAAACGATTTTAATTTTCGGGATTTTGGGCGATCTCCTTGGCTGTGTCGCGATATTGGGTGGGCGACATGTCGTATTTCTCCTTGAAAGCGCGCTGGAGAGTGCGGGCCGTGCCGAAGCCGAGGCGTGCGGCGAGGTCGGCGATAGTCTCCGAGGAGTCGGTGCCGAGCACACGGCGAGCCTCTTCGAGGCGGAAGCCGTTGATGTAATTCTTGACGCTCTGGCCGCGTTCGGTCTTGATGAGCTGGCCGAGAGCGTCGGGAGAGAGGCCGGCAAACTCGGCCAATTCCTTGCGGCCGAGAGCGGGGTCGCAGTAAGGGCGTTGGCGACGCATGTGGCGGTCGAGGAGCTCGATAGCGGGGAGGTCGTCGAGGGGGGCCGCTTCGGTTTCGGCCGGCTGACTTTTGCTCTTGCTGAGATCTTCTTCGCGGAGGCGCTCCACGAGGATACGGTTTTTCTTCTTGATGCCGATGCCGTGCAGATAGGAGATTGTGAGGAGGAGGAGCAGGAGAAGTATCACCGAGCCTAAGGCGTAGAGACGGGTCTGGTGGGTTTTCTGCTGCTGATGGTCGATTTCCGAGCGGTAGAGCACGGTGAGGTCGTGCAGGCGACGGTCGGTGAGGGCGTTGGAGAGAGAGTCGTGGAAGGCCACATAGTCGGCGTAAGCGACGGCGCTTTCGGCGTGGTGGCCGGTGAGGTTGAGGATGTTGGCTTTGAGGTAGAGGTCTTTGAGATAAAACCAGGGGAAGTCTTTGTGGGTAGCGAGGAGTGTGTCGACGTCGGCGACGGCTCCGGCCCAGTCGTGTTGGGCTGCGCGCACCTTGCATCTCACTTCGTAGAGGTGTTCGTAGGCACGCGAGGGGAATATGGGGAGCGTCTGGGCGTTTGCGCTGTCGAGGAGGGCACGGGAGGCTTGGATGTCGCCCCGCGAGAAGGCCTCTTCGGCGCGGAAAGCGAGGGCTGTGACGGGGTAATGGCCTGTGGAGTCGGTCCAGTTATTGATAGCGCGGTTTTGCTCCACGAGCTGAGCGAATTGTAGGCCGGCGCGGTTCATTGCGAGGGTGTCGCCGAGTTCGCGAGCGATAATCCAGAGCCATTCCTGAATACTGGTGGCGGTGCCGAAATCGGAGGCGCAGTGGAAAGGGTCGGCTATGTATCGGCTTGCGGGGAGGAGTTCGTGGAAAGCCTTGTCGGTTTGGGAGAGCTTGTAAAACATCTGGGCACGAACGCGTTTGGCCATGGCCATGGAGGTGGAGTCGCGGTCTTGGAGGGCTTCCTCCTCCATTCGGACGGCTAAGGAGTCGGCTTCCGAGAATCGGCCATCGGAGAATAGGCGGTCGATGAGTATGTTGAGGGCTGCGAAATAGTAGGGGTTGCGGCCTTCGAGGCGCATAGAGTCGATCACGGCTGTGATTTGGGGCACGATTTCGTCGCCTGGGTGGCGGTTGTAAAGGTCTTGAATGTGAAGCACTTGGCGGAGGGATTCGGCCTCGTCGTGGGGGCGGGTGTCGGGTGTCCGGCTGCATCCGATTGCGAGCACGAGGATAGCCACCGCCACAAAAAACGTGTGCAGCAGCCTATTATGCTCCAACCCTAAGCAATGCTTCATGACAGTATAACATTAAAACGATTCAACTTCCCAATTCAATTCTTAAACGCTCTATTGGCGGCAAAATTGCCTCTATGGCGACAATATTCATTCGATTACGCCGGCGGCGTGCCATTTGGCAAGAATCTCCTTGACATCGGCTTTGGCCTGCGCGGGGGCGACTTCATATTCGTCGCAGAGGCGGGAGGCGAGTGCCTCGGGGGTGAAATTGCCCATTTGTGCAGCTTCGCGCCAGAGATAGGCGGCGGTGTCGTTGAGCACGAGCAGTTTGCCGAAGTCGACGGCAGAGAGCCCTTCGCCGACGATTACCGTTTCGCCGCACACGTCGCGCAGCAGGAATCCATCTTTAATTCTCATAGACTTTTGTATATTGTTAGTAGATAACGTCTTACTGGGAGGAGCTTGCGCCACAGGAGGGAGGAGAGGCGTTGTTTCGTGGAGTAGAGGGGGCGGGGGAGGCCGTCGGGGCGTACTACATGGGTGGCGAGGGCTTTGACATCGGAGAGGGAGCAGTGTTCTACGCCTTTGAGGTTGCCGTCGCCCATGAGGGTGAGGTGGGGGCCGTCGATGCTGATGATCCGATGGATGACGTAGCCGGGGCCGTCGACGTGAGCGAGGACGATATGGCCGATTCGGAGAGGGGTGGCGTCGGAGAGAGGCTGGAGGATGAGGCTGTCGCGGCCGCCGACGATGAATGGGAGCATGCTGATGCCTTGCACGGGCAGCGTGACGGAGAGGTGCTCTTGGAGCAGGGCTATGACATGCTCGATAGTCAGTTTCATCATTAGCGAGTTAAAAGGCTCAAATATCGGATGAAGCTCAAAAGTATCCTCTTTCAGATAAGATTTCCACCATTTGAGCTGGCGACACCACAAAAGGCTTCTTTGGAAAATGTTTAAGATTGCCTGTTATAAGAAATGAATCTTCCCTACTCATTGCAACTTCATAGAA
>CAZGJH010000063.1:0-14455 GCA_964525735.1 uncultured Sangeribacter sp.
TCTCATCAAGACTCTCCACGACATCGCCGTCACGCCCCAAAACCTCGACCTCAACGCTGATCTACTCTCCCTCTTTACCACGGAGGAGCTATTTGCTCTATGGTCGGCACTAAATTATAACATGTACGTTCGTCATGCCAATTCGCCACAAGGCCAGCAATTAGGCATGCTCTCAGCGCGTTCGCTCCTCGACGACATCATAACCCGCGCCGACGCCGCGCTCTCTGCCTCTCGCTCTGAGGGGCACTCGGGGAGCTCTGCTGACTGGGAAGGAGGGGCGCCTCGCCCCTCCACCGAAGCACCTGTAGTGCAGCTTCGTTTCGGCCATGACACAAACCTAATCAGGCTCTTAGCCCTGATGCAACTCGAAGGCTGTGCCCAAAGCGAAACCGACCCCGACCGTTACTACGCCACCTGGCAAGATTACCGCATCTCCCCCATGGCCGCCAACCTCCAGCTAATCTTCCTTAAGAATCCCCAAGAGCAGGACCCTCTCGTCCTGATCCTCCACAACGAGCGACCGGCCCTCCTCCCCATCTCCTCCCCCACAGCTCCCTTCTACCCCTGGTCGACCCTCAAATCCCTCTGGCAATCCGCACTGTAGGAATATATCCATACTAATAACCCCTAAAGAATTAAGCGAGATCGTAAATTAATTATCACGGTCTCGCTTATTCGTTGTATGACAGAAGATTGTAGGGACGCGATTCTTCGCGTCCACATATACTATGCATCCCCTCTCTGCACCTCTAAGCTCGGTAAAAACTGCACTATGATGCTCAATGCAATCTGCATCCCTATACTCAGCGTAATCGGCACCCGGTGCTCGGTGGACGCTAAGAATCGCGTCCCTACTTTTAATGTCTTCATGTTAAATCATTACTTTTATCTATTTCATTCTCATGATTTCGATAATGGCGATGGAATTCTTTGATTTTGAATCGGATGTTTTCGTATGAGGCATAGGCTGGATTGTATCTTTGGATTATTTCAAGAGTCACCTCTAATAAATCACCTTTGCCAAAACGCTCGCCTTTATCAATTAGTTTCATCAACGGCCCCTCCTTTATCCTCACAGGTATCTTAAACCCATCGTATAGGAATTGCCACTGACAGCTACCTTTGAAACTTATAGAAACGACATGTAGATTTGTCTTCTCTACTATCTTCCTATCTGGTGGAAGCACAGCTACTATTATATTATCCTCCTCCATAATTAGCTGAAAATTATAAGTGATAATCTTGAAGTGAAATGGCGTTGATTCATGCCAAATTTTTCCTATTTCTTTGACGGAATTCAGAAACCTGCTGGTCAATGAGATTTAACAGTGCTGCCTTCATTTTGCCTCAATCGCCTCCATTTTCAGATATGACTTTACTATATCCTTGAAGCGGACAATCTCGACAATGTCCTCATCAGTGAGTCCATCAAGACGGAATGCAGAGGCAAGAATCATCGCATCCACATTTTCATTCTCCTCAAAGAGTACATACATATCGCAACCGAAAAGATCCGAGACTTTTTCAAGTACATCATAAGGTGCTTCCCTTTCTCCTGATTCATAGTTGCTGTACGCAGAGCGGGTGATGCCGAGAGCGTGCGCTACCTCGTCTTGGGTATAACGTGCGGCTTCTCTGAGTTTTTTTAGGTTTGTTGCTATTATATTGCTCATGTTTGTAATTTCCTTTCGCGTGGCAAAGTTAATAAATACTTTCCATATATCAACAATTTGCCACAGTAAAAGTTTTATCGCAGTTTTCTTACAAGGTAGGCTCTAATCGGTGTGTCTACCCTAAAATACTTTTAATCGATGATTCGGCTACCGAATAATGGTATCAGAAAAGAACGAGGTCGCGAAGACTTAGTCCGCGACCTCTTTACCCTTTTAAAGTGTTGGTATAGAGACATAGCCTATACGAGCACTATTATGTTGCAAAGGTACTAATTTTGTCCTTACGAACAAAATGTTTTGTTCAAAATACAAATATTTTTGGAGCTTTGTACGATAGGATAGACTGTGGAGCGGCTACACATGGTGCTCGGAGGACGCGAAGAATCGCGTCCCTACTTTTCTATAATTATTTTAGTAATAATATGTTACCTTATTTCTACACGTTTACCTTGGAAGGTAACGTGCGCAAATAGGGTAATTAACGACGAAACCCGAGCGAAGTGATTCGTCCGGGTTTCGTCATTAATTATATTTTGGAATTTACTTTAGGATGATCTTTTGACCGGCTACAATGTAGAGGCCTTTTGATAGATCTGATACTTGGAATGTGTCACCCGCTTTCAAATTGACAGTGCCAACGCATACTCCGTCAATCCTGTAGATGCTGACAGTGCGGTCATACTCACTCTTCAACCAAATAGAACCATCTTGAGCATCAATACCAAGTCCATTGCTGGCAGAGAGAAGCTCAACGTGTGTCTGTCCTCCCATGACGGGAAGGGACATTCGTGAGCCGTTACGAGTTACGTAGGCCTCCAGCGGACGCGGTGTCACATCAACATGGAAAGCAGAGCCGGGTAACAGTATCTTTCCCTCATCGTCAACAAGATTATCAATGCCTACGTTAAGGCCCATTGCCTGTTGAGCCTCATTATAAGTGAGTGGAATCCACAGCGAACGGAACTGATGTCCTGATGGCCATGTCAACGAATAAGGCGTAGTTGATAACATCGAAATGTAGGTTCCTTCGGGGCCATAAAACGTTACCGGTCCTGAAATATTATACTTGGGATCGTAAGCGTCGTTGTTGGGCATCGCGATGATGTAAGGAATACTTGCACGAATTGAACTTGCCAATTTCCATTCGCTTGTGCTGTTAGCTTCATAGAGCCAATAGGGCAACTGCGTATTGATGTCTGTCAGATTGGCAAACGATACGAGGTCGTCCTGATCGTTATGAGCTCTTACCATTGATACATTGAATGGCAGCACGATTGTTTCCCAGCCTCCGCTTACTCCTAAAGGAGTAGTCTGATTAAAGTCCATAGTCATCGAACTACTGGCCGCAACAAATTCATGTTCCGCATAGAATGGATAGCCCTGAGTGAGCTCGAGGTTCATGCATTCCCATCCCCCGTTTGCTTCATTATTCACAACAATATTCTTCGTCATACCTTGTGGTGCATACTGAAGGTCTTCGACATAAATGAGCAGGTTCGGATTGTCGAAATAATTGATCACCTCACGTGGAAGCCGACTGTTGTTTTTCCATTCCAGGGATGCTATTGCTGGACAATAAACGAACGGATTCTGGCTCACATCAAAGGTTCCAGCCAGAGAAATAGAAACCATATTTGGTAAATTCCAGAAGGCACAATTGGCGAGTTGAGTCTGAGCACCAGCTATATTCACCTTGCGCAAGGCATCGCAATTGGTTACAGCATATTCTTCTACTTCTATGAGATGAGAAGGCAAATAGAGGGTGTCTAAAGCGGCACAAGAACTAAAAGCTGCAGTAGAAATACGTTCTAGTGTCTCCGGAAGTTGGATAGAGTAGAGATGGTCACATCCAGTGAAGACATTTCTTGATAGAGTAGTAACAGTTGCAGGCCAATCCATAAAAGTGAGGTCATGGCAAGCAAAGAACGCATACTCTCCAATCGATGTAAGTGTGGAAGGGAAAGAGACTGAAGTGATTGTAGATGAACTGAATCCACAATCGCCAATGGCAACAACAGTATAGGTTTGTGAACCGTCCGAGACGGTTTCTGGAATATTAAGGTCGCCACTACATTGACGATTACCACTATATACCGTAGTTCCCTGTCCTTCCGGAGTGTCAGTATAGCCTGGCTTCGTCTGGCAAGTGCGAGCTTCCGGATCAATCACCGTGTAGTAAATCCCATTATACTCAAACTCATCACCTGCACTGACATCCGCAGGTATTTTGCCATCTTTAGCTACGATATGCTTGAACTGATTCCATGAATCGGTATCCATTACATCTGCCAAAGCCGCATTCGGCATAGTCAGCGTAGCGTTCTCGTAAACAATATTATCAAAGACATTCTTAGTTATGGATATTGGGACCTCTGCATCATAGATGATTGTGGACAAATTACTTGCATTTTCAAAAGCACTATACCCGATAGTTTTCAATGTGGCCGGTAAGTGGACAGATGTAAGGTTTGTACAACTCAAGAAAACCATCTCTGCAATGCGAGTGAGAGAATTAGGCAGTGTAATAGAAGTCAATCCTGTACAGCTTGCAAATGCACACCACTCAATTGAAGTAACGGTTTCCGGTAACGCTATATTCGTTAGCCCGGTACAACCCATAAATAGGTGCCCGTTAATAGTAGTCAAAGTATTGGGAAGAGATATAGAAGTTAACCCAGTGCAATATTTAAAAACATCAGATCCAATGGAAGAAAGAGAATTGGGCAGCGATACAGATGTGAGACTACTACATCCCTCAAATGCACACGGACCTATATATTCCAGAGTTTCGGGAAAAGATACTGAAGTGAGTCCACTACAATACTCAAATGTATCATCTAAGATTTTTGTCAAAGATGAAGGAATTACTATAGTCTCCAAGTTTTTGCAGAATCCGAATGCAGAGTGATTAACAAAATTCAACCCTTGTGGTAGATTGATGGAACTCAGGGAATAGGATTCCGAAAAAGCATAACACCCTATCGATGCAAGAGTTTCAGGGAGAGAAACTGTAATAAGACCGTTACAACCATAGAATCCATAATCGCCAATCCCAATTACAGTATACTCTTTACCCTCGCAAAATACTTGCTCAGGGATTGCCAAATCTCCTTCATACACATTACCACTTTCAAAAACTCCGGGATTAATTGATACGACTCTACCTGCTTTCGTTTGGCAAGTGCGAGCGTCCGGATCAATTACCGTGTACATAATCCCCCCATACTCGAAATCTGTTATAATGGCATCAGGGTCGCATAACTTCTCGAGTTTGAAGTCGGCTAAGGGATTCCAGAATTGTCTGGGTAAGCGACTATCTTTGGCTATACCGACCCATACTTTAGTGGGCTCAGTTAATGTGAATTCCACATACTGACGCCATTTCTCAGGATTATTAACGAAAGCGGCAGCCGATTCACGCTCCAAACCTGAATCTGTCCAGTAAGGAATTACGTTGCGCGTAGCATAGGCAGGAACAATTTCGGTTCCGTCTGCTGTTCCACGCGTTTCGTTTTCAGGCATTGACGCATAATCGCCATTACAAATCTCCCATGGCCCTAATAAACGGACACGCTTATCTGTTGCCTGAGTCATTTCGCCTTCCCTCCAGTCGCCCCACTTCATAGAGGTAGGTTTTTCCTCATTCATAGACATATAAAGGTAGGCGTTATTTTCAGTGTCATCATCGTTGTACAAGTTCTGCTCATACCACTGCTTGGGAGAGGGATCAGAGTCAATAAGCTCCCAGCCACCCTTACAGGTGATAATCTTACCGTCATAGTTACCGGCACCGCCATAACGCAAAAAAGTTAGGGCACTGAAACGATAAGTTCCGGCAGGAAGATCCAGCCGTTGGCCTAAATTATATGGAGGACAATTAACCTTACGGTATACACCGCCCCCTTTGTCCGCCTCAAAGAGTTTATCAGAGTTTTCGATATTCCTGACATTCCACGCCGGAGAATACCTGTCGAGAGCTTCCGAAAAATCAGCATTGACAATGAGATGGGTGTAGTCAACAGAGCCCTTTGTCAGTTTGAAATTATCAAAAGCACACCACTCATCTTCGTAACCGCCGAGATTCTTTATGCCGAGCACAAGATCTCCTCCCGGATGGCTATAAGTTACCTCATTCAGATATTCTCCTCTACCAAAAGCCTCAGCTGCTTCTTTCTGAGTATTGGGAGCCGTATGCCCATCATCGAAAAGACCTTTGACAATCACTTCAGCTGTGCCAAGATACAGATAGGCAAAGTGATTACGGCCATCTGTCATGTTTTCTTGCGAATACTCATTCGTGCCGCAACGATAGAACGCTGTTGCGGTTAATGTGTATTCTCCAGCTGGCATATCATAGAGCACCTGATAGAGATTGAAGGCACCATTGTATACCTCACCAACACTATCCCCAACATTAGTAAGCGCACCTTGCCAACCGGGAATAAAGGCGGAATCAGTCATGTATTTAGCTGTCACATCTCGATAGTAGCTTTCGGCATAAGCAAATGCTAAGAAAGCTGACATCATAAGAATCAGCAAACTTCTTTTATAATTGAATTTCAGCATATTCTTAAGTTTAATAAAATGTTTAAGTCAAGAATCAGTTGATCGATGGGGGCGGGTTATCGCCGAGATCGGGAGTCTGATGATCGGAGCCAGGGGTACCGTTGCGGTCGGGAGTCGTGAAGTAGGTGGCTCCGCCTGTCGTCACCATCGACGTGCCGTTCAGAGTGTAGGATACGAAAGCCCAGGTCTTGTACTCGGTGTCCGGTTCCAGATTGTTCATATCGATGATCATCAGATTGTTCTCTCCGAGGCGTCCGTAGAATGTCTGCACATCATCCTCGTCGGCGACCGGATGAATGAAGGCGCCACAGCCTGTAACCTCGATCATCGGCGACAGATAGTAGGCGCGTATCTGTACCCAGGATGAAGTCCAGCCGCTTATGAGCCATGGCGTGCTGACCACGGGGTCGTAATTCGGGTCGGGGACGTCGAGGCTGCCTTGCTGGGTGACGGATACCGTCGACTCGCCCATGCCGCCTTCACGTGTGAAGACGATGCCTCCCTGTCGCGATGTCGCCAACGGATTGGCTGCCACAGTGGCTCTTACTGTCACGGGCTCCGAAGAGGCCTCGCCTGAAGTGCGGTCGAGCGTGAGCCAATCGCCCGACGAGATGGCGCGTGCCGTCCAGCTCTCTCTCGGTGAGTAAACATGGAACTCGATCACCTCGCCGCCGTAAGCCACCACCGGCACGTTTGTCGGCGTGATGAGGAACGTGGCCGACGAACCCTCCTGTGTCACGTTCAGACGTATCGCGGTGAAGGCCGATGTAGGGCTGCTGATGGTGATCTCGCCCGATCGGGTCGAGGTGCCGGGATTCTGACTGACGCTGAAGCGGAAGCTCACGGCTTTCTCCTCCGTTGAACCGGCAGCGGGAACGAAACCGTCGCCCGTCATATCCGCGCCCGGAATCACCGTTATCCAGTCGTGCGAGGAGCTGACGCTCCAGCTCTGGTTGGCCGTCACGGTGACAACAGGCTCGGTGGCCGTGGTCGTGCCGTAAGGCGATATGACGTCGCCGGCATAGTCGACGAGGATGCTCTGGCGGTCCTGTGTCAGGTGGATGAGCACGCTCTTGCCGGGGATATGCGTGCCGTCGGCCTGGATGGCGTAGACGGTCACGTTACATTCCCTTGGATTGCCCGAGCGGTTGGGAGCTGCCTCCACGGTGAAGGTGCCGTCGCCCAGATGGCCGGCCTCGTCGGAGGAGCTCTCTCCGTAGGTGATCTGGCACCATGCTCCCTCGCAGTCGGTCACCTCCACGGTCCAGCGTGTGGTGCTCGCCACGGTAAAAACTGTGGCCGACTGTGCCGATCCGATCGTGAGCAGGCCGTTCTGGAAACCGGACGCGCTGACGGAAAGCGTTATGTGCGATTCGCTGTCGGCATACAGGCCGTCCTCAACGTTGTCGGAGCAGCCCGTTGTCATGGCTCCGCCCATACACGCCACGGCGAAGGCCGCGAGCAGATTGCGGAGTCTGTTTCTGTTTATCATATTGTTCATAAGTCAGTTCTGTTAAAGGTTTACCGATACTCCGACGTAGGCGCGGAAGCCCCCGCGCGTCAGGTCGGCCAACTTGCACACGTTCACTATGTCACCCTTGTTGCCGATTGGCACGGCGTATTCGGGAGTCACGAAGATACCCAGATGAGGCACGGGATGCCACGCCAGACGCGCTCCAATCGAGAGGCAATTGACCGTGAAGCCGTTGCCCGCGCTCTTCTTGGCGATGAGACGCTGCTGGAGGAAGCCCACCTGCGGCGTCAACCCGAAGCGCTCGGCGAAACGCAAGCCGTAGCCGAGGCGGACGGCCCACTCGTCAACGCGGTAGTTTGTGATCTGGTCGAGGATATTGTCGACGTCGCTGTACCAGTTTACATCCTTCGTGCGTCCCAGCCCGAGGGTGTAGGAGGCCGAGAGGTCGACGCTGTTCCACATGCCGCCGACGGTGAACGACACGCCGCAACGCTGCGCGGCCATGAAGGACACGGCTCCGTAGACGGTGTTGCGCGGAACGTACTGGATCTTGTGCAGCACAACGGTATCGGTAAGCGTCTCGCCACGGGTGATGTGAAAGCGGCGCGTGACAGGCGTATAGCCTCTGCGTGAGAAGGTCCACTCGTAGTTGGCAACGGGAAGTTGCATCTCGCGCTCGGTATGGATTACGGTATCGGCCTGGGTCACTGTCACTCCGTGCTCGGGTACGGTGGCGAGGCTGAGATAACCGAGATGAGGTGTCGGTGCATTGGCCTTTATGTGCGTCTGCTGACCGGGTATTACTCGGAAGGTGGTCGTGGCCGGTTCATGGTCGGGTTTGCGAGCCTCTATCACGTAGTCGTCGCCACGGAGATGGGCGGCATACTGGCCCACGCCCTCACGACGACCCTGGAACCACAGCTCGGCGCCGCCGTCAACGTCGATCACGACATCGCCGTATTTAAGATTTTCGTCTTCCATCTGAAGAGAGAACTGCGAGGGACCCTCGCGCTCGATGTTGATATCATCGTCGAAGAGGAGGCTGCCCAGTTTGGCACGCACGGCGTGTGTGCCGTAGGGTACGTAGGTGTTGAGCGGACTGATGCCGATGCTGTCGCCGTCGATCCATATCTCGGCGTTACGCGCGGAGGCGGAGAGGGATACCTCCTTACCTTCCGGGGAGAGGATCATCGAGTAGACTCGACCTTCCTTGATGTCGGTGGGATAGTAGAACGACAGCGGGTCGTACTTCGGATGTGAGATGGTGACTTTCTGCGAGGCACGCGGGATGTAAAGCCACACCTGTCCCGGGCCGTGCTGCTCCTGGCCGACAAAGCCCTGGCCGGAGCCTCCGAAAGTGAGTTCTGAACTTGGCAACGATGTGTAGATCTTGATGATAGCCGCCCGTTTGCCGTTGCGGTCCCTGCGTTCGAGGGTGTTGCTTTGGGCGTCCATGTCCTGGGGACGCGCCTCGAAGTCGCGCACAGCCAGTTTCTGCGCCGTCGACGGCAGGGCCGTCAGCAGAACCAGTAAGAAAAGTAATTTGTGTAATCGGCTCATATAGATAAATTTGAAAATGAGTCAATGAAATAAACGGTAGTCATGAAAAAGTCAAAGCGTAGTCAGAAGCAGTAGTTTCTCATGGCTTAATTATACAAGAATACGTGAGGTCTGTACTGCTGCTCGTTCCATATAGCGAGGCCCTGGTATTGCCCTGATTCATAGAACGAGCAAACTTGCAGAGGCCTCACGCAGAATATGCGATGTGCCCATCACGATTCGGAAGTGTCGTGTTGGGCGTTGGATGCATATCTACTTAGGCATCTACTGTTTGCTACATTCTTGATGAACCATTGAAATTTACCAGATTTCGCTATATCAAGAAAGAGCGTCGAGTAAACGCTTCCATTATTACTATGTCTACATTCACCTTAAGACTCTTATTTGGATTCTATAAGCGAATGCGATGGCAAAGGTAGTAATAAATTCTACAATTGGCAAATATCACACCTAAAACTTATGATGAAAAATACGTGAAAGAGAGGGATATTAATGACGAAACCCGGACGAATCACTTCGTCCGGGTCCCTCCTTCTGATAACAAACTGTATTTATTTGATTACTTGCTTGCTTACTTTGTTGCCCTTCTTGACGATGAAGATACCGTTTGAGGGGTTGTCTACACGCATACCGTTGAGGTTGTAGTATACTTCGGGTGCGTTCTCGTCGACTGCGATACCTTCTACTGCGCCTTCGCCATCAAGCACCTCGAGCTTGAAGTCGGCAAACGGGTTCCAGTACTGTGAGGGACGGTTTGCGTCTTTTGCAAGACCTACCCAAACCTTAGCGGGTGCTGTGAGTGTGAACTCTACATACTGACGCCACTTCTCAGGATTGTTGACAAGAGCAGCTGCTGATTCACGCTCGCTACCTGAATCATCCCAATTGGCAACTACGTTACGGACATCATACTCCGGAATAATCTCTACGCCGTCGGCTGTGCCGCGAGTTTCGTTCTCAGGCATATTGGTGTAGTCGCCCTCGCAGATCTCCCAAGGACCACGCAGACGCACACGCTTGTCGGTAGCCGGATTCATTTCACCACCGAACTCGTCGTCCCACATCATGTTGGTGGGCTTCTCCTCATTCATTGACATGAAGAGATAAGCATTGTCTAAAGTATTGTCTTCAGTGTAGAGATTCTGCTCATACCACTGCTTGGGAGAGGGATCAGAATCCTTGAGGCCCCACTGACCTTTGCAGTCTATAATCTTACCATCATAGTTACCAGCACCTCCGTAACGGAGGAATGTGAGGGCGCTGAAACGATATGTACCTGCAGGAAGATCTACCTGCTGACCGTAGTTATAGGGAGATGCGTTGGTTTTGCGATATACACCGCCATTTTTATTCACATCGGGAATCTTAACCTTGCCATCGGAATTGGTTGCATCCCAATATTCAACTGAAGTGTCCTTCACCATCTGGAAGCCTTCGTCAAACTGAGCGTTCTTGATGAGGCTTGTATAATCCTCGTCGCCGCAGGTAAGACGGAAGTTGTCGAAGCAGCACCATTCGCCAGTAAAGCCACCGAGGTTCTTGATACCGAGCACAAGATCGCCACCGGGGTGGTTGTAGATTACTGTGTTCACATATTCGCCGAGTGCAAAAGCATCAGCTGCCTCCCAAACGTTGTCGGGAGCAACGACACGACCGTCAAACAGACCTTTAACCACTACACTTGCCTCACCGAGATAGAGAGATGCGAAATGATTTGCACCGTCTACCATTGTTTCGGCTGAATACTCATTGTAACCGCAACGATAGAAAGCGTCGGCTTTGAGAGTGTATTCACCGGCAGGCATGTCGGGAAACACCTGATAGAGATTGAATGCGCCGTTGTAAACCTCACCTACGCCATTAACTACGTCGGTGATGGCACCCTGCCATCCGGGGAAGAATGCGGGGTTGGTCATATACTGGCCGGTAACGTCACGATATGTTCCGGCTGCGCCTGCTGATGCTAAAATAGCGGAAGCGCCGAGCAGCATCATGCTGCGTTTGAGGTTGAAATTTACCATAATTTAAGGTTAGAAATGTATTAAAGTGTATTTCTTACCCGGGACGCCACCAGACAGCAACGTCCCGGATGATTATGCTTAATGACACCTTGCAAAGCGAAGGAGGGATTACAGACCCAGATAGCCGGGATTCTGCTCCCAGTTGAGGTTGGTCTCAAGAATGCCACGATGTATCGGCATAAGACGATGGGTAGGATCTTTGACGCTAATTCCGCCGTTCTTGGCATCGACACGGTCAACCCAATGGAAGGTGGTGTGATCAGTGTCGTCCCATACCTTGTAGCGGTTTTTCTGACCCCAGTCGTTCTCAAACATACCGCAACGGATAAGGTCGTTGCGACGCCAGGGCTCGAGGATGAATTCGCGTGAACGCTCATCCATGAGATCCTGGATAGTGAAAGTGCCTGTCACAAGAGGAGCGTTCGAACAACGGCGAACCTCGTTGACGAGATCGGCAACGGTAGCACCGAGAGTAGGAGCCGCACCACGCATGATACACTCAGCCTTGGTGAGCAGGATATCAGCATAACGGAAAATCGGACCATCGTTGGCCTGTTGACGATTATACAGAGTGTAGTCGACCTCACGGGGAGGATATTTGAAGAGACGGGCGCCTTTCTGGATATTGAGCAGAGCGGTGCCATCGGCTACCGACTCTTTGGTGGCCTTAGGTTCGGCCTCATCACCGAGAGAGTAGATCGAGGCATCGTCAAACTCGAAATCGGCATGATATGTCAGCTGACCGATCTTGGTGTTAGCCTTGGCAGGGTTGGTATAGATATAGACAGGTTCGTCTGTCATCTTATACTCTGCGTCAAACGCATACTGCGGGCCCTGGAGCACCATCTCGTTACGCTCGTCGCCTTCAAGGCAGAATCTATCTACCGCCTCTTTTGTGAGCACTGTCTGTCCGGCGACAGAGAGAGGATTCTCCCAGCCGAGGGTATAGGGGCGACAAAGGCCATCTTTCTTGAAGCCAAACCAACGATACCAGGTTGTGGTGCCATCGCCCTGTGTCACGGGATCTACGTTAAGGGCATAGATGAAGTCTTTGATATGCACACCATTGTCGGGGAAGAATTTCTGGCGATAACCCTTGCCTACCTCAAAGATGCCTGATTGGATAATCTCATCGCACCATTTCACACAGTCGGCGAGCTTCTCATTGGGAGTGTCGTTGGTGACAGTGGTGATATCGTGAGTGTAGACGCCCCAGTTGAGATATAGCTTCACAAGAAGAGCGGCAGCCATCCAATAGTTGGGTTTGCCATAGGTAGTGAGGTCGTTGGCTTTGCTGAGGCCATCCTCCTGAGCGAGAATCTCGAGGAGCTCGCTTTCAATCCATTTGGCTACCTCAGCACGCGGTGAACGGTCGATAGCCTCATCTTCCATGAGCGGACGCTCCATGATGGGGGCATCGCCGTAGAGCTCCATCATCCAGAAAGTATAGTAAGCTCTGATGGCACGGAGGGGAGCCACAACGGGATCTTTCATTTCCGGACCACCATAGGCGCGGATCTTGGTGTTGGTATAACTAACGCCCGACATGAAACCCTCGATGATGCGTGTGCGCCAGTTGTCGAGATTGAGAGCGTGGATAGAGGCATCCAGATAGCGGCCGTCGTCGAAGTAGTTGCCCACGCCGAAGCAACAGCCCATCACCTCGTCGCCCTGGTTTACCACTCCCTCGTTGAAGTCGCGGCCAAACCAGCCGTGCACCTGGAGATAGCATGCGTTAAACTCACCCTCAATCGCGATGGGATTGTCGGGCAATTCTGTATATCGGTTGTTAATAGGTGTGTCAAGATCCGTGCAGGAAGCCATACCCGCCATGAGCGCACCTAATGACAATAATCTTATATATGATTTCATCGTTTTGTCTTGACAGATTAGAAGTTGATTTGTGCACCTACAAGAATTTGACGGGCACGTGGATAATGGTCGTTGCGTGTGTCATGGCCAGGAGCGAGGCCACCGAGATTGATCTCAGGGTCGCGACCCTTATAGCTCGTGATTGTAAACACGTTGTTGGCCGAAACATAGACACGGATATCATTGAGCCATCCGTTGAAGCAGTTACGGAAGGTGTAACCGAGAGTCACTGTAGCGAGCTTGAAATAGCTGCCATTCTCAAGGTAACGCTGCGAAGGTGTGTGAGCGAGGCCGTCGGTGGGGAGCTGATCGTCAACTACCGAAGCCATCACGTTCTTACCCTGCGAGATAGAACCGATGTAGGAGAAGTAGGCATGAGGCTCGTTGAAGATCTTCTGACCGAACACGCCGGTGAAGAAGAGATTGAGGTCGAAGTTGCGATAGTTGAGACGGTTGTCCCAACCCATTGTGAGCTTCGGCTGAGCGTTGCCCATATATACGCGGTCGTCTTCGCCGGGAGTCATAGTAACCTCGGGATTGCCGTTCTCATCAAGGATGTGATTGCCTTCGCTGTCGTAGCGATAGAAAGTAGAGATTCCGTCGGCGTTGTAGCCGGCCCAATCCCAAAGGTAGAACGAACCGATAGGCTTACCCTCTACGATGCGCTGCGTGTTGCAACCCTGCGAGAAGCCGGGCATGTGGGGATCATACTGATTGAGCACACCGGCGTTGAATTCGCTGTTTGATACGCTCAGCACAGTGTTCTTGTTGTGAGAGAAGTTGAGGGAGGTCTGCCAGGTGAAATCTCTTGTCTGTATGGGGAAAGCCTGGATCATGAGCTCCACACCACGGTTGCGCATCTTGCCTACGTTGGCAGTGAGCTTGTTGACGGGATAGAGAGCCGTAGACACAGGGTATTCCCAGATCATATCCTTTGTCTCCTTGTTGTAGTATTCGATCGTACCGCCGATGCGTCCGTTGAGGAAGGAGAAGTCGAGGCCGATGTTGAGCATCGTGGTGGTCTCCCACTTCAGGTTGTCGTTGACGTTGCGGGCAGCGGAAAGGCCCTTGTAAGAGGTGACGTTGCCAGTGACGGGATCTACGTAGTCGAAACGCTTGGCAGCCTCATAGAAGAAGCGTGCGGTGTAGATATTGAAGTCTTTCGCATTACCGCTCTGGCCCCAGCCCACACGGAGCTTGAGGTCGCTGAGCCATGAGTTGTCGCGCAAGAAGTTCTCCTGAGAGATACGCCATGCCACAGACACAGAGGGGAATGTAGCCCACTTGTT
>CAZGJH010000064.1:0-14375 GCA_964525735.1 uncultured Sangeribacter sp.
TAGAGAGGTAATTAAAATGCGAGCAGCCTACATCTGATGATGTAGGCTGCTCGCATCATTGTTGGGGGCGGAGTGACCGAGATTCGAACTCGGGATACGCTTTTGGCGTATACACGCTTTCCAGGCGTGCCTCTTCAGCCACTCGAGCATCACTCCTTGTGTAGCTATCCAAAAGGTGTCGCATCTCCCAAAAAGCAGCCGAAACTTCCATACGGACGCTTCAAATACCCTCCGGTGCGCTTTCACGATGCAAAGTTAATGCTTTTATTTGAGACGGCAAGCGTTTTTCAAAATTTTTTTGTAATTTTGTACAAAATTTGTGTCTACGATTATGAGAGATAAAACTCTGAATATTTCGACAGCCTCCTCCAAAGCCCGCAAGAGCGCCCTCGCTCTCGCAGCCCTCCTGCTCGCCTCCTGCTCCGCCAAAACCGAAAAAGGAGACGAGGGCGGTTTCCCTGCAGGCTTCTCCCAGCTGTCTGACCAGGCCATGGTAGAATACGTCATGCAGCACGCCTCGGCCGATTCCGTGGCCCGCTTCATCTGCAACTCCGCCCTCGGACGCCTCCCCGAAGCTCACATCGACACCCTCGCCATCGCCGCCGCCTACGCCTACGAGCACTACAACGACTCTTGCCTGCTTATTTTCAGCAAGGAATTTGACGACTATTCCGCCAATCTCCCCCTCGCCGACAAGATGAAAGTTTACGCTCTCGCTGGCGAAGCCGACCCCCAGCGCCTCGGTTATCAGCTCGGTCTTGAATACGTGGCCCAGATCCGCGAGAAAGGAATGACGGCCAACGAAGTTAAACTCGAAGTAGACGCTTTCCGTCAGGCCTGCGCGGCCGACACCCTCATGTATGAACGCTTCATGAAAGGCTTCCAGACTGCCCTCAGCGTAGATCACGGCAAAGATCTCGACGAAGGCATCTACCTGGAATTCAGCAACTAAGCGCACACAACCCCATAAACCAAAAAAAGCAATGAAAACAACCGCAGAATACTCCGCCGACGTAGAATCGGCAATCCGTGCCCTCGAATTCCCCAAAGGCAACCTCAGCTCCCTCTACGAGCCAATCGAATACGCCCTCTCGGCCGGCGGCAAAAGAATCCGCCCCGTGCTCACCCTCATGGGCGCCGACGCGTTCGGCGACGATGCTCAGCAGGCCCTCCGCCCCGCAGTAGGCATCGAGATGTTTCACAACTTCACCCTCCTCCACGACGACGTGATGGACAACTCCGACATGCGCCGCAACCGTCCCACCGTCCACAAAAAATACAACGCCAACACCGCCATCCTCTCCGGCGACACAATGCTCACCCTCGCCACACAGCTCATAGCCGACGTGCCCGACGCTCAGCTCCGCGAAGTGCTCGACACATTCAACACGATGGCTATCAACGTCTACGAAGGCCAGCAGCTCGACATGGACTTCGAAAACGCCGCTGAAATCGCCACCGACGACTATCTCAAGATGATCGAAGGGAAAACCGGTTCGCTCCTCGGCGCAGCCGTCAAGATCGGCGCAATCATCGGCGGCGCTTCGAAAGCCGACGCCGACCTCATGTATGAATTCGGTGTGATGACGGGCCTCGCATTCCAGATACAGGACGACTGGCTCGACACCTTCGGCGACGCCACTACCTTCGGCAAACCCATCGGCGGCGACATCCTCAACAGCAAGAAAACCTACCTCTACGTGATCGCCATGGCCGAGGGCGGCCAGAACGTCGAGGCTCTCAAAGCAGCCTTCTCCCTCCCTGCCAACGACGTGAAAGTCAAGGCCGTAACCCGCATCTACGAGAAAATCGGCGTAGGCGACATGTGCAAGAAAGCCGTGGGCTCCTACTCCAAGAAGGCCATGAAAGCCCTCAACGCCACATCGCTCTCCGAAGAGAAGAAAGAGGCCTTCCGCAAGCTCGCCGAGAAACTAATAGGGAGAAAGAAGTGATCGATACACACACCCATCCCTACCTCGAGCAGTTTGAAGATGGAGGCGCCCAGGCCGTAGAGCGTGCCCTCGAAGCAGGCGTGACCCACATGGTGCTCCCCAACGTCGACGAGAGCTCCGTGGCCCCCATCCTCGCTCTCCACAGCCGCTTCCCCGCCGTCACCTCCGTAGCCATGGGCCTACACCCAACGGAGGTGAACGCCGACTGGCGCGCCGCGCTCGAACGTATACTGCAAGGATTCCTCACCTCCCCCTCGGCCCCGCGCATCGTGGCGATAGGGGAGGTGGGAATGGATCTTTACTGGGACGTTACCTTCCGCGCCGAGCAAGCCGAGGCCTTCGCCGAGCAGCTCCGCCTCGCCGAACGTCACCGTCTCCCGGTCATAATCCACTGCCGCGAAGCCCTCGACGACACCCTCGCCGTCATCGCCCGGGTCAAGCCCACCGTCCCGCTCATCTTCCACAGCTTCACCGGCTCGCCCGAAGATGTGCGCCGCATCCGCGAAGTGTGCCAGCCCTGGTTCGGCATCAACGGCGTAGTCACCTACAAAAACGCCCAGCCCCTGCGCGACGCCCTCCCCGTGATCGGCCTCGACCGCATCCTGCTCGAAACCGACGCCCCTTATCTCGCCCCCGTGCCCAAACGCGGCCGCCGCAACGAACCCGCCTACGTGGCCTACGTGCGCGATCAAGTGGCCGCCTCCCTCTCCCTCGACCCCGCCGATGTGGATGCCGCCACTGAGGCCAACGCCAAATCTATCTTCACAACCTGAAAACCAATACATGGACTCCTACCTTTCGGCCCTGCCTCTCTTCATCGTCACATTCCCATTGCGCCAGCCGGTTGCGATTTTCCTGTTGGTGCTCCTCATAATCCTGATATGCCCGATCCTTTTCAGGCGTCTCAGGATTCCTCATATCGTGGGGTTGATACTGGCCGGCGTAATCGTCGGTCCCTACGGCTTCAACCTCCTCGCGCGCGACGCCAGCTTCGAGATCTTCGGCCAGGTGGGCATTCTCTACCTCATGTTTCTCGCCGCCGTAGAGATAGATATGTTCCACTTACGCAAGAACTTACGCCACGGCATACTCTTCGGCCTCCTCACATTTGCCATCCCGATGCTGCTCGGAGTGCTCGGCACGCGCTTCGCCTTCGGAGCCTCCTGGACCACGAGCACTCTTGTGGCCTCCATGTACGCCTCCCACACCCTCATTTCCTATCCGATAGTGAGTCGCTTCGGCCTGCAAAACGCTCGCCCCGCCGTGATAGCCGTGTGCGCCACGATCGTGGCCGTGATGCTCGCCCTGCTCACTCTGGCCGGTGTGGTCGACGCCGCCGATGGCGGTTTCACGCTCTGGCACGCCCTGCGCCTGCTCCTCGAAATGGGGGTCTACGCCGCCGTGGTAGGCTTCTCATTCCGCTACGTCACACGCATTTTCTTCCGCAAATTCAGCGACTTAGTAAGTCAATACATCTACGTCATGGCGATGGTGTTCATTGCCTCGCTGCTCGCCCAGATCATCGGCCTTGAGGCCATTCTCGGTGCCTTCTACGCCGGCCTCGTGCTCAATCGCTTCATCCCCGACCGCTCAGGCCTCATGGGGCGCATCAAATTCGTCGGCAACGCCATCTTCATCCCTTACTTCCTCATCGGCGTGGGCATGCTCATCAACGTCCACGTCATCTTCAAGAGCTGGACGGTCGCCTGGGTGGCCCTCAACATGGTGGCCGTGGCCATGCTCTCGAAATGGCTCGCCGCCTACGCCGGGGCACGCATCTTCAAGATGGGGGCTACTGATCGCCGCATCATGTTCGGTCTTACATCGGGCAAGGCGGCCGCCACGATCGCCGCCACGATGATCGGTTTTCAGCACGGCCTTCTCAACGAAGACATGATGAACGGCGCGGTGCTTATGATCCTGGTCTGCTGCATCGTATCTACCGTCACCACCCAGGAGGCCGGCAAACGCCTCCGCATCGAACGCACCGAAGAGGAGATGAACGCCTCGGGCGAGCACGTCCCAGGCGAATACGCACGCCAGCTCGTGGCCGTGGCCAACCCCGTCACGGCCGAAGGACTCATGCGCATGGCCCTGCTGATGCGCAACCGCCACAACCAGAACGAAGTCACGGCCCTCTTCGTGCGCAATTCCGACGACGCCCGCAGCGTGGCCATGGGGCGCAACGCCTTGCGCATGGCTGTGGCCGCGGCGCAAGCTATCGATATAGAAGTCAAGGATATAGAACGCTACGATGTCAACGTCGTGGCCGGCATCACCAACGAGGCCAAGCAAAACCGCGCCACCGACATCATGATCGGTATGCACCGCAAATCAAACGTCGTGGATACCTTCTACGGCTCCATGATCGAGCAGCTCATCCAGAACACCCACAAGATGATCATCATGTCGCGCTGCTTCATACCCGTCGACACCGTCTACAAGCTCGTGGTGCTCGCCCCCGACAAGGCCGAATACGAAACCGGTTTCCAGATCTGGGTAGAGCGCGTGGGCAACCTCGCCTCGCAGCTCGCCTGCAAGGTGCTTTTCATCTCTTCGGAGGCCACTTGCGAGTTTATCCGCAACCTCCTCGCCGAAGAGAAATTCTCTATCCGTCAGGAATATCGCTCCATCCAGGGGTGGGACGATTTCATCCTCGAAAGCCGCGAGATCGGCGAAGAAGACCTCTTCATAATCATAGGCGCAAGAAAAGACTCCATCTCATATTCAAGTGAGATGGAGTCGATGCCAAACTTCCTGTCGCGCAATTTCGCGCGCCATAATATGGTGATGCTTTACCCCGCCCAATTCGGTGGCTAACCGCCTAAGGCTCAGTCGCCTGAGGCTGAAACCCCGTCAGAACGGCAGCCCTGTGCCGATAAACCCGATCGTCACACCATCATCCTCGAAATCCTTCATCGTAGGCGCCTGCCCCGAGTGATAGAGGCGGTGGGAGAGGGTGGTGGAGAGGTTCTCCTGGCTCGGCGCAAACCAGAGCCCCTGCCAGGTCCAATACCACATCCCAGTGCCGTCGTAAGAGCTCCATTCGGCCTGCACGCCCGGCAGATCGAGCACAGCCGCCATAGGCGACCCCAATGCCAGGTCGCCACGCAGCGTCTTCACCTTCACGTCGCTGCTTATCACATTGATAACGTCTACGTTACCCTCGCCGAAGTCGTAAGCCACGAATCGCTCCACTCCATCTTCGAGAAATTCTATCGCAACGGCATCGCCGCTGTCGCCCCCGTTGCGTTTCAGATTGTAAAGACCTGCCACAGAGTCGGGTAGCTGTGCCACGGGCATACCCACGCGCAGCGCGGCCACGGTGTCTACCACCCCCAACGTATCGGCCGGGCCGATGTGGCGGCTCGTGATGTAAGTCACCGGCACCCACGCCTGGGCCTCGTCGGCCGGATTGATCGTGTCGGCAGCTACTGTGTCGGCGGCCGCCGCGTCGTTATTCTTTGATTTGCCGCAGCTCGCAAGGCCCGCGAGCCCCCCGAAGATAGCGGCTATTGCAACATAGCGAATAGCTTTCATATAGTTTAAATCTTTCATTGTTAGTGTCTTAAATTCTACAAGTCAGAGCGCGCGTCATTTCATCGTGACGATACGTGAAGAGTCGCCCACGGCCCATACGATATCCCCTGCGCGAAGCACAGTCGACGGCCCGGGATTCTCGAATTCGTCATCCTCACGCTGCACTTTCACGATCATCGCGCAATAATCGTTGCGGAGATTCGTCTTTCCGAGCGGCACGTTGATAATCGGCGACTTATCCGTGAGCCGGATGCTCTGAAGCGCCACAGCCGGTTGCACGGGCTCCACGGAGCGGGCGGCCTTCTCCGCGCTCTCGATATCATCGTTGAGGCGCTTTATCTGCTCGTCGTTGCCGATCACGCCCAAGATGTCGCCGGGGAAGATGCGCGCGTCGATCGAGGGGAGCGGTATGAAGATCTCGCCGCGCTGAATGCTCGATACGCTCACGCCATAGTCGGAGCGCAGGCCCGAATCCTTCAGTTTGTCGCCCACGAAGGGGGTGTAGGGTCCCACCTCTATATAAGCCTGGTGAATATCCTCCACGAGGCGGTTGTTACGCCCCGAGCGCGTGTCTTCGCGTATATTCAGGTTGTTGATAAACTTCTCCTCGATGCGCCCGTAGGTCGACATCAAATGGCGCGACGCCACGAAAAGAATCACCGCCAAGCCGATCAAACCGGTCACCCACGCCACGATCGAACTGTAGCCGATACTCATCAGATACACAATAAATAGGAGTGTGATCAGATGGCGTATAATCATCATCGCCGTGCGGGGCACAGCGTAGCTCTTACCCGTCTCGCGGCGCAGACGCTCATCGTCGTCGGGGTTCGACGTGCGGTAGGAGAGAGCCACGAGGAAGGGGCTCATCGCCACGAAAGTTATGGCCGTAGCCGTGAGTCGGCCCCACTCGCCCAAATAGTCGTCGCAAAGCGGGAAGAGGAATTGCTTCGACACCAAGATAATGGCCAGCATCACAACCGAATAGAGCACCACCCGCCAGAGATAGCGCTTCACGATATTGGCCCATTCCTTCTTCGATTCGCTCGCGTCGGTCACTTGCTTCGAATAGCGGTCTATCAGGAAAGAGAACTTCGCAGGGAGATGCTTCTCCACATATTTATAGGCTGGCTGTGAGAGTTTTACGAAATATGGCGTGGTGAAGATCGTGATCACCGACACCGCCACGATAATCGGGTAGAGGCTCTCCTGGAGCACGCCCAAGCTCATGCCGAGCGAGGCGATGATGAATGAGAACTCGCCCACCTGCGTCAGCGTGAAGCCGCTCTCGATGGCCACGCGGAGCGACTGCCCCGTCACCAGCATACCGATCGAGCCGAAGAAGATCATGCCCACTATCACCACCACCGCCAGGAGCAGGATCTCGCCCCAGTAGGTGGCCAAAATGTTGGGATCCACCATCATACCCACGGAGATGAAAAACACGGCTCCGAAGAGGTCTTTCACCGGCTGCACCACCCGCTCCATCGGTTCGGCCACCATCGTGCCTGCCAGGATCGAGCCCATCACGAAGGCCCCGAGCTCAAGCGAGAAGCCGCACATCACGGAGAAGATGGCCATAGAGAAACAGAGGCCCATCGCCACCACGAGCAGAGTCTCCGAGTTGAGATAGTTCTTCACGCGGGTAAAGAAGGTAGGCAAGAGGTAAATGCCCACTACTACCCAGATAATCAGGAAGAAAACCAACTTGCCTACGGAGTAGAGCAGTTCTGTGCCCTCTACATTGCCCATCGCCAACGAGGAGAGCAGCACGAGCATCAACACCGCGAAAAGGTCTTCGATGATGAGCACGGCGAGCACCAACGATGCGAATTTCTTCTGCCGCATGCCCAAGTCGGTGAGGGTCTTCAGAATGATCGTGGTCGACGACATCGAGATCATGCCGCCCAAGAAGATACAGTTTATCCAGTTGAGATGTAGCAGTTTACCCACGCCGAAACCGGCAAGTGTCATGCCGCTGATTATTATAAGCGCGGTGATCACGGCCGAGGAGCCCGAATTCATCAGTTTCTTGAAACTGAACTCGAGGCCCAACGTAAACATGAGCACCACGATGCCCAAGTCGGCCCAGAACTCTATGTTGTCGAGGTTGGAGATCGAGGGGAGATACACGAATTTCGGGCTGGCGAGGAAGCCGGCCAGGATATAGCCCAACACAACGGGCTGATTCATTTTTTTGAAGAGAAGGGTTACGATTGCGCCTAAGAGCAGAATCCACGCGAGATCGCCGATAAGGCCGTTGGTAGCATCTTCCATCTGTGCAGGTTGATATTTTTTAGGGTTTGAAATCTGTTGTTATTCAGTTTGTTCGGGGTCAGTGGTGCCGCTTTCGGCCGGTATCTGCCGGCTTATGTATTGGTCGTAGTAGGAGAGAAGCAGCGTCGTGAGCGGCAGCGCGATGATGAGCCCCATGAAGCCGAGCAGCGAGCCCCACACCGAGAGCGAGAGCAGGATGATGGCCGGGTTGAGCCCCATTGCTTTCCCCATGATCTTCGGCGTAAGGTAAAGATCCTGAATTATTTGCACCACTACGTATACGGCCATGCTCTCCCAGAAGATCACCCAGAAGTCTACACCCGTGCTCGCCGTGCATACGATGCAGAGCACAGCCGTGATCGGCAGCGAGATGAGCTGCAGGTAGGGCACCATATTCAGCATCCCGATAAATAGCCCGAGCACGACTCCCATCGGCAGCCCGATTATCAGGAAACCGATCGAGAAGAGGATGCCCACGAGGAACGCCACGAAAAACTGCCCGCGGAAGTAGCGGTTCATCGCGTTCTTGATGTCGTTGGCCACCCGGAAGGTGCGCTCCCTGTGGCGCATCGGCACCAACTGTCGGAAGCTCAGCATGATACGCTCGTAGTCGAGCATGATGAATACTACGTAGAGTATCACTATCAGCCAGCTCAGCAGCCCCAGGATGAGAGCCAGGCCCGAGCTCACGAAGCTCCAGGAGGAGGTGAGAGTCTCCTTTATCAGGTCGGTCCATTCCTCACGCGAGAGCAGCTTCGAGATCTCGTTGGGGTCGAGGTTGTCGCGCAAGAATTGGTGTATAGAGCTCGAAACGTAGGGTATCTGTATCTGCGAGGCCGCATAGTCGCTCACCATCTTCGTCATCTCCCGCGTCTCCGAGATGAGGTAAGGGATGAAGACCACGCAGCAGAGCCCCACTATGGCGCAGGCTTCGAGCAGCGTCAACGCCACGGGCACGAAGCGCGTGGTAGAGCGCGTCCAGCGCATGTTCCAGTGCACGATAGGCTCAAGCATGTAGGCTATCACGCACGCCACCAAGAATGGCAGCAGCACCCCCTTGAGGCTGTCGAGCAAAAACACCACGGCAATGAGAGTAGCCACCGTAAAAAGAATGCGCACCACACGGTCGAACGTATATGGAATGCGCGGAGGATAATCTGTCGAGGTTTCTTTCACTTCTTGAAAATGTAAATTTTCTGTAAAATTAGCAACAAATCCTCAGACAGCAAAAAAATTCGTCTGAAATAGGAAAAATCTTGTTAACTTTGCGTCATGATAAGGAAAAATGTATTGGCGATCACGCTGGTCGTGGTCAGTTTCTTGGCTGCCTGGGCCGTCTCGCCCCAGGAGGCCGTCGATAAATTCGTTCGCTCAAGCGGGGTGCCCGCGCGCAGCCTCGCCGTGAAAATCACGGAGCTCCCGAGCGAGAGTTCCCAGGTAGGCAAGACCCTTGGGCAGCACAACGCCTCGGCCCCTCTCGTGCCTGCCTCGATAATGAAATCGGTCACTTCGGCCGCCCTCCTCGACGAGGTAGGCGTGGGCTTTCGCTATCATACCGGGGTCTTCACCGACGGCCCATCCGACATGGGCATCATGCGCGGCAACCTCGTGATTGTCGGCAGCGGCGACCCCTCGCTGGGGTCGGTGGCCGAGCCTTACGGCACAGATCTCATCGAAGAGATCATCGCGGCCCTCAAGGAGCGTGGCATACATCGCATCGAGGGCGACGTGCTCATCGATGAGACAGCCTTCGCGGGGCGCGGCCGACCCGCCTCGTGGCAGCAGGGCGACTTCAATCAGTCGTATGGCACAGCCTTCCACGCCTTCAACTACGAGAACAATGCCGCCGGCCGTAAATCGGTGGAGAATCCGAAAACGGTGTTCACCACCCGACTCAAAAACCGTCTCCGCGCCGCTGGTATCAAGCTCGACGGCAAGGATATAGCCGACGGCAAGCGCACAAAGTTGCTCGACCATGTTTCGCCTCCCATCGACGAAATCATGCGCAGCTGCATGATGCGTAGCGACAATCTCTTCGCCGAGTCGATGCTCCGCACCTTCGGCAAGATGTCGGGAGGCGACGGCTCTGTGGAGGATGCCGCGCGGCGCGCCACAGATCGCTGGACGCGTCGCGGTATGCCGATGGAGGGGGTGACGCTCATCGACGGCTCCGGTCTTTCGCGCAGCAACCGCGTCACGGCCGATTTCATGACCGCCGTGCTCCGCGATATGGCTGCCGACGTCAACTATGCCTCCTTCTTCCCCCTCGCAGGGCAGGAGGGCACGCTCAAGAGCTTCCTCGTGGAGACGCCCCTGGAGGGGTATATCGCCATGAAGACGGGCAGCATGAAAGGGATACAATGTTACGCCGGCTACATGCTCGACGATGATTACAACCCCACGCATACAGTCGTGATCATCATGAACGATCTCGTGAGCCGCGACAAGGCGAAGAAGGCCGCCGAGCAGATGCTCCTGAGCGTCTTCCCCAACCCCGGCAAGAGCCACGCCATCCCCCACGATTCCGAAGATGCATCAGCGGCGGCTTCCTCCGCCTCTGATGATGCCTCCTCCTCCGAAATAATCGAAATCGAAATAGACACCGTCCCAGTAGTGTTAGAAGAAATTTTATATTGATCGCAAAATATGGATAAAGAAAGATTAAACGAGCTCCTTGATCGTATTTATGAGCTGGAAGGCTTAGTGCATTTGGCAATAGTGCGCGATGAAGTGCCCGCTTCGCTCCCCGAGCTCATCCGCCGCAAAGCCACAGAGCTCTACGCCGAAATAAACCCCGAGCCCGCTCCATCCCCCGAGCACGCTCCATCCCCCGAAGTGGCAGCTCCTTCCCCTGATCCCGCTCCAGAGCCCGAATATGAAGTTGAAGAAGAGGAAGTAGTGGTGTCACCCGAGCCCGAAGTCATTTCGATTCCCGAGCCAATCGTAGAGCCGGAGCCGGAGCCGGAGCCCGTAGTAGAGCCAGAGCCTGCAGTAGAGCCGGAGCCAATCCCGGAGCCCGAAAAGCCAGCCCTCGTTTCCGAAGAGGCCACAGTAAATTCCCAAGCCATGCGAGGCAAGCTCGTATTCAGCATCAACGATCGCTACCGCTTCAAACGCGAGCTCTTCAGCAACTCCGACGAAGAATTCAACTCCACCCTCGCACTCGTAGCCGCCATGGATAATTACGACGAGGCCGAAGATTACTTCCTCTCCGAGCTCGGCTGGGATGAAAACTCCGACGAAGTCACCGATTTCCTCGCCGTAATCCAAAAATATTTCGCTTGAAGCCGAAGCCTCAATCCTGAAGCCTAACCATCCCGATTATGAGCGGCAAATTATACATAGTCCCCACCCCCGTGGGCAATCTCGAAGACATGACCTTCCGCGCCATCAAGGTGCTCAACGAGGTCGATCTCATCCTCGCCGAAGACACGCGCACCTCCGGCGTGCTCCTGAAGCATTACGACATACACACCCCCATGCGGAGCCATCATAAATTTAACGAGCACGTCGAGGCCCCCAAGATTGCCGAGCGCGTCCTGGCAGGCGAAAACATCGCCCTGATCTCCGACGCGGGCACCCCTGGCATCTCCGACCCCGGATTCATGCTCGCCCGCGAGTGCCGCCGTCTGGGTGCCGACGTGGAGTGTCTCCCGGGCCCCACGGCCTTCGTGCCGGCCCTCGTGGCCTCCGGCCTGCCCTGCGATCGTTTCGTGTTCGAAGGGTTCCTCCCGCAGAAGAAGGGGAGGGCCACGCGCCTCGCCGAACTGGCGGCCGATCCGCGCACGATCGTGATCTACGAGAGCCCCCTCCGCCTCGCCCGCACACTCCGTCAGTTGGCCGAAGCCTTCGGTCCCGACACGGAGGCCTGCGTATGCCGCGAGATCTCGAAATTGCACGAAACCTACCATCGCGGCACACTCGGCGAGTTAGAAAACTTTTTTTCGGTGAACCAAGCCAAAGGGGAGATTGTTATCATCGTAAACAATTCTAAAAAACCGGAAAAATTATGAAAAAAAGTCTTCTTTTATTTGGAATCGGAGCTTTGATGCTCGCTTCTTGTTCCAACAATTCTCAGAAACTCGCCGAAGATTCGGCACGTATCGCTGAACTTTCGGCTGAATATGCCGAGGCAAGCAGCTTCAACGACTCCCTGATGCTCCTTATGGGCGACATCTACACCGGTCTCGATTCGATCAACATGCAGGAGGGCCTGCTCTATAATATGGGCACTGGCGAAAGCGTCGACCGCCGCGCCGAGATTCGTCAGAACCTCGCAAACATCAAGGCGCGTCTCGCTGCCAACAAAGAACTGCTCGACAACATGGAAGCCAAACTCAAAGAGAGCGGCAATCAGAACAGCATCCTCACAAAGACCATCGCTCAGCTCAAAGACCGTATGGCTAAGCAGGATGAGAAGATCGCTCAGCTCGAAAACGACCTCTCAAACGCTCGTCAGGAAATCGAGTCGCTCAATACGCAGGTAGCCGAAGGCAAGGAGAACCTTGCTGCCGAAACTGCCGCAAAGGAGAAAGCCCAGGAGGAATTCACCGCAGCTGAAAACGCCGCCAACACAGTCTATTATGCTATCGGCACCAACAAGGAGCTCAAGAAAAACGGCCTCCTCGAGAAGAAGTTCCTGGGCCAGACCAAGGTGCTCAAGGGTGAGTTCAACGAGTCTTACTTCACCAAGGCCGACAAGCGTTCGCTCTCTGTGATCCCCACTGGCTCCAAGAAAGTGAAGATCTGGACCAACATGCCTGAAGATAGCTACACTATCAAGGAGAACGAAGACAAGACCAAGACTATCGAGATCACCAATCCTAAGGAATTCTGGAGCATGACTCCCTTCCTCGTGATCCAGGTTGACTGATCTCCATCACACTGACTGATGAAATACTCTATATATGCAGCGATCATCCTGGCAGGCCTGTGCCTGTCAGGATGTAAGCCTACAGAAAAGAATTATCAGGCTGCGTATGATGCCGCCCGTCTCAAACGCGAGAAGAAGGCTGCCGCCGACGCCGATATCCCCATACCCGCCTCGGGCCTTCAGAGCCTGACGGGCGAGAAGAAGGTGGAGCTCAACGGCACGACAGCCAACTTGAAGCAGATTCATCTGAAATACATCGGTGAAGGCGACGCGCCCGCAATCCAACGTTACAACGTTGCCGTGGCTCGCTACAAGATGCCCACGAATGTTCGGGCGCACGCAAAGCGTCTAAAGGATTACTATCCCGGGGCTATTCCTACGGAGGGCAACGACGGCTATTTCTACGTCGTGGCCAACGCTTTCGACAACCTCGACCAGGCCTCAGAATTCATCGCCAAATTCCTCGACAAGCACAAGGATAGCGTCGTAGGGCTCGACGATGGAATTTTGATTATTGAACAGCCCAGGCTACTCACTAATCCTGTTTATTGACAAAGTTAAAAACCTGAGAAAACACTGATTATGAATAAACTGAAAACTATAGCTGCCGCAGCCGTCATGGGCGCGGCCGTAGCTACCCCGTTCATCTCCGACGCTTGCACACGTGTGCTCTATAAGGGTCTTGATGACACATACATCGTAGGTCGTTCGCTCGATTGGAAGACCCCGATCCCCACAAACCTCTACGTATATCCCGCCGGAATGGAGAAGAAAAGCTCCGACCAGCCCGGTGCCCTCACCTGGACCTCGAAATACGGTGCCGTCTACGCCGTAGGCTATGATGGCGGTATCACGGAAGGTATGAACGAGAAAGGCCTCGTGATCAACGGCCTCTTCTGCAAAGGCACAGTCTACGTCAACAATCAGACAAAAGACTATCCTCCAATGTCGTTGGCAGTGTTCGTAGCTTGGATGCTCGACCAGAACGAGACTACTGACCAGGTTGTTGAGCAGCTCAAGACACAGAAATTCAGCATCGGAGGAGCCACCTTCGACGGCGGCACAGTTTCAGCGCTCCACTGGGGCATCACCGACGCCACCGGCAAGACAGCCATCCTCGAGTTCGACAACGGCGACATCAAGATCTACGATCCGGGCGACATCCGCGCCATGACCAACGACCCCCAGTGGCCCGACATGGAAGCCATTATCGCCTACTGGGATAAGATTGGCGGACAGCACATGCTCCCCGGCACAGTCAGCAGTCCCGACCGTTGCGTGCGCGCCAACTACTTCGCACACCACGTCGAAGAGGTAGCCGACCCCGCACTTGCCACCAGCATCTGCCGTAGCATCCTCGTAAACTCCTGTGTGCCCTACACCTACCTCATCCAGGGTGAGCCCAACGTATCCTCCACACAGTGGCGTTCCTACTCCGACATCAAAAACCGTCGCTACTACTGGGACATCGTCACCAACATGGGTTACTACTACATCGACCTCACCAAATGCGATCTCCGCAAAGGTGCCCCCGTCCTCAAGCTCGACACCACCAAAGAGACAATGCTGATCGGCGAGGCTAACAAAGCCCTCAAAAAATCCGCCCCCTTCACCCCCATGTGGTAAAAAAGAAAAAAATAAAAGCCAGCATTCAAAATGCTGGCTTTTATTTTTTCTTCTTTTTCCTCATGCCTCCCGGAGCGCCAAGTCGCTCCTCCAGGCCTAATTTGCCA
>CAZGJH010000065.1:0-1715 GCA_964525735.1 uncultured Sangeribacter sp.
TTTGCTTATCTTTGTGGTATTAAACGCTCTATTATGAAATTATCAAACTTTCCCAAAATATCAATAAGCGCTGTAATCGTGGCGGTGTGTCTGATGAGCGGATTGCTTAGTTGCGGACGCAAGGACATGGTGATCACTTACGCATCGGAGGCCATCGTCCATCGCAATTATGACGATGCCCTCGAAGCCATCCTTTCGTTACGTGACAAGACTATCATACAATCGGATACACTTTCGCAGCTTCTCTCAATGGCCTACTATGGACTTACGCTCAAACCTGTGAATGCTATAGCCCAAGATTGCTCTGATATGGATTTTACACCTGATGGCAAGTCGGTCATATTCACTGATTTCGGCACTGGCGACCTTAACATCTACTATTATCCCGAGTTGAAATTTAATCGTAAGATTCAGGTACCTGACAGAGCTTTTTCAGTGGCTGTCAGTCCCGACGGCAATACTCTGGCTGCCGCCTTGGCCAATAATACCATTCGGCTCTACGACCTGAACACCGACAAACCTATAAAGACTCTATTCGGCCATGGTAGCAGTGTGCGCGACGTAGAATTTCTTAACGATTCCATAATCTTTACCTGTAGCAACGATCGCACGGTGGGAGCATGGAACATCAACCACGACATCTACTTCTGGCCGCGACGCGTAAGCAACAAAAACATCAAGAGTATTGCGCTTAACAAGGATCATACCAAACTTGTCACAGCTTCAAACGACGGCTCAGCCTGTGTGCTCGATATCACCGACTATACCGCACCGAAAGAGCTTCTGCGCCTCGTGCATGGCGAAAACTATGTCAACGACGCAGCCTTCAGTCCTAATGGCAAATACATTGTCACTGTTTCGGGCGACGGTTTTCTCAAAATATGGAACAGCTCTACTGGTACACTCACGAAGCGTATCTTTATGAATGACCCCCTCACAGCCGTCGATATCACCGACGACAGCAAGCGCATACTGGTGGGTGGCCAACGCTACGTCTTCGTCATTGATGCCGAAGATGGTAAGATTCTAACCCAGATTCAGGGCACCAACCTCCCTGTTTGGGGTGCAAAATTCCTCAGTCAAGATGCCATTGCCTTCACCGACAACTCCCGCTATTGGCAAGCGCCCCTCCTAACTCTCAAAGACCTCCTCACCTCCGCCCGCAAGCTTCACACCTCCCACTAATAACAGCTACATTTATACCTGCTAAAGCTATTTTTAAGCTACAACAGTCAGAAATTTACCTATTATTTTTCAGATGAAGCACGTTTGCTTATGATAAGGAGAGCCGTCAATCGCACTTTGAATGCGACTGACGGCTCTCCGATTGCAAGTCAAAAGCTATGTTTTATTTCATGATTGCCTTAGCTCATGATTGCATTTTGCTTCCAATTACCTCATGATGATCTTCTGGCCGGCTACGATGTAGATGCCCTTGGCAAGGTCGGTGATGGTGACAGTTTCTCCGGCTTTCAGGTCGACGGTGCGGACACATGTGCCGTCGATGCGGAAGATGCTGACAGTGCGGTCAGTTTCGCTCTTCAGCCACATTGCACCATCCCGAGCATCGATACCGAAATTTATACTTTCGTATACCAACTCCGTATCCGATGAGCCATCCTTAGCCTGTATGTGCTGGAACTGGTTCCAAGGCGTAGTAGCTTGGACATCCTCAAGGGTAGCGTTGGGCATTTTCAGTAGAGCGTTTGCATACA
>CAZGJH010000065.1:1815-3546 GCA_964525735.1 uncultured Sangeribacter sp.
GAAGCGGGAAGAGATAAAGAGGTTAAATTGGTACAGCTGGAAAAAGCGAGAGTACTAATTGTTGTAAGTGTCTCGGGTAATTCTACAGTCGTCAAACTGCTACATTTAGAGAAAGCACTTGAACCAATAAATGTCACTGCTTGCAAGACCAAGCTCTTCAAGCTGGTGCAACCATAAAAAGCATGAATGCCAATAGACGTAACCGAAGTTAAAATTGCACTTTCCAGACTTTCGCAATTATAGAACGCTTCATCAGGTATTACCTCCAACGTGTCGGGGAAATCTACTGCTACGATATTTTTGCAATCCGAAAAGGCTCCCTTCCCAAATGTTGTGAGTCCATTTGGAAGAGTTAGCGAAGTAAGACCTACGCAAATACCAAAAGCATACCCTCCTATTGTAGTGAGGCTGTTAGGAAGGTCGATGGATGTCAAACCTACGCAAGAATAGAAAGCTCTTTCACCTACTGAAGTTATGGCGTTCGGAAGAGTGATTGAGCTTAAACCGCTGCAGTTTTCGAAAGCATATGCCCCTATAGATGTAACACTATTCGGAAGCATAATAGAACTCAAAGTAGTACATCCAGAGAAACTGCAATCTGCTATTTCCACTACCGTATATTCTTTTTCCCCATCTGAAACCGTTTGCGGAATTACCAAATCACCTTTCCAGTAATTTCCACAGTAAGTTCTGTCGCCCGCTTTCGTACTACATGTACGAGCTTCAGAATCTATAATCGTGTACACTACTCCTTCGTATACAAAATCCCCTGGCTCTGAACCCGGTGTTACAGAACCATCTTTAGCCATAATATGTCTGAATTGCTTCCATGGTGATGTAGCAATAACATCAGAAATAAGCGCATTTGGCATGCTCAACTGAGCACACATATATACACGTGTTTCAAACACATTTGTGGTAGTGGCAATAGGTATGCTGGTCTCATAGGTCACTGACTCAATATTCTCACAATCCTTAAATGCCAACGCATCAAGGGAAGTAAGTGATTCCGGAAGGATTATGGACGTCAAGCCAGTGCATAGTTGGAAAGCTTGCTGTCTTATCGCAGTAAGCGAGTTTGGGAATGTAATCTCAGTAAGGCTTCTACAATCAGTAAACGCAAGTACATCAATCTCAGTAAGGCCATTTGGTAAATCAGCAGAAGTTAAATTGGTGCAACCGCAGAAAGCCCAACCCCCTATCTTTGTGATTGTATTCGGTAGAGTAATTGAAGTCAACCCATTACACATATAGAAACTTACTTCTCCGATTTCTACAACAGTATAATCATAGTTACCGTCGGAAACTGTTTCTGGTATAACCAGACTCCCTTCCCAACCATCGCCGGCTTTTGTGCGGCATGTACGGGCTGCGGGATCGATGACGGTGTAGGTGAGGCCGTCGAATACGAAGTCGTCACCTGCAGCGAGTTCAGGTGCATTTTGCGGCGTGTCAGCCTTTGGCTGCGCCGCGAGAGCCGGCAAAATGCATAGCATCACCAGCCACATAGTTAGTAATGGTCGGATCCGAGGAACTCGGAATAATGGTACGTGGTAAGTAGCCATTTCATGAGTAAGTTAGGTGCAGCACAGACACTCGTATACGGCAGTTAAGGAAAAGGAAAGCGTGAGTGCCTGTACCTTGCTGTCCGTCCCACTGGTTGAGGCCCTGGAATTGCTCGATAAACGCTTCCATAAATAAAAAAATCTGCATACCCTCCCACTCACCCAT